>JAZUOM010000039.1:0-39762 GCA_045604645.1 Ruminococcus sp. | reverse complement strand
CATTAACAACCCCTCAGTCAGCTACGCTGACAGCTCCCCTTACACAGGGGAGCCTCCCCCTGTATCATTTGTATTTCTTTTTATCGGTTAACCTTTTTTGAACCACGCGACTATCGCGTACTTTTCTGTATACAAAAAATTGCACGGTACGTTTTTGTACCGTGCTTTTTGTGTTGTTTATTATTCTTTTATAGAACTAAATTTGTACTCTGTGTCGATATAGTCACACACAACCTTTGTTTCATCCTCAAGCGTGCCGTCAAGCAGTTTTTCGGACAATTTATCCTCAATGTTTGATACTATCGCACGTCTGAGTGGCCGTGCACCATATGTCTCATCAAAGCCCTCGTCGGCGATTTTATCAATTACTGCGTCTGTAAATGTGATATCAACACCCATCGGTTTAAGCCTATTTGCAAGATTATTGAGCATCTTGTGCGCTATCTGCTTTATCTCGTCTTTACTCAGCTTTGTAAATACAATGGTATCATCAACACGGTTTAAAAACTCAGGTCTGAACACCTTTTTGAGTTCATTTATCACCAAATCTTTGATATTCTTGTTTTCGTTTTCATTTTGTGCAAAACCTAAAGACTGTTGCTTTTCAACGATGAGTCGTGCACCGACATTAGATGTCATTATGATTACTGTGTTTTTAAAGTCAACTGTCCTGCCCTGTGAGTCAGTGAGTCGTCCGTCTTCGAGAATCTGCAAAAGCATATTGAACACATCAGGGTGTGCTTTTTCTATCTCGTCAAACAGCACTACAGAGTATGGCTTTCGTCTCACTTTTTCAGTAAGCTGACCGCCCTCTTCGTATCCGACATATCCCGGTGGTGAGCCGACCAGACGTGATACTGTGTGCTTTTCCATATATTCGCTCATATCAAGGCGTAGCATTGCGTTTTCATCACCAAACATAGCAGATGCGAGCGCCTTGCACAATTCTGTTTTGCCCACACCTGTAGGGCCTAAAAATATGAACGAACCCATAGGACGGTTAGGGTCTTTGATACCTGCTCTGCCTCGTCTTATGGCTTTTGCAACAGCAGTAACTGCTTCATTTTGCCCAACTACCCTATCGTGCAGAATTTGTTCCATATTAAGTAATCGCTGTGACTCTTCTTTTGTAAGCTCTGTTACAGGAATTTTTGTCCAGTCAGAAACGATGTCAGCAATATCCTCTTTTGTGACCTCTCCGTTTATCGCCTTTGACTGTTCTTCCCATAACTTTTTGTTGCTGTCGAGTTCTGCTTTTACAGTTTTTTGTTCATCACGAATCTTTGCGGCACGCTCAAAATCCTGTTCATTTACAGCACTCGATTTTTCCTGCTCAAGACGCTCGTGTTTTTCTTCGAGTTCTTTTATCTGCGGTGGTGTAGTAAGACCGGACAACCTTACCTTTGATGCCGCTTCGTCGATAAGGTCGATTGCCTTATCAGGCAGGTATCTGTCAGCGATATAACGGCTTGAAAGTTCTACTGCACAGTTAATCGCTTCGTCAGTTATCTTCACCTTATGATGTGCCTCATATCGGTCTTTGAGACCTTTTAGAATCAGTACGGCATCTTCTTTTGACGGTTCTGACACGGTCACAGGCTGAAAGCGTCGCTCAAGTGCCGCATCCTTTTCAATATATTTGCGGTATTCCTCAAGCGTTGTTGCACCGATAACCTGAAAATCGCCTCGTGCCAGACTTGGCTTTAATATATTTGCCGCATCAGCCGAACCCTCTGCCGAACCGGCACCAATAATGGTGTGAAGCTCGTCGATGAACAAAATGATATCCTGCGATTTTTTAACCTCTTCGATTGCGTTTTTGATGCGGTCTTCAAAATCACCGCGATATTTTGTGCCTGCAATCATTGATGTCAGGTCAAGTGAAAACACACGTTTATTCTTCAAGTGGTCAGGCACCTCGCCGTTTGCGATTTTTAGTGCCAGACCCTCTGCAACTGCGGTTTTGCCAACACCGGGCTCACCAATAAGCACAGGGTTGTTTTTTGTGCGTCTGGACAAAATCTGGATAATTCGGTTTATCTCATTATCCCTGCCGATAACCGGGTCAATCTCTGAATTTTCAGCACTCAAAGTCAAATCTCTGCCATACTGGCTGAGTGTTTTTATGCTTGAATCAGCATGCTTTTTACCGGTTTTTTTGTCATCAAAATCAAAGTCGGACTCATCCGCTGATTTATCATCAGAAAGGCTTGATTTAAGTGCTGTGATAACAGTTGACGAATTTACCGAAAGTTCATTTAAGAATCTTACGGCATAGCTGTCACGCTCTGAAAGGAGAGATATCAGCAAATGCTCTGTGCCAACATAGTTGTGGCCCATTTTTGCAGAATTTATGACAGCCATCTGCATCACACGCTTTGTGCGTGGCGTAAAATCATCAGGCGTCAACACAGTTACTGTACCTTTGCCTATTGTGTCAGCAATGTGGTTTTCAAGCGCAATGTCATCAAGTCCACATTCACTGAGCACCACCGCCGCAACTCCTGTATTTTCTTTTATAAGTCCAAGCAAAATATGCTCTGTTCCTACATAAGTATGTCCCATTTCCTGCGCACTGCTTACCGCCAAATTAAGCGCTGTATTTGCTTTTTGTGTAAAGCCTTTAAAATTGTACATATACATTTACCTTCCTTTCATAATATTCTTATTTTGATAATCTTAGTTCAGTTTTTCTCTTAACAAATCTGCTCTTTTTATATCGCGCTGTTCAACCGTCAGTTCTCCATATCGGTTCAGGATATTAGCAGGCTGTATGTCACACATAAGTTTGTCGATACTGTCAAGCGTCAGCGATTCAAGCACTTTGTTAGCAACGCCAAGACGCACGTTTGACAAAAGATTCATAGCCTCTGTATGATTCATAAGTCTAGCACTTTTCAGTATACCCAGACTACGCGATACTATATCAAGCACTTCGATATCAGATAGTATTCTATCCCTTGCTTTAACTTCCTGTTTTACAAGCTGGCTTGAAATATTTGACAGGTTGTCTATCGCAGCACGTTCGCTGATGCCAAGACTCACCTGATTTGAAAGCTGATACATAGCACCGGCAGGCTCTGTGCTTTCGCCATAAATTCCTCTTATCGTAAGTCCAAGTTTTGACAGGTTTGAAGTAATTGAGGCAACCGCCCTGTCTTTTTTCAGAGCAGGCAGGTGAAGCATCACAGACGCCCTCATACCTGTGCCCAGATTTGTAGGGCATTGAGTAAGATAGCCAAGTTTTTGCGAATATGCAAAGTTTAGTTTCTCTGACAATGCGTTATCAAGTTTGTCAGCGATTTCAAATGCCTCGCTCAGACACAAACCGCCCATAATAACTTGTAGACGGATATGGTCCTCCTCGTTTATCATAATACTTACTGTTTTGTCCTTACTAAGCAGCAAAGTTTTACCTACTGTATCTTTTACAAACTGGGGACTTATCAGGTGTTGCTCCACTAGTGCAATCGCCTGTGTCTGCGAAATGTCGTGCATATCAATTCTGTCAAAATCCATATACTCTTTTGCAACAGCACAGACTTTTTCAACCAACTCAAGTTTATCTTTGTCAGACATTCTTACCACAAAAGGATAGTCAGAAAGATTTCGTGCCAGTCTTATTCTTGAAGATATTACTACTTCTTTCATTTTGACTCCTCCATTTCGTTAATCATATCCCTGAGTTTTGCGGCGTATTCAAAATTCTGCTCTTTAATCGCTTTTTCAAGTTCAGATTTCAAGTTTTCAACCTTTGCAGTTTGGTTTTCTTCTTCGGTCCTTGGATTATCCTTGACAATATTTACAGGCGCTTTGCCGCAATGTGTTGTGTTTCCGTGAACACGTCTGATAGACGGCATAAGTTCCGCCAAAAACACCTCGTAACACTTTGCACATCCGACCTGTCCTGTCTTTGCTATATCGTGATATGTGCTCATACACACAGGACAACGGGTGGTTTCGCTTTTTGCAGGTAATGCATTTGAAAAAAACGAACCAAGTATTGAAGAAAAATCAGAGTGCATATCAGCAAACAGGTTTGTATATCCCTTTTCTTTTGCGCACTCGCTACACAACATAAATTCCTGATACTCACCGTTTACAACTGACTTGACATGAGTGTTTGCTTCTTTACTTTTACAATTTTGACACAACATATTTATTCCTCCTTTAAACAAGAGTTAATAGCATATTCTTAAAAATCGACGCTCTTAAGTAATCCCTGTACTGTTGCGGGATATCAAGATACGAGCGCTCACACATCGCTGCCACAAGCAGTCGTGCGGTTTCTTCATTAATTATTGACCGAGAAAGCATATTGTTAATCATAATTTCAGCAGTAACTTTATCAAGTCGCCTACCGATAGAATTAACTATGTGCATAATTGCAGTTGAGGTGCTTGTATTGATTCGAGTAATGCGGATATATCCACCACCGCCTCATCTGCTTTCAACAATATATCCCTGCTCGGGTGTAAACCGCGAGGTTATAACATAGTTTATCTGGCTAGGCACACACCCAAGACTTGACGCAAGCTCGTTGCGCTGAATTTCGGCGTTGCCGTCAGTTTCATCAAGCATCTCAAGTATGTACTGTGCTACAATATCACTCATACGCATAAAATCAGTCCCTTATACATAACAGTTTAGTTTGACTTTGTTTGACCTTTAATTTCATTATACACGAAAGTCAAAGAAAGTCAAGGTCTAGTTTTTAATTTAAAAAATTGTTCACAAATATTATTATCATATCTTTTTGCGCACAGCTAAGCTCGCTTTGAGATTTGAAAGCACAGTGTTCGGCGCACAAAATAAAAAAAGGACGGCTTTTGCCGTCCTTTAACGTCTGATATTCAATTACAGCACCTTACGCAAAAAATCCTGTGTACGCTCTTGCTGTGGGTTTTGAAATACTTCCTCAGGTGTACCCTGTTCGCAGATAACACCCTCGTCCATAAACAGCACTCTGTCTGCAACTTCACGCGCAAAGCCCATCTCGTGAGTAACAACAACCATTGTCATACCCTGAACCGCGAGGTTTTTCATAACCTGCAAAACTTCGCCAACCATTTCAGGGTCGAGTGCAGATGTTGGCTCGTCAAAGAGCATAATATCAGGGTTCATAGCAAGCGCACGCGCAATAGCCACACGCTGTTTCTGACCGCCTGAGAGCTCGTGTGGGTAGGCATCAGCTTTATCGGCAAGACCTACTCGCTCAAGCAAAGACATAGCCTTTTCTTTGGCTTGCTCTTTTGTCATTTTTTTGCGGTCAACAGGTGCAAACATGATGTTCTTTAAAACACTCATATGAGCAAACAAATTAAACTGCTGGAACACCATTCCGATATTTTCGCGAACTTTATTGATATTTGTCTTTTTGTCAGATATCACATAACCGTCTACTACAATCTCTCCATCTGTGGCTTCCTCAAGACGATTAAGACAACGAAGCAGAGTTGACTTACCTGAGCCTGATGGTCCGATAAGGCACACAACCTCGCCCTCTGCAACTGACATATCTATTCCTTTTAGTACTTCCAGTTTACCGAACTTTTTGTGTAAGTTCGTAACCTTAACTTTTTCTTCTATCATAACTTACCTTCTTTTCAACAAATTTTGAAAGTATCATCAACAACGAAATGATTGCAAGGTAACATAAGCCTACGAGAATGTATACCTCGAAGAAACGATATGTGCTTGCAGAATACTGCTTAGCCTGATTACAAAGCTCAGCAAGACTGATAACCGAAAGAATAGAAGTATCTTTAATTGTGATGATAAACTGGTTAACGATAGATGGAATAGTAATTTTGAAAGCTTGCGGTAAAACAACCCTGAACATTGTTTTTCCGGAAGGAATACCCAGACTTCGGGACGCTTCAACCTGACCCTTATCAACAGCCTGAATACCGCTTCTGAAAATTTCAGATAAGTATGCGCCCGCATTCAGACTCAATGTAATTGTGCCGGCTAAAAACTCAGAAATAATAAAATTCGGGTTAAAACTCTGAATTATAATCGGAATACCATAATAAACAATAAATGCCTGAACAATCATAGGTGTACCACGGATAATCCACACATATACTGCCGATATAGCTTTAAAAATCTTAAATTTAGATAGGCCCATAAGGCAAGAAATCAAACCAATCACCATACCTATAGCAATAGATAACAGCGATATTTTAATAGTGATTTTCAAGCCTTCCAACAGCATAGGCCATGACTGTTCAAATACTAAAGCAAAATCCATAAAAATCAACTCTAATCAAAAATTTAGCACGGTAAAAATACCGTGCTAAATCGGTAATTTTAATAAACAAATACGAGATTACATTCCGTACTTAGCAAGAATCTCGTCATACTTGCCGTTAGCCTTGATATTAGCAAGACCCTGGTTGAACATCTTAATAAGTTCAGCGTTCTGACCTTTCTTTACAGCAAAGCCATAGTAGCTTGGGTTAATCTTGTCACCAACAGTCTTAAGTGCTACGCCGTTCTTGATAGCGTCGCCGATAACTGTGTAATCTTCAAAGCAAGCGTCGCAGTTACCATTGATAATAGCCTGATACTGTTCGTTTGAACCCTCGAAAGCCTTTGTTGTATAGCCGTAAGTATCTTTGTTGTCGTTAGCATACTGAGCACCCATTGTGCCGTTCTTAGTAGCAACAACCTTACCCTTAAGGTCATCAATAGAATCAATATCGCTGTCTGCAGCAACAACCATTACCTGACCATCCTCAAAATAACCGTCAGAGAAATCAAAAATCTGTTTTCTCTCGTCTGTGATTGTCATACCAGCGATAACAGCATCAGCCTGACCAGCCTGAACCTTTGCAAGAGCAGGGTCAAAACCAACGTTCATCATATTGTACTCAAAGCCCTGATCCTCAGCAATAGCCTTGATAATATCCATATCGATACCAACATACTCGCCTGTTTCGCTATCATAAGACTCAAAAGGTGCGAATGCGTTATCAGATACAATTGTGTAAACTTTCTTTGTTGCCTCATCGCCAGTAGCTGCGCCATTCTGTGTGCCACATGCTGCAAGTGATACTACCATCAAAACAGCAAGAACAAGTGCAAAAATCTTTTTCATTTTTCATATCTCCTTTTTATTTCTAATAATAATCCACTTTTGGATATAGATAACAGCAAAATTATACTACATTTACATATTCTTGTCAAATAAAACTTTTGTATGGTAAAGTGATAAAATATTGGCACAAAAAATTGCCGACTGTATTACACAGTCGGCAACAAAAATCAAATTTAATTTTTAATTACAGTTCAGCAAAGTACTTGATTGTTCTTACCATCTGTGATGTGTAAGAATTCTCGTTGTCATACCATGAAACAACCTGAACCTGAGTTGTGTTTGTCTCTGGCATATATGTTGCCATTGTCTGAGTAGCATCAAACAGTGAACCGTATGTGATACCAATGATATCAGAAGAAACGATTTCGTCCTCGTTGTAGCCGAATGAATCTGAAGAAGCTGCCTTCATAGCTGCGTTAATCTGATCCTTTGTAACCTCACCCTTAACAACTGCTGTAAGGATTGTTGTAGAACCTGTTGGAACAGGAACACGCTGTGCAGCACCGATGAGCTTACCATCGAGTTCAGGGATAACAAGACCGATAGCCTTTGCAGCACCTGTTGAGTTAGGAACGATGTTTACAGCACCAGCTCTAGCTCTTCTCTTGTCGCCCTTTCTGTGAGGACCGTCAAGAATCATCTGGTCGCCTGTGTAAGCGTGGATAGTAGCCATGATACCGCTCTGGATAGCAGCAAGGTCGTTTAATGCCTTAGCCATTGGAGCGAGACAGTTTGTTGTACATGAAGCAGCTGAGATGATCTGATCATCAGCTGTGAGGATATCCTCGTTTACTGAGAATACAACTGTCTTTGTTTCTTTATCAGCAGGAGCTGAGATAACAACCTTCTTAGCACCAGCGTTGATGTGTGCCATTGACTTTTCCTTTGAGCAATAGAAACCTGTACACTCAAGTACTACGTCTACACCGAGCTCACCCCATGGGATGTTGTTAGCGTCTGGCTCTTTGTAGATTGTGATTTCTTTGCCGTCAACTACGATAGAACCCTCTTTAGCCTCAACCTTGTCAGCGAGAGCGTATCTGCCCTGTGCTGAATCATACTTGAGAAGATGAGCGAGCATGCTTGGATCTGTAAGGTCGTTGATTGCAACTACCTCATAACCCTCTGCACCAAACATCTGTCTGAATGCAAGACGTCCGATTCTACCGAATCCGTTAATACCTACTTTTACTGCCATTGGAATTACCTCCTAAAAAATATGCTTATTTGGATTATACCAAAGTATATACCTTTATTATTTTACTACTAAATCTCATATAAATCAAGAAATATTTGCCATTTGATAAATTTTTGTCAAAATATATAAATTAGTCCCTGATTGTGCCCTTGTTTTGCTTATTATCATATATTTCGCTTAAAATCGCAGCCACAATAACAAGTATCGCTCCAATATACACAGACACACTAAGGTTTTCTTTTAATACAAACGCCGATAATATCACCGCAACCACCGGGTCTATATAGGCAAAAATAGCTACATTCTGAGATGTAACATGTGGCAAAGACTTGAAATAAACAGTGTACGCTATACCGGTATGAACTACACCTACTACAACAAGCAATACGATTGTTTGTACAGAAAAAACTAGTTGCTTTGCATCTGTTATGATAAGACAATAAATAAACATCACAACAGTTGATGAAAAAAACTGAGTGATAGCCTTGTCCATTGGCTCGATGTTCTCTAGCTTTTTGTTGACAATAACAGTTATAGCATACACAACCGCCGCACACACACCAAGCGATATACCTATTATGTCGCGCATTTGTACCGCAGATTGTTCAAAAACACCTGATAAACACACCACTCCAAACAGGGCTGTTATCACACACATCACCTTAAAAACAGTCAACCGCTCTCTGAAAAAAATCGGTGATACAAGCATAACAAACATCGGTCCAAGATTGTAACATATAGTTGCTGTCGCAACACTTGTGTATCTGTATGCTTCAAAAAGCAGTATCCAATTAACACCAAGCAACGCTCCGTTTATGAAAAGTGGTAGCAAACTGCCTTTTAATTTATCAAAATCAATTTTTGATTTCATACACAGCTTTACTATAACTAAAAACAGCATACCAACAACAGAGCGGTCAAACGCAACCACCCCACTGTTAAGCGGTATCAATTTCACAAATACCCCTATACTGCCCCATACCAGAAACGCTGATGCCAGCAACATTTTAGCTTTTGCATTATCTTTCATATTATCCTCAAAACAATGGCACCCCCAGCCGAGAGTGCCACAAAATTTATTTCTGATACAATTTGTTAGTCTGGTAATACGGCTCACATGTAAGATTGATGCCAAGTTTTTTGAACATCATTGTATCTACCTGTGACAAAATCACAGACGAATGTGCCTCGCAATGGCGAAGTTTCTCAAGCTGTTCCATCGCTTTTTGGGCATCATCACTTGTAGCAGCAGAAATAGACAAAGCAATCAGCACCTCATCAATATGAAGTCGTGGGTTAACGTTGCCAAGGTGATGAACCTTTAATCTTTGGATAGGCTCAATAACCTCAGGCGAAATCAGATGCACGCTGTCATCAATACCGCCAAGAGTTTTCAGTGCATTCAACAGCATAGCCGCACACGCACCCAAAAGCGATGATGTCTTGCCTGTGACGACTGTACCATCAAAAAGTTCAATCGCAGCAGCAGGCGCATTTGTTTCTTCTGCTTTTTTCAGTGCAGGAGCGATAACCGCTCTGTCATCACTGGTGAGTTTTGACTGTTTCATAATAAGCTCAAGCGCATACACTTCGCTATCAGGCGAGTTGCCTTTTTTGTTGTTGCACAAGGCGTTGTAATAACGTCTGATAATTTCCTGATTAGCGGCATTTATCACAGCCTCATCATCAAAAATACAATTACCAACCATATTAACTCCCATATCAGTAGGAGATTTGTATGGTGACTGTCCTAAAATCTGCTCAAAAATCGTGTTAAGAACAGGAAAAATCTCAATATCTCTGTTATAATTCACAGTTGTTTCGCCATATGCCTCAAGGTGGAACGGGTCAATCATGTTGACATCATTAAGGTCAGCAGTAGCCGCCTCATATGCAACATTCACAGGGTGCTTGAGTGGCAAATTCCAGATTGGAAATGTCTCAAACTTTGCATAACCCGCTCTTATGCCGCGCTTATTCTCGTGATAAAGCTGTGAAAGACACACAGCCATCTTTCCGCTACCGGGACCCGGTGCAGTAACTACGACAAGTTCCCTGTCTGTTTCGATAAAATCGTTTTTGCCGTATCCGTCGTCGCTGACAATAAGGTCGATATCCTGTGGATAACGCTCAATAGAATAGTGGTGATATACCTTTATACCATTTTTCTCAAGCTTTTTCTGGAATTTCTGTGCGGCAAGCTGGTCAGCATAGCGTGTGAGCACAACGCTACCAACATACAGACCGATGTTCTGGAAAACATCAATAAGTCTTAATGTATCAAGGTCATATGTTATACCCAAATCTCCTCTGACCTTGTTTTTCTCGATATCGTCTGCATTTACTACAATGACGATTTCTGCTTGTTCTTTGAGTTGCAAAAGCATCTGCAGTTTACTGTCCGGCTTAAATCCAGGCAGCACCCTTGATGCGTGGTAATCGTCAAACAGTTTTCCGCCAAATTCAAGATATAGTTTTCCGCCGAATTTCGAAATTCTGTCACGAATGTGCTGAGATTGCATATTCAAATATTTTTCATTATCAAAGCCTATCTTCATTTCATTCACCTGCATAATAAAAATACAAATACACTATATTTATACCATATGCGCACAATATATTATTAACTAAAAAGAAAAATAACAGATTTTTTGCAAAGCAAACAAGCACCCACAGATTCACTGCAGGTGCTCATATATGCAATTTATATTTCTATTTTAGCATTTTACTTTCTGAAACATTTTTTGTCAAAGCTTGGATTAAACTGATAATAGTTCTTTGAATCAAGCTTATCAGTCAGTATTCTCAAATTTTCGCCAAAACGCTGGTAGTGCACAACTTCTCGTGCCCGCAAAAATCGTATAGGGTCTTTTACGTCAGGGTCGTCACAAAAACGCAGGATATTATCATAGGTTGTTCGTGCTTTCTGCTCTGCCGCCATATCCTCGTGCAGGTCGGTGATAGGATCGCCCTTAGACTGAATATACGCAGCTGTAAACGGTACACCCGCAGCAGATGCAGGATAGACACCTGTTGTATGGTCTACAAAGTAAGCGTCAAAGCCGTTTTTCTTTATTTCTTCTTCTGTCAGGTCCTTTGTAAGCTGATACACAATAGTACCAATCATCTCAAGGTGATTGAGTTCTTCTACACCTATGTCAGTAAGTGTTGCCTTTAATTCTTTAACAGGCATTGTATAGCGCTGTGATAAATATCGCAGTGATGCACCAAGCTCACCGTCAGGACCGCCATACTGACTTATAATAATCTTTGCAAGTTGTGGGTTTGTACGCTTTATCTTTATAGGATATTGAAGCTGTTTTTCATATACAAACATCAGTCACACTCCTCTATATCCCATGGCCATGGGTTTTTGATCCACTTGAATTTATTCATATCGTCAGCTTTTACGGTAAGAGGACCGAAACGGCTCTCAAATTCTTTTACGAGCGGTTTTAGCACAGCTTCATACTCGGCATATTTGCGCAGCGCTACCTCATCACGCGGATGTGTATCGAGGTAAAGCTGAAGGTCTTTTAATACAAATTTATATGTGCCGATTTTTTTGAGCAAAATTTCACGCTGGGTCATCTGAGTCCCTCGCAATCTTTCGGGCAAAACGGTTTGTTGAGATCTTCAAAAATTGTGCCACACTCATACCCCTGCATAGGGCTGTACATTTTTGGAGAATACTGTTGAAATGGCACATAGGCCATTGCATACGATGTATCAGCAGGAAATCTTGACACACCATACTGTGACAGCATTTTTTCTACTATATCCAAAATTATTACTCCTTTAATTTCTTAGGCTTATGCCTTAGTACATACTATGCAACTCACCGTGTAAGTTTCCAAAAAAAAGGCTGAGAAATAACCTCAGCCTTTGCTACAATCAAAACATTGAAAGTAAATTTATATCCGCAACTATTGATGTGATAATGCTCACAATAATTAACGCTCCTGCAAGTATAGCAAAAATTATACCGCAACCTGTATTTTGTCCGTTACCCATAACATCTCTCCTTATTCATTAATAATTTCTGTGCGTTTCTTTTCGTACTCTTCAGCAGTAATAACACCTTGTTCAAATAACTGCTGATAATAAGTCAATTTGTTGTTTTTGTTGATATTAGCCTGTACATTGTTAATTCCCTTTATTGACGGCAGATCCTTAAGATAGTATCCAAGCACAAGGAACACAGCAATGCTGACAAGCGTAATAATAACACCAAGTACGTTTAAAAATTCAAACAGTGAAAACACAGTTATTACATAGATTGCCGCAGGAACAAACCATAGTTTTCTTAAGAACTGAGCATATGGATGCTCAACAAAAAATGGCACAAACACGAGTATAGCAAGAGCAATCGTAGTAATGCTGAAATCAAACACTAGATAAATACCAAGTGCTATTACAGAGTACTTGGTATATTTTTGTTTGAGTATCTCCACACCATAACCAACAAGTAACGCCGGAATCAAAATACTTTGAAGTACAACGAAAAATCCGCCGTATTCAATAAACTCGTCTATATATCCAAAAAAGTTCAGTAAACCCAAAGCTGATCGAATAAATAAAACGCCTGCAAGAATTATATTTCTGGTTTTTAAGCTCATACTATCACCTTACCACTTTTTATCTTCATATGGGGTGCTTTCGACACCGTTATTCTGCAAATTGCTTACCATTTTATCAAGTGTTCCACGCCACATATTTTTAAACCATTCAGTATTACCAAACCACTTCACAAGTGTAGGACTTACTGCATAATATGTACGCACAAACGCTCTGCCATACCATGTGTTTGCAAGTGTGTTATCCCTGTATCTTCTAAGTGTCCATACCTGTGGACAATCGTAAGAACCGTAAACAGCAGTTGCAACATAACAACCTGTTTTTGCAGGTGTCTCGATGTATGGAATCTCATGAGATGGGTCCACTGCGTGCCATTTTATGTGGATATCTCTAAGGCGGTCAACCCAAATCTGCTTGTTTGCAAGCATACCGTTATCAAGCATAAATTTATAGTGTTTTGCAATAAGCTCATAAAGATAAGTAGTCTTTGACTTGTCCTGATATTTGTCAATTATGTTCAAAAGCGACTGGCCAAATTCAGAGTGCAGATTATTGAACAATGTTACGGTTTCGTTCTTGTCTGTCCATGTTACCACACCATAGCCGTTTTTCTTCTGATTATATACATAATTGCTGCCTGCCATTCTAATAATATCATCACTGATTTCTTTGATGATTTTTTCGTTTTCTTCTGCTTTTTCGAGCGCAAAATTATCATCTATAATAGATACACAGTTCTGCAGAACCTTAAACGCAGCCTGACGCTTGTACAAATCGCCATCAATAAGAGATGCTTTTGCCTTACCGTATGAGCTATAAAAAATAGCTTCTATATTTGATGGTTCGTTCTGTTCAACAAGGTTGTAGTATTTTTCTGTTTCTTCCCAGTCCTCTTTTTGCTTTGCTCTACGGGCATTCATAAGATACTTTTCTACAAAAGCAGAGTTGTCAACCTTTACTGTACTGCCGGAAATATCCACCATCATTTTTCTTGCTTCTTCAACAGAATACTGCGTACCACAAGATTGACAAACATAAACGCCTTCTTGTTTTATAATGTCGTTGCTATTACACATTTCACATACTAAAGCTTTCATTTTATTAACCCCCTTTAGATTTATTTAGAGTATAAACCATATTTTGACTTGTGTCAATCACATAACGCTATTATCACAAGGTTTTTTATTGCTTTTAGCATCTGTACAATTATAGTGAGGTGAGATTATGAAAGCTCAGTACAAAGGATTATATGAAAAATTTGGTCTGAATGTTGTGTATTACAGAAAACGCAAACGCTTGACACAGTTGCAACTTGCCGAACTGGTCGAAATTGACAGGAGTCACATAAGTGCTATCGAACTTGGAAATGTCGGCGTTTCCTTTGATGTAGTTTTCAAATTATGCGAGGTACTGGAAATCACTCCAAAAGAGTTATTTGACTTTCGCGATTAATAGTAAAAGCCCTTCAAAAATGAAGGGCTTTTTTGCTGCAAAAAGGGCAGGTCGCAAAGACCTGCCCTGATTTATAGGATTTGATTATCCAACGTAATCATATGTGCCAACATTATATTTGTTTGAACCCTCAAGGTAGTAACCTACGTTGTTCTTAGTAGTATCAATCATAATATCAACAGTCTGTTCTGAACCGTTGTTAAAGATGATATTCTGGTACATATTTGTATCAATAGTTACCTTGTAGATGTCCTCGCCCATTTCGTTGGTCTTAACGTATGTCATCTTCTGACCAGGCCATGCCATATTGCCGCCTGTACCCCAACAATAGTAGTTTACTGTGCTCCAGTATTTATTGTTAGAGAAGTAGATGTCAACAGTTGGAAGTGGGTCCGGTGTTGGAGGAGCTGCGTTTGGATCAAAATCTTTGATTGCATCGTATGCACTTTCAAATGCATCATATGCCTCATCAATAACTGATGGATCAGCAGTTGGGTTCATTGTAACCGGCTTGTATGTATCAAGAGCTATACCAGCAGCCTTGTATGCAGGCTCGTCGCCATATACCTCTGAGTTAAGTGCGAGGTAATGTGCTGAAAGTACGTTGTACATCTCGATAAGTTCAGCGAATGAGTGCTCACCCTGAGTATCACCGCCAACACCTTCGATAATCTTACCAACATTAGCAATGTTATCAAGTGAAGCAGCAAACTTCTGGATGTATGCAGCGTCCATTACGTTAACTTCTTTGTTATCGTCACAGTCACCTGTCTTGAGAGCGTTGCCTGTGAGCATAAGCATACTTGCACTGTACTTCTGAATAGTAGTAGCGTCAAGTACGTTTACTTCGTTGTTAAGGTCAGCGTCACCGATAATGAGCGAACCGCCTATTGGAGTATCTGGGTCAGAACCGTCGTAAAGATATACTACGTTAGTTGTACCAGCCTTAAAGAAGTTAGAAGCGTTAGCAGGTGTGATGTAACCGCCGAGCTCAGGTTTTGCAACTGTGCTGTACATACCGTTAGAAGTAATCTTCTCATACTGTTTTGTAGCATCAGGAGCAAGCTGTTTACCTGTTGCAAGGTCAATGTAGCTTGTTACAACTGAGCAAGAGAATGTGATGATACCATCTTTGATCCAAGCTTCGCCTGAAACTTCGTAACCGCGTTCACCCTGACCAGGCTCCTGCTGTACGCCACTTACTGCGCCAGCTGGGTGGAACATTACACGACATGACTTAACATTAGGGATAGTAACTGTGTACCATCTGTCACCAAGTGTTGGGTCTTTTGCCATGTTACCAAGCTTGTTGTCTGTCCATTTACCAAGTGGCTCATCAGTAGATGTATCAAAGTAAGCATAACACTGGATAGTTGTGTTATCCCAGTTTTTGTGAGAGTTATAGTAGTGAACTACAGTCTGTGTATGTGTAAGTTCGTTGTAGTAGTAGTTGAACTCAAGTGACTTTGATGCGTCAAATACGCCAACTGTACCGCCAGGATACTTACCTGTATCGAGTGAGTAACCCTGAACGCCTGTAGCAGGGATAGAGAACTCGTCGCCGTCACGGAGTCTGTACTTGATGTAAGAGCGGATAGGCTCCTTAGATGTAGAATCAAGGAAGTTAACTGTCAGATAGTTAGACTCTGTGTATCTTGTGTAGTAGTACTTAACTGTGATGTTCTGACCAGCTACAGCAGAACCTGAAAGTACACCTGATGTACTATCGTACTTGTCAAGATTGTGGTCAAAGAGGATATCTGTGTTTGTAATAGCACGATATTTCTGACCTACTGAATATGTAGCGATGTCAGTTTTTGCAAGTGTGTAAGAACCACTAGCAGAATCGCGAACATAGTGCTCTGTTGTTAATGTTGCTTTACCCTCTGCAGGTTTCTTGTAGTTTGCATAAGAATCAGACTTAACAAGGATAGCACCTGATGATGCAGGAACTGTGTAAGAACCGGTAGCTGTGCTTAATATCTCAAGACCAGCCTTCTTGTCGTTAGCAACAACGTTCCATGTACCTGCTGGCAGAGTAACAGTCTTTGAAGAAGTCATATTGTTGTTCATAATAACAACAACGTCGTTCCACTTACCTGATGTCTTATCAGAAATTGAGTAAGCAACAGGCTGCTGCTGTGAAAGAACTGTGATGCTATCAGCATCAGCATCAGAGAAGCCTGCGAATGCGTCACGAATCTTTACAAGACCAGCATAGTAGTCAGCTTCAAGTGAGAATTTCTCAAGACGTGTCCAGTCAATAGCGTTGATGTTGTCTGATGTACGATAAGAGTTACCATCACCGTACTTTGTACGACCAAACTCAGTACCAGCATTCATAAATGGAACACCCTGTGCAGTTAAGTCAGAGAAAAGTGCAAGTCTTAACTGTGCAGAAACCTCAGGATAGTATGTGTTAGCAACTGTCTTGTTGAGTTCATAGAGTCTTTCAAGGTCTTTGTTTGTTGTAAAAGTATAACCATACTGTGTACGTAAGTTATCCTGGTTAGTTTTTAACAGTTTATCATAGAGTGTTAAATTATCGTGGTTATCAAGATAGTTAACCTGTTTTGAGATAGCTGTTGTGTTAAAGTATGTAGCAGTACCTCTAGCAGCATTCAGGATAGCAGCGTTTGTTGTGTCGCCCTGTGCAAATGCGCCTGTTGTACCTGTAATCATAGATTCTGAACCCTTTAAGTTTTCAGAATATGTCTGGTTGAAACCACCGATACGGTCGTTGAGTTTTGAGAAGTTAGAATTTGTAGCACCGTTAGAGATACCAGCGTCGCCGCCTGCCCAAGGCTCACCCCACATAAGGATTCTCTTATCAATCTTATCGAGCTCTGCTCTTGCTGCGTTTAATGTATCGCAGTCAATAGCACCCATAAGGTCGAAACGGAAACCGTCAACGTGGTATTCTTCTACCCAGTATTTAAGTGACTCAACAACGTATTTTGATGTCATAGCCTTTTCTGTTGACAGACAGTTACCAAGACCTGAACC
The DNA here is from genome assembly GCA_045604645.1 of Ruminococcus sp. Classification (GTDB taxonomy): domain Bacteria; phylum Bacillota; class Clostridia; order Oscillospirales; family Acutalibacteraceae; genus Ruminococcoides. The sequence continues at coordinate 22,426 of JAZUOM010000039.1, read as the reverse complement.
GTTGTAGTAGTTCTGAGCATCAATCATTCTGTGATAGTACTGAGGAACTGTCTTAGCAAGAGCTGAACCCTCGAGTACGTATGTGTGGTTGTAAACAACGTCCATTACAACTGCGATGCCTCTGTCGTGGAGAGCCTGAACGAGCTGTTTGAACTCTTTGATTCTTGCGTTACCGTCGTAAGCGTTTGAAGAATAAGAACCGTCAGGAACGTTGAAGTTAACAGGGTTGTAACCCCAGTTACGCTGTGGAGCTGAACTTGTTTCATCGATTTCTGAGAAGTCAGCAACAGGCAAAAGCTGTACACAGTTGATACCTTTTTCAACAAGGTAGTCAACACAAGTTGCGATATCGCCCTCGCCGTTTACTGTTGTATTACCCTCTGTGAAAGCAAGGAACTTACCTTTGTTTTCATCAGAAACGCCTGATGATGGAGAGATAGAGAAATCACGAACGTGTACTTCCCATACAGCTGCTTCAGCTGCAGAATTGAAAAGAACGTGCTCGTCATCTTCCCAACCCTCTGGGTCAGTAGAATCAAGGTCAACTACCATTGAACGCTCACCGTTAGCACCAACACCGGTAGCATATGGGTCCTGTGTTTCCTGTGTGTTACCGTCGATAGTGAGCAGATATGTGTAGTAAACATTTTTGTAGTCGCCGTCAAGCTTTAATGTCCAGACACCTGTTGTGCTGTTTTTAGTCATAGCGTATGTGCCGAGCACCTTAGCGCCTGACTCAGCGTCAGTACCTGTTGAGTAAAGCTTAACCATAACAGCTGTAGCTGTTGGTGACCAAACTTTGAATGTAGTAGCGGACTTAGTGTATGTAGCACCAAGACCAGTTTCGTTTTTTGCTGCCTTTGCGTAATCCTCAAGGTAGCTCTGGTTATAGTATCCTGTCTGTGCAGCATCTACTTCAGCAGCAGTAATAGCAAAGCTGAATGATGATACCAGAATAAGCATAGCCAGTAAACATGAAATAAGACTGCGTAATTTCATTAAAATTCCTCTCTTTCTAAAAATTAACCGCATAATTTCAGTCATAAATATTATAGCATATTGTTTACAAATTTGAAATAAAAAACAGCAAAATTTCACAACGCTTTTTGCACAATCTTTTAAGTTAACTTTTGTATATAAATGACAAAAAAATAACGCCACCTGACAAACAGCACTATATTTAGTGCTGTAAAAGAACAGACAACTATTCTGCCACAGTGGCGTAAAACCGTATTTATCAAATTTTTATATCAGTAAAGCCTACTCCAAAGGCTGTACCAAGTGATATACAAGCTGAATTTTCTATTTCAGAAAAATAAAGTGCATTTGCGGTGCCGTCGTGCACAAGTCTTACCTTGATTCTTCTGTGCAACATACTCGACAGGTCTTCAGATAGTATTTTTGAATAATCCGTACCAAGCTCTGTAAGTTTTGCATAGCCCCCACGCTCGCTATTGAGCACACCACCAGCATTGTAATTAGCTATACTGATGATAATTTCGTCAGACAGGTTATGCTTTGATATCTGCTGTTTATATGTATCAACAATCGTCTTGACAAGATATTTGTGCAAAAGCAACGCACTTTCCCACACATCCTCACCGTCAAGCGGTTTGCTGTGAACATACAACGACTTTGTGCTCTCAAGAGCTATAAAGTTTCGTATTTCACCCACACCTTTTTTTACCACACATCGCTTTAGATTGGTGTGTCCGAAATCAAACACAAGTCCTGTTGTATCATCTTTCATAAGATGCTGGGCACATCCCATCACACCAACAAATGTTCCGTTATCAAAAAGCATAATATTGTACGGCTTGGCACCTGCACGGTCAAAAATATATAAAATCTGCTCTTTCAGCTTTCTGCCAAACATCCCGCTTGCAAGTCCACCGACAAAGATAATAGTATCAAGACAACTCCAGTACTCCCAATGAACACTATTCCAGTCAGGTCGTGCACTTTGATTTTCCATTTCTCCAAGCCTCAGACTCAACAATAACATTCCCAGCCTGTTGCCAAATTTAACCGCTACTTTTGAAGAAAGCTGTTTGTACTTTATGTCATTGCTGACAAGTGCTTTATCAAGTAATCGTGGTAACATATAGTCTTCAAAACTCGAGATATCAATGTTGTATTCCTTTGCAACCGTTTTTATCTCTTCTATCACGCTTTGTGTTGAAAAAATCTCACGGAATGTCATGCCCTCTATTTCATCTTCAACACCATACAAAGGGAGTTTGTTAAGGACTGCTTTGTTAAGTGAACACACAGGTGTCAGATATTCAATTTTTTCTTCTTTCAGATACGACACAAAAGGATTGTCCAAAAAATCCCCCTCCTTTTTTATTACTTTTAGCTACCCGCTGACTCGTATGCTTTGATACCCCTGTTCCATATACACACAGAGATAACAAACAACACTATTGATGCGACTACTGTGCCACCAATACAAAACAGCGCATTCCCTTTTGAAAGGAAGTAGCTTGCTGGATAAAACGCTGTAAACGCAAACGGGATTACATATGTAATTATTGTCTGCACAAATTTGTTATATATGGTTGCAGGATATTTTGAAAAATCGTTTGTCATATAAAACATATGTGTTATATGGCCGGACGCTTTTGTCCAGAACGCAATAGCCGAGGTAGCAATTTTTATTGATGTGTAAATCAAAGTAGCAAAAACAACAGCAATAATAAACAAAGGTATCATATACCATGTTATGGTGATTTTTAACGCTATTGCAGAGTACACTATAAGCACCAAACCGATAAATAACTCTCCAAACGCATCTACACAGAATTTCTCTGCTATCACATAAAACAAGCTGTTGATTGGTCGTGTCAGATATTTATCAAAATCACCTTTTCTGACTATAAAATATCCCACACTCCACAAATTGTCAAACAACAGATGGTCTATACCTTTTGGAATAAGCGAAAAGCCGTATATAAACAGTATCTCGTTAAATCCCCAGCCTACAAGGTCAGGTATCTGGCTGAAAATAATACCAAGCGTCGCTATCTGGATAATCTGACCCAGCAGAAAACTCACGGCCCCCGTCAAAAAATCCACCTTGTATTCCATCAGGTTTTTCATATACTGTGCCACAAATATACGGTGAAGTCGTAACATTCTTCTCATTTTTCACCCTCCTTGCGAGCACAGACGCTTGACAGCATGATTCCATACCGCTTTTGACAGCAGAATCATCATGCAAAGCCAGAACACCTGAAACAACATTCTGTATACTATCTGTGTCGGCGAATACATACCCATATATATCATAACAGGTGTGTACGAAAGCGAAGAAAACGGCAACAGGTTAAGCACCGTTGAAAGAGCCGCAGGCATAAATGCAAGCGGAATTGTCGCACCGGAAAGAAAGTTCACTATACATTCTTTCAGAATATCAGCACCCCACAGATTTTTAAGATAAAACGCCATAAAACCGTAGCTTACATTAAAGTAAAAAGATATCAGATACGCTAGTACAAGACTTACTATATATAAAAGAAAATTAACAACACTGAACTGACAAGCACCGGTTATTACCCATCTGTACGCCTCAACACCCGTAACAATAGGTACAAAAATCACCATTACGTTAAAAATCTTGTTGCCAAGTTCCTGAAACAGAAAGCACATATCAAACGAACACGGTTTTATCATACGCATAGCTATTGAGCCATCGCGGATTTCAGTTGCAATAGCGTATGTACCGTCAGAATATGTGAGATATCCTGTCAAAAAAGTGATAAACAGATACACCACCATATCTTCCATAGAAAAACCCATAAAAGTCTGTGAATCAGTACTGCTGAACACCGCTTTCCACACAAAGAACATAATAAAACAGGACATTATCTCTCCAAGCAGAAAACAGATAAAATTAGCCCTGTATGCAACAGATTCGAGCATTCCCGCACGAGTAAATGGACGGTAGGTTCTCAAAAACTTTTTAAACCTCATTATATGCTCACTTCCCGTCTGTAGAGTCTGCGGATTATCTCCTCGATATCAGCATCTTTGAGGTTAATATCCTTGACATGAACTTTTGATAATGTATATGAAAGCATATTTTCAACAGGAATCTTTTCGCTGTTGAATCTGACAGATACACTCGCACCTTCGTTAGAAACCTGTACATCATCATCTGTAACTGACATATCCTGAATATAGCAAAGCTTATCAATATCACTGATATTAACAAGCTCAAATTGCAAATCACGCATCTGGCCAAACTCTTGTTTAAGCGAGCTGATCTGACCATCAAACACTTTTTTGCCCTTGTCTATCATAACGATACGTTTGCACAAAAGCTCAATATCTGACAAATCGTGCGTGGTAAGTATAACCGTTGTGCCCTCTTCTTCATTTATCTTCTGGATAGCATTTCTGATATTATCTTTTACTACCACATCAAGCCCGATAGTAGGCTCATCCAAAAACAAAACCTTTGGATTGTGCAATAAAGACGCCGCAATGTCTGCACGCATACGCTGACCAAGTGACAACGTACGCACAGGACTGGTTATAAAACTGTCGAGTTCAAGCACCTCATTTAAAAAAGCCATACGGCTTTTAAACTCTTTGTCAGGAACATCATAAATCTCTTTTAACACAGAGTACGTTTCCCTGAGTGCCAAATCCCACCACAGTTGTGTACGCTGACCAAAAACCACACCGATTTCTTTGACGTACTTCTGACGGTTTTCCTGCGGAATAAAGCCGTTGATTTTACACGTACCTGATGTCGGAGTCAGAATACCTGTGAGCATTTTGATAACCGTACTTTTGCCGGCACCGTTTGGTCCGATAAAACCTAAAATCTCGCCTTTAGGCACATGAAAGCTAATTGAATCAACCGCTGTTATTATCTCATTATTAGGTTTAAACAACGCCTTTATACTGCCTTTCAGCCCCGGTTCTTTTATCGTTTTTTTGAATTCTTTTTTCAAATCGTTTACATATATCATATAAATACCTCAAATTAAGCAACAGCAAATTATCACTAGTATTAATGTAACACAACAATATCAGCATTTCAATCAAATTATTATTGAAATTCATCTTTTTTGTCGAACAGCGTTACACGCAATTTGTCGTTTTTTATAATCTTTTGTAACCAATATTACATTAATGTCAAAACACTTGCATTGTGTAAAAATAGGTGATAATATGTCACGGTGACAATTATTCACTTGCGAGAGGTCCATATGGTAGAATATAAAATAACATCACAAAATTTTAATCATGAAACTACTGGCTGTTACACGTCATACGGCATAGCAGCCATAAAAAACAACAGGGTCATAAAATCTGTAGAAGACATATCTGTTGACAAAAATGCGGTAGAAACTTTGGTTTACAAATTTAACAAATACAAATTAGAGCTGTGTCATCTATCTGCATCTGTTGAAGATTACCTTTGCGATTTGTGTACAGACTAGGGCTTTTACTTTTTAATATACTTATGATAGAATATGTATGGTGATTCTATGATATGTAATCTATGTCCGCGCAAGTGCAACGCATCAAGAGATAAAAATACAGGTAGTGGGTTTTGCAGATGCAACGATGATATGAAGGTAGCAAGAATAGCACCTCACCTGTGGGAAGAACCGTGCATCAGCGGCAAAGTCGGCTGTGGCGCCGTGTTCTTTTCAGGCTGTACTCTGAAATGCGTGTACTGCCAAAATTACGAAATATCGCATCTAAACAACGGCAGGGTTATCTCCCCTACACAGCTTGCAAAAGAGTTGAAATCTCTTGAGAATTCAGGCGTACATACAATAGAATTTGTGTCCGCTACACAATACGTTGACAAACTGATTGAAACGTTGGATATTTACAAGCCGACTGTTCCGCTCATCTACAACTGCGGTGGATATGAAAGCGTCGAAATGCTTAAAAAACTTGAGAATTACATTGATGTATATCTTCCTGATTTCAAATACAGCGACGATATACTGGCAAAGAGATTATCAGGATGCGACAACTACTGCAATACAGCCGTTGATGCAATAAAAGAAATGCTCAGACAACATCCTGAGCTTGAATTTGACCAAAACGGCATAATACAAAAGGGCGTTATCATCCGCCACCTTGTACTGCCCTCACACACAAAAAACAGCATTGGTGTATTGAACAAAATCAAAGAAAATTTTGATAGCAGTGTTATGTTAAGCTTAATGGGACAATACATACCATACGGCAAAGCAAATGAGCACAACGATATCAATCGCAAGATAACAAAGCGTGAGTACAACAAAGTGCTGGACCACCTTGTTGAGCTCGGTCTCGACGGATTTGCACAGGAGCTTGAGTCCGCTGACAAGTCATATATTCCGCATTGGGATTACTAAAAACGTATATACTAACACAAAAGCCACCCGACAAAATCGGATGGCTTTATTTTTACAGTTATTTTGCAAAATCAATCGCGCGACTTTCGCGGATGATATTGACTTTGATCTGACCAGGATACTCAAGGTCTTCTTCAATCTTCTTGCATATATCTCTTGCAAGCGAAGCCATATTGTCGTCTGTGACAACCTCCGGCTTGACCATAATTCTGATCTCTCGACCTGCCTGAATAGCGAATGAAGTGTCAACACCGTCAAATGATGATGCAACCTCTTCAAGTTTTTGCAGACGTGTGATGTAGTTTTTAAGGTTTTCTCTTCTGGCACCCGGACGTGCTGCAGATATAGCGTCAGCCGCCTGTACAATACAAGCAACAACTGTCTTAGCCTCAACATCACCGTGGTGAGCGTGGATAGCATGGATAACAGCATCGCTTTCCTTGTACTTTCTTGCCATATCAACACCGATTTCGATATGTGAGCCCTCGATTTCGTGGTCGAGTGCCTTACCGATATCATGAAGCAAACCGGCACGCTTTGCAACAGTTGGGTCCATACCAAGTTCTGATGCAATAATTCCTGACAGATAAGCAACCTCAAGTGAGTGGTTTAATACATTCTGTCCATAACTTGTACGATATCTGAGTCTGCCCAGAAGTTTTACAAGTTCAGGGTGGATGCCGTTTACGCCTGACTCAAGCACAGCACGCTCACCCTCGTGCTTGATGGTCTGCTCAACCTCACGGCGAGCTTTGTCAACCATCTCTTCAACTCTGGCTGGATGAATACGTCCGTCAGAGATAAGTTTTTCAAGTGAAAGACGGGCAATCTCACGACGTACAGGCTCAAAGCTTGACAGTGTGATAGCCTCCGGTGTGTCGTCAATAATAAGGTCAACACCTGTTAGTGTCTCAATAGCGCGGATATTTCTACCCTCTCTACCGATGATACGACCTTTCATCTCATCATTTGGAAGCGGAACTACTGATACAGTAGCCTCGGCAACCTGCTCAGCCGCAAGACGCTGAATAGCAAGAGAGATGATGTTTCTTGCTTTCTTCTCGCTCTCGTCCTTGAGCTGCTGCTCGTATTCCATAATCTTAAGAGATTTTTCGTGTGAGAGTTCCTGCTCAAGCTGAGACAGCAAATATGACTTTGCCTGCTCAACTGTATAACCAGAAATTCTCTCGAGCATTTCAAACTGACTTTTCTTGATAGTCTCAACTTCTAAAAGTTTCGACTCGGCTTCTTTCATTTTTTTAGCGACTTTTTCTTCCTTGACTTCGATGTTATCGAGCTTCTTATCAAGGGTTTCTTCTTTCTGCTGGATGCGTCTTTCCTGACGCTGAACCTCCTTGCGACGGTCAGAAAGCTCACGCTCTGCTTCGTTACGCAGACGGTGGACTTCGTCTTTACCTTCAAGGATAGCTTCCTTTTTCTTGGCTTCAGCTGTTTTCATCGCGTCTGTCACGATGCGCTTAGCCTCCTGCTCTGCACTGCCAATTTCGGCTTCGGCAACCTTCTTGCGGTATGCTACACCAACGATAGCACCGACAGCGATACCAACAACCGCCGCAACTGCAATGAGCACGATACTTAACCATAAGTCCATTTGATTTGACACCTCCTTGATTTTGTTAGTTTTATTAACTAATCAAACTCAACTCATGGGTGCCGTTAATATAAGATATTCAGTTTAGTTTATCACCAAAACTCCGCTATGCGGAAACAAAAAATATAAAGATGATATATAATAAAAAATATCTATGAATAACGGCTCTTTAAAGAGTCCAATAAGTGAATAGGAACACTGCCCGTGTGGCATCATGCTCCAAGCATACTCCATATATGCTCATACTAATATTAATATATACAATAAACTATGTCAAGGAATTTTATAGTATTTTTGTAAAAATTATTTCATATTAGAAAAATAAATTTTTCACAAAAGTTGCTGTTTTATTCTGTCACAAATGTAAATGGCGCAACAATATTTAATGATTTTTAAATCCCGATTGTTAACTTACACTAAATTCAACAAAATTCTTGTATATATTGCCAAGGAAATTGACAAATTTTATAAATTTTGCACTAAAACTTTGTTATAAAAATTGCAGTTTTGCTTGAATTTGTACTAAAAAAATGATATTATATTCTTGATATATAATGCAAAGTTATATTATTCAATATATCAGAGGAGAGATTTTTCATGAATTATCAGATTTTTGACGAGAGAACCCCTCTTGAGTTGTTCCATGGTGGCGACGCTGTAAGAGCATATGAATTCTTGGGCGCACACAAAGTAAACTGGGACGGCAAAGACGGTGTTGTTTTCCGCGTATGGGCACCTAACGCACTTACTGTTTCTGTTGTTGGTAACTTCAACAACTGGGACCAGACTGCAAACTACATGTACAAAATCAGTGATGGCGGTGTATGGGAATTATTTATTGAGGGTTTGTATGACTTTGAAATCTACAAATACTGTGTAGAGACACCTTGGTTTGAGAAACTTTTAAAATCAGACCCATATGCTTTCCACACACAGACAAGACCTGACAACGCATCTGTTGTATATGACCTCAACAACCACATCTGGAACGATGCTCAGTGGATTAAGGAAAAGTCAAAGAAAAACCACTTTGAAGAGCCTCTTAATATCTACGAAGTACACGCAGGCTCATGGAGAAAGTATTTAGACGGCAACGTTTTCTCATACGATAAACTTGCAGAAGAGCTTATTCCATACGTTAAGGAAATGGGTTACACTCATATCGAGTTTATGCCTATGACAGAGTATCCTTTTGACGGCTCATGGGGCTATCAGGTAACAGGTTACTTTGCTCCTACATCCCGATACGGCAATCCTGACCAATTCATGAACTTTATCGATAGATGTCATCAGGAAGGAATCGGTGTTATCCTCGACTGGGTACCTGCACACTTCCCTAAAGATGCACATGGTTTGGGCCGTTTTGACGGTATCCATTGCTATGAGTACGAAGATTCAAGAAAAGGCGAACACAAAGAATGGGGTACATATGTATTCGACTATGCAAGATATGAGGTTATTTCTTTCCTTGTATCATCTGCTATGTTCTGGCTTGACAAATACCACATCGATGGCATCCGTGTAGACGCGGTTGCTTCTATGCTTTACCTTGACTACAACCGTAACGATGGTGAATGGGTTGCTAACTGCTTTGGTGGCAGAGAGCACTTAGAGGCTGTTGAATTCTTAAAGAGACTCAACACAGCTGTGCACCTGCATCACCCTGATGTTATGATGATTGCTGAAGAAAGCACATCATGGCCAATGGTTTCAAAGCCTGTATATGACGGCGGTCTTGGATTTGACTACAAGTGGAATATGGGTTGGATGAACGATATGCTTTCATATATGTCACTTGACCCATTGTGGAGACCATACCACCACGACAATATTACATTCAGCTTCCTTTACGCTTTCTCAGAGCACTTCTTGCTACCTATCTCCCACGACGAGGTAGTTTACGGCAAAGGCTCACTCATAAACAAAATGCCTGGTGACTACAATGACAAGTTCGCAGGTGTACGAGTTTTCCTTTCATATATGATGGCTCACCCTGGCAAAAAGCTCACCTTCATGGGTGCAGAACTGGGTCAGTTCGACGAGTGGAATTCTACAGAAGAACTCCAGTGGGGACTTTTACAGTACGAAAGACACCAGCAACTCAATCTCTTTATAAAAGACTTAAACCGCTTCTATCTTGACAACAAGTGTATGAGCGAGGTTGACTTTAGCTGGGAAGGCTTTAACTGGATTCACCACGACGACTATCAGCAGAGCATCATCGCTTTCCGTCGTATTGACAAGGACGGCAACTCAGTTATCGTTGTGTGCAACTTCCAGCCTGTACGACGCGACGATTATTCTATCGGTGTTCCTGATTATGGTGTATACACAGAGATTATCAACACAGACGACCCTAAATACGGCGGCTATGACTGTACTGACAACCCTGAATTCATTCAGGCATCTACTGACCCTATGCACGGTCTTGAGCAGTCAATCAAGTTATCTGTTCCACCAATGGGTGCTGTTTACCTCAAATGTGTAGAAAAACAGGAAAACCCACGTATTATCGCTGAGAGAGAAGCCGCAGAAAAAGCAAGAATCGCTGCTGAGAAAAAAGCAGTGGCTGCTGCAAAGAGAAAAGCTACTCTCGCTAAGAAAAAGGCAGAAGCAGAAGCTAAAGCTAAGGAAGAAAAGAAAGCAGAAGAAAAAGCACAAGTAAAAACAGAGAAGAAAGCTCCTGCAAAAAAGGCTCCTGCTAAAAAAGCAGAACCAAAGGCAGAAGTAAAAACAGAGAAGAAAGCTCCTGCAAAAAAGACTCCTGCTAAAAAAGCTCCAAAAGCTGACAAATAAAATTATAATTCAATGCTAGAATTGGGCGGGGTTTATACTCCGCCCAAAAACAAATATACTCACGGAGGTTTTCAAAATGCGTCCTAAAAAAGAAGTCGTCGCCATGCTTCTTGCCGGTGGACAAGGCTCAAGACTTGGCGTACTGACAAAGAAACTCGCAAAACCTGCTGTACCATTCGGTGGAAAATACAGAATCATCGATTTTCCTCTTTCAAACTGTACAAACTCAGGAATCGAAGCAGTAGGTGTGCTGACTCAGTATCAACCACTTGTACTTAACGAGTACATCGGCAACGGTCAGCCATGGGATTTAGACGGAATGAGCAACGGCGTTACATGCCTTCAGCCATATGAATCAAAAGAAGGCTCTGACTGGTATTCCGGTACTGCAAATGCTATATACCAGAACATCGATTTCATTGACAGATATGACCCTGAATACGTAGTTATTCTGTCAGGTGACCATATCTACAAAATGAACTATGCCGATATGATAAAATACCACAAGAAAAACGACGCCGCTTGTACTATTGCGGTTATTGATGTTCCGCTTGAGGAAGCATCACGCTTTGGTATACTCAACACAAACGCAGACGGTTCAATATATGAATTTGACGAAAAGCCTGCAGTACCTAAGAGTACAAACGCATCTATGGGTATATATGTATTCAGTTGGAACAAACTGAAGAAATACCTTATTGAAGACGAACTAAACGAGAATTCGAGCAACGACTTTGGTAAGGATGTTTTGCCTACTATGCTTAATGCAGGCGAAAAAATGATGGCATATCCGTTTGAGGGCTACTGGAAAGACGTTGGTACTATCGACAGCCTGTGGGAGGCTAACATGGACCTTCTCGACCCAAATGTAACACTAAGCCTCAAGAATGTTTACTCTCGCAACCCGATGATGCCACCTCACTACGTAGGACAAGAAGCACAAATTCAGAACTCTATGCTGGCAGACGGCTGTACTGTTGACGGAAAGCTTGAGTTTTCTATCCTCTTCCCTGGTGTTACAATCGGCAAGGGCGCTGTGATAAATTCTTCTATTATTATGCCTGGTGCTGTCATCAAAGAAGGCGCTAACGTTCAGTTCTCCATTATTTCCGAAAATACAATCATAGGAAAAAATGCACAAATAGGAAAAAATCCTGCTGATGTAGAAAATAGAGACGACTGGGGCATCACCGTTATCGGCGACGGTATCAAGATTGGCGACAATGTAATCATCGAACCAAAATCGATGATTGACCATGATGTGGAGGTGTGATTATGGGATCTAACAGAATATTAGGCTTGATTTTCGCCAACACATTTGAACGTCACAACCCTGAACTCACCGCAAGCCGTACTATGGGCAGCGTTCCTTTCGGAGGAAAATACCGACTAATCGATTTTCCGCTTTCAAATATGAGCAACTCCGGCATCAACAATGTCGGAATCATAACAAAAAGCAACTTTTTGTCACTTATGGACCACCTTGGCACCGGCAACGCGTGGGATCTCGCTAAACGCAGAAGCGGTTTGACGATTCTCCCACCATACAAAGAGCATAATTTTGACAGTATGATTGAAACACTTTACAACTTGCACGGCTTTATCGAGCATGGCAACGAAGAGTATGTTCTGGTTGACCACGCCGGATGTGTTTCAAACTTCAACTATCGCAAAATGCTTGAATTCCACGAGATAAACGATGCTGACATCACATTTGTATATTCAAAAAACTCAGCACAAAACGAAGCTAGTGAAGAAGGTATGGCTCTTGATATGGATGGTAGCGGCAGAGTACAGAAAATCCTCATCCCTTCTATCTGCAACTCAGAGTCCACCTTCGTATCAGGCACATTCCTTATCAAAAAAGAACTTCTTATGAAGACCGTCAGGGAATTGGTTGCAGAAAACAAAACTGATTTTGTAAAAGATTTCCTGCAGCCTAATGTTAACAACCTGAGAATTTTCGGGTACGAAAACACAAATTATTTTGCGCTGATTACATCTATGAAAGAATATTTCAGAGCAAGTATGGAGCTTATGGACCCTGAGGTAAGAGCAGATCTGTTTGACCCAAAACACCCTATTTATACAAAGGTCAGAGACGATACACCAAGCCGCTACGGCCTTGATAGTTCTGTCAAAGGCTCGCTGATTGCTCAGGGTTGTATTATTGACGGAACCGTTGAAAACAGTATAATATCTAAAGGTGTACGCATCGGCAAAGGTGCTCACATCAAAAACTGTATTATTATGCAGGATACTATTATCGGCGACAATGCAGACCTGAGCCACATCATCATCGACAAGGATGTAACCGTTGGTTCCGGCAAAACTATCATCGGTTGCGAATCATATCCGATGTATATCGCAAAACGCTCGATAATCTAACTCTTGGAGGTAATTACAATGAAAATTCTTTATTGCGCAAGCGAAGCCAATCCTTTTGCAGGAAGCGGCGGTCTTGCTGATGTTGCAGGTTCACTACCTCATACTCTGTGCAGAAAAGGTCAGGATTGCAGAATTGTTATGCCACTGTATGGCACAATCCCACAGGATCTTAAAAATCAGATGAATTTCATCACAAACTTCACTGTTCCTGTTTCGTGGCGTCATCAGTACTGCGGTCTTTTCTGGGCAAGATGGAACGACTGTACATACTACTTTATTGACAACGAATACTACTTCAACAGAAACGCGCTGTACGGTTTCTATGATGATGCCGAAAGATACGCATTTTTCTCACGTGCTATTCTCGAGATGTTGCCATACATCGATTTTCATCCGGACATCATCCACACAAACGACTGGCAGACTGCGCTTGTTCCTGTTTACTATTATCTGTTTTATTCAAAGAACCCTTGGTATCATAACATCAAGAGTGTTTTCACTATCCACAACATTCAGTATCAGGGCAAATACGGTTGGGACGTAAACGTTGAGTGCGTCGGTATCCCTGAATCAGAGCAAAAGATTCTTGAGATGGACGGCAAACTTAATATGATGAAAGGTGCTATCGAGTGTGCTACAAGAGTAACAACTGTTTCTCCAAGCTACGCCGCTGAGATTAAAGACCCATGGTACAGTCATGGTCTGCACCACTCATTAAACCGCAACCACTATAAACTGTGCGGTATATTAAACGGTATTGACGAAGCAAGTTACGACCCTGCTACTGATTATCAGCTTTACTGCAACTATACTAAGGAGAACATGGGCGGCAAAGGCGAATGCAAACGTGCTTTACAAGAGCGCTTGAATCTTCCACAGTCATGGGACACACCTATGGTTGCTATGATTACACGACTTGTATCCCACAAAGGTCTTGATCTTGTACGTGGCGGTATCGAAGATTTACTCAACACACAGAAAATGCAATTTGTTATTCTGGGTTCAGGTGACGAAGAGTACGAGCAGTTCTTCAGAGATTTACAATGGAAGTATCCTGACCGTGTACGTTTCTGTCAGGGCTTTATTCCGGAACTTGCCCGAAAGATTTATTCAGGTGCCGACATATTCTTGATGCCAAGTAAGCAAGAGCCTTGTGGACTGTCACAGATGATAGCACTACGCTACGGTACTATCCCTGTTGTCAGAGAAGTAGGCGGTCTTAAAGACTCTGTGTTTGACAGCTACGACAACTACGGCAACGGCTTTACATTTAAGAACTATGATATCGCTGATATGTGCAACGCCGTCAAGCGTGCACTCGCTGGTATCTATGACAACGAAGGCTGGCACCAGCTTATGTGGCGTGCTATGATGAGCAACAACAGTTGGGACAGATCCGCTCAGGACTACATCAACGTATATCAGGACACATTAAACTGGCTATAACAAGCACCTTCTGTCCAAGCCTAAATAGCAAAAATAAAACGGAGAGGTATTCCCTCTCCGTTTTTATTTTTTACAAATAGTCATCTATATCAAATTTTTTATCTTTGTAATAACAATCTATGTCTTTGTCGGTTATTTTTCGCAAAACCCTGCATGGATTACCAACCGCTACAACATCGCTTTCGATGTCCTTTGTAACAACACTACCCGAGCCGATTACCGAGTTATCCCCTATCGTCACACCGGGATTTATCACAACATTGGCTCCAATCCACACATTGTTACCGATTTTAATTTCATCTGCATACTCGTATTTTTTGCGTGACAGATGGTGTATCGGATGTCCTGCAGTAGTAATGCAAACATTAGGTGCAATCAACACATTGTCACCGATAACAACTCTCGCACAGTCAAGGATACACAAATTGTAGTTAGCGTAGAAATTGTCACCCAAAACTATGTTAAAGCCATAGTCACACCTAAAAGGTGGCTCAATATAAAAATTTTCTTTATGGTTTGGTATTAGCTGTGCGATATACTCGTTACGCTTATCTACATCAAGCACATCACAGGTATTAATTTTGTGACACAACTTTTTAGCGTTTTGACGCATCTCAAAAAGTCCATCTTCGTTTGATAAATACGGCAAACCGCTTAACATTCTATCTTTTTGATTCATTTTAATCACCCAAAAAAACAATACCACAAGCTACAACTTTTTTCAATAATTCAAGGTAAAAATAAGTTTGAAAGCCCATACTAAACTTCGTTAAAAAGCGGTATTGATTTTACATTAATATTATGTTATAATGACTGTCGACGCAAGCCGCATTATTCTTCGTATGAATAAGCGAGCGACAGGCCCTGTACGAACGTGTGCTATGAACCATGTCAGGCGGGGAACCGAGCAGCATTAAGTAGATTTCGTGTTGCGATGCAGTAAGTCTGTCGTTCACTTATTTGTACGAACAGCCGATTTCGGCTGTGGCTTGCTTTTTTATTTTTAGCAGACAGAATGGAGTGAGATTATGTATCAGGTTTTGTACCGCAAATACAGACCCCAGACATTCGAGGACGTCGTCGGTCAGCCTCAGGTCACCGTTACTCTGAAAAATGAACTCAAATCAGGCAGAATCAACCACGCTTACCTTTTCACCGGCTCTCGTGGCACAGGCAAAACCACCTGTGCAAAAATTCTGGCAAAAGCGGTCAACTGCTTAAATCTTACTGACTCTGACCCATGTGGCGAGTGTGAAAACTGTAGAGGCATCGACTCCGGCGAAATTCTAGACGTTGTCGAGATGGACGCTGCATCCAACCGAAAAATCGACAATATCCGCGACATTATCGACGAGGTTGCGTTTACTCCTGCCAAGGCTAAATATCGTGTATATATCATAGACGAGGTTCATATGCTCACACAGGAAGCGTTCAACGCGCTTTTGAAAACTCTTGAAGAACCTCCTAAACACGTTGTTTTCATTCTTGCTACTACCGAAGTACACAAACTTCCTGCTACCATAACATCACGATGCCAGCGATTTGATTTTCACCGTATCGCACCAAAAGACATCGCGTACAGATTGCAGATTATCGCAAAAAACGAAAATGTTACTCTTACTGATGAAGCTGCTATGCTCATATCTGTTGTTGCAGATGGTGCACTCAGAGATGCTATATCCCTGCTTGACAGATGTATCGGTATATCAAGTGGCGAAATCACAGCAGAAATCGTAAGACAAGCGGCAGGACTCGCTCAAAAAAATTATCTTTTTGAGTTGTGCACCTGCACTATCAACAAAAATCCATCAAAAGCACTTTCAATAATCGACGGTCTATACTCTCAGTCTAAGGATATTCCGAGACTGTGTGACGAGCTCGTGTCGCATTTCCGTGCACTTATGCTGATAAAAACTATCAGAAATCCACGCGAAATGCTTGCTATGGCAGACAACGAATTCGAGGCAGCACAATCACAATGCGACTATCTGTCGCTTGCTGATATCGTGTACTCTATGGATGTTCTGTCACGTGCATTCGAGCGTATGGGCAAAGGCACAAACAACCGTACTGAACTTGAAATGGCGATTGTAAAATTATGCTCACCTGAACTTGATGCAACTAACGAGGCGCTGACATCACGAGTTGTAGCACTTGAAAAAGCCGTAAAAGTATTATCAAGCGGCACTACCCCTACCTTGCAGAATGTTTCACCTGTTGCTATGCAGGACACCCCAAATAATGATGTCAAACTTCAAAACAAAGTTGAAGCTGAAAAGGTTGAAACAGTTGACACTACACCTGACGAAAACCGCGTAGATGTCACAGATGATATTTCTAAAGAAGAATTAAAAGAAGATTTAACAGTTGAAACCGAGACACCTCCTGTGGCAGCAAAAGAGGTTTTGCCTCCACCACCTGTTGAAGAAACACCTGCAAATGAGAAAACCGATATCAAACCTGCAAAGCAGGCAGTAGACCTTGATTCAGTTTATAAAAACGCTGTGCCTATGCTCGAATGGCCCGAAGTTATAAACAACTTAAAGCAATATTCACGTGCTATTTCAGCAGCGTTCGAGGGTTCAAACGCATATGTAAGCGGTGACTATCTGCTGATTGATACAGATCAGGAAATTGCGTTTCAGTTGCTGAAAAAGTCTTCTCAACGTGACAACATCCGCAAAGCGGTATCTGAAACAACAGGAAAAACCTACAAGTTAGGTCCATATAAAAAACCTGAAGCAGAGAGCAAAAAAGACGATGTGCTCAGCGGTTTCATCGCAAAACTCAAAGATTCAGGCATCAATGTAATTGAAGAATAATCATAGAAAGGTAGATAAATTATGAAAGCAAGATTACCACAAGGATATGGCGGTGGCGGTGCATCAAACCTGCAGCAGCTCGCTCGTCAGGCTCAAAAAATGCAGGACGATATGGCTAAGGCTACCGAAGAATTAAACGCAAAAGAATATATGGCAACTGCAGGCGGCAACGCTGTCAAAGTTACTGTTACAGGTGAACTCGAGGTTAAATCTATCGAAATCGAACCTGAGGTTGTTGACCCGGACGATGTAGAGATGCTAAGCGACCTTATTATGGCGGCTGTAAACGAGGCTCTGCGTACTGCTAACAAAGACAAAGAAGAAACTATGGAGAAAATCTCCGGCGGTCTTAACTTAGGCGCTATGGGCATGGGTGGTCTGTTTTAATGGCAAGCTACAACGTAGCCCCTCTTTCAAAGCTTATTGAACAATTTGAGCGTTTGCCTGGTATTGGCTCAAAAACCGCCCAGCGACTCGCTTACTTTGTGCTCAATATGCCAAAAGAGCAGGCAAAAGAGTTTTCTTGTGCTATAACTGACGCTCACGAAAAAATCCGTTACTGCAGTGTGTGTTGCAATTTTTCTGATCAGGACTTGTGCCCTGTATGCAGAAGTACAACACGCGACAAGTCCGTTATATGCGTGGTCGAAACCCCAAGAGATGCTATTGCGCTTGAAAACACCCACGAGTACGACGGAGTGTACCATGTGCTTCACGGTGCTATCTCCCCTCTTAACGGCGTTGGTCCTGACCAGTTACACATCAAACAGCTTCTATCAAGACTTTCTGACGATACTGTAAAAGAAGTCATTATGGCAACCAACCCTACTGTCGAGGGCGAAGCAACCGCTATGTATATTAGTAGACTTTTAAAGCCGATGGGTATAAAAGTCACACGACTTGCCTATGGTATACCTGTAGGCGGTGACCTTGAATATGCCGACGAAGTAACGCTTGCAAGAGCGCTAGAAGGCAGGAATGAACTGTAATGAAAGAAAGTATAAAAACTATTGCTCAGAATAAAAAAGCCTTTCACGACTATTTTGTCGAAGAAAAATACGAGTGTGGCATTGAGCTGTGCGGTACAGAGGTTAAATCTCTGCGTCAGGGCAGGGTTAATCTCAAGGACTGCTGGTGTAACATCGTTGACGGCGAAATTTTTGTAAATTCAATGCATATAAGTCCGTATGAGCGTGGTAATATATTTAATAAAGACCCGCTAAGAGTACGCAAACTTCTGATGCACAAAAAAGAAATCAACAAACTGTTCGGACTTACAAAACAGGACGGCTATGCTCTTATCCCACTATCGTTATACTTCAAGGGTAGCAGAGTCAAAGTTGAACTCGGTTTGTGCAAAGGTAAAAAGTTGTACGACAAGCGTGAAGCGATGGCTCAGAAAACCGCAAAACGCGACATTGAACGCGCTATGAAAGAACGCTCGAGAATGTAAACAAATCTTTAGTTGAAATGGTACTATTTGCAACTTTGAGGAAACAACTATGAATGTTGATAAATTTCTTGATATCCTAAACTATATTTTCTGTACTATTCTCGTTGTATCAATTTTTCTCATTTGGATTCCTATTAACGATGGAGGTACTTTGGGATTGATTGCCGCGTGTATCCAGGTTTTTGTTATTTTTTATTTACACAATGCTTTAAACTCTAAAAAAACATACTATTTCTTCACATCACTATTAGCTGTATCAAACATAGTGAATTGTGTTATTTATTACATATACACAAAGAATTCTATGGAGGGTGTTGACAGTACTACAACAATAGGCAATCTATTTGATTCCTTTATTGTCTCGCTAATTCCTGCTTTGCTCGAATTATTTTTTGTAGGTATCCTGATTATAACCGCTATAGTAATTGTCGAGTGTACCGTTTCTATGATTTTAAAGAATAGATATTTTAAAAAATAAAAACATCTTTCAAATGTACCGATATATAGTTGGATACATTTTTCGATTGTAAATTCCTTTTAATTTGATATAATAGTAGTGAATCGTGAATGTTAGTGGATTAAATATACTTTTTCACTTTTCACTATTAACTTTTACTTCAAATACGGGGATGTAAAGGTTTCGACGGGGATCACAAACCTTGGTAAGCGAGTAGTGGTGAGGCACCACTTTAAAAGCTTCAACTTAAAAAATAAACAACAACAATAAAGTTGCCTTAGCTGCTTAATGCAGCTCGCTCCCCTATTGAGTACCACGGCAATAGGCTGAGCGTCGATTAGTGGTAAATGTGAACAGCGAAGTGCCTCGAGCGCTGTCACACATCAGAGGCTACCAAAACGATAAGCCTGTTATTGGGCGTATCGTCAAGGGAATTTCAGTACAATAACTGCACTCGGAGAAAGCCTTGGGGCGAGGTTTTCGGACAGGAGTTCGATTCTCCTCATCTCCACCAAACGAGTATTGGACGAACACCTACTTTTTCAGCGGCGGTTTTGCCGTCAAGGTGTTGCTCTGATACAAAACAGAACCCCCGCTGTCTTTGATTAAACTCTAAGACGGCGGGGGTTGTTTATTTAAGTTGAAAACATTGTAGAAATATAGTATAATAAAGCAAATAATTAAATTACTTGACAAAAGCGCTAATGTTTTTGTATATAAAATAGTGTCAAGTTATGAGGTGTTAAAATGTTTTATTATCACAAGCCTAAACACAAGGTTTTTATTAGTTATTATCATGCAGATGACCAGTACTACAAGAATTACATAGACACCCACCTTAGCAACAATATTATAAATAAATCTGTGGTTGCCGGTGAATATGATTCGGATAATAATGATGAATACATAAAAAGATTGATACGAGAAGAAAAAATAAGCGATTCTTCTGTGGTTGTAGTTTTAGTTGGAAAAAACACCAAAAAGCGTAAACACGTAGATTGGGAAATATATGCCGGCTTACGAAAAAGTATAAATGGTTGTTCCGCTCTAATAGGAATTTTATTGCCATCAGTTATAGCTTATGGCGGGTATTTTCCACAAGACTTACCACAAAGGCTCAACGATAATGTTGATAGCGGATACGCTTCAATATATACTTGGGATTATGCAATAAAAAATTTTGACACCATAATAGATAAAGCGTTCAATGAAAAGGCTGGTAAAAGTTCCATGGTGCGAAACGGCCGAATTCAAATGCAGTATAATTTATGGTAATGGTGAAATATATGAAAATTATAGATATATGGTTTGAGTCGTTTAGTACATTAATAATTAGTTTTAATTGGATTGCTATTATAGCAATCTGTTTGTTGATTGTCGCTATAAAGTATTTGTTTAAACTAACCATGAAACACCTCAACAAAAAGTCAGTGGTTATTGACGAGGTGTCTCTTGGTATAGGCAACAATACAATTACACTTAAATATGATAAAAAAGATAAAGAAATTGCATATAAATTATGGGTAGAATTATCAACAAGGAAAATCGCTATACCTTTTGATATTGAAAACGATGTTATTGATGAGGTATATGATTCCTGGTATAATTTTTTTAGCACAGCTAGAGAATTGTTAAAAGAAATCCCCTGGAATCATATTAATAATTCAACTCAACTTATTTCTCTTACTGAAAGAGTTTTAAATCATGGGTTGAGACCGCACTTAACAATATGGCAAGCAAAATACCGTAAATGGTATAAACAAAAATTAACCGAATCGTCAAATTTGTCGCCGCAAGAAATTCAGAAAACATATGGAAAATATGACGAATTAGTTGCAGATATTTTAAAAACAAATGAAAAATTGATATTCTACAAAGATTTAATGTATAAAATAGCATTTGATAAGTAATGCTTTGCAACAAATTGAAATAATTAAGAGAGCAATCGTTTTATTGATTGTTCTCTTTTTTGCTTTTTATAATTTTGTATAAAGTATCTAGAGGAACCTCCGAAGTATTGAGGTTGTCTTTCCACTCCAATAATATCTCTTCTGTAAGAGAGTCCATATTTCTAAGATATTCACTGACATCGTATTGTATATTGAGCTGATTTCTAGTAGCAAACGAATAATCAGAACAGTGCTCTAAAATAACATTGTGTCGTTTTGGCAAAGTCGTTCTCAACAATGTGGATATAGATAGTTCATGGTAAATCCAAGGAGATAAGGTGATTTTTTGATTGTTTTTCACATGTTGCAACTCATCTTTTAAAGTTATAGAGTTTGGAGTGTCAAAAAATATAATACATTCTGTATTATCAATCATTTGCGATAACGCAGAAGAAACCATCATATGAACATGACTTGTGGAGTAATTTCTCAATTCGTAACTGTAGGTATCTCCGGATGTATTTTTGCAATATTCATCATCAATTTCTTTTAGTAGGTCGTCACAATAGCCCCACGAACAAGCATCTATAAATGATATAAGTCCGAAGGTATCGTATAGCCAACCTGCGAATGCGGTCACTTTAGTCATATCTTTATGAGAGTGCGAAATAAATACATCTGCTTTTTCTATTTTAAACCAATGGTCTTTTAATGCACTTCCATCAATATATCCGTTTTTATATATAAAGTCTTTTAGTGCTTTTTTCGCTTGCACTTCAAAACGGTTATAAATTTCTTTTCCTTTCACCAAGTGTGGATTGAGTTCCGTATTATAGAAATAATGAGTTGGAGTATATTTAAACTTTGAATACATTAGCTTTCTCCTAAAAGTTTTATTTTCATTTATTATAGCACAATGATTCTCTATTCTCAATAAATAAAAGCACAAATGTACTGATTTTATTTCCGCACATTCGTAAAATGAAACCTCATTTGCTACAATATAGGCAAAGGAGGCAACAAAATGAGTAAATTTCTTGAAGAATTTTATTACGGGAATATTGACCCTCAAGCACGAAGCACAAAGAAAAATAAAACAGTTCAAAAGGAAATGGCAGTCTTGACAAAGACCGAAGACCTGCTTACAGATTCTTTGAAAGATGACCAAAAGGGCTGGTTTATTGACTTTTCA
>JAZUOM010000038.1:0-39638 GCA_045604645.1 Ruminococcus sp. | reverse complement strand
AAGCTGATACCAATCATAACATCTTTGTCAGTAATTCTGAAAAGTTTTTCAAAATTAGTTGTCTTGCTTGTAGTATTGAGCATAATCACGTTGCCAAACATCAAATCAAGATAATATCCAAAAAAGCTTGCGATATACGATGCTGACTTAACACCAAAAATATAAATATGCTCTGCGTTAATTATAGCATCAACCGCCTGCTCGAAATCTTCCTTTGAAATTTCTTCAATAGTGCGTTTGATTTTGTCGATATCCTGATTAAGCACGCTGTCAAGAACGTCTTTGTCGCCAATTCGGCCGGTTGTAACTTCAATTCTCTGGATAGAAGTCAGCTTGTCACGAATCATCTCCTGCATAGCTTTTTGAAGATACGGATATCCATCATATCCGATTTCAGTAGCAAATCGTACAACTGTGCTCTCTGAAACACCAACTATTTCGCCAAGTTTAGCCGCCGTCATAAAAGCGGCTTCGTCATAATGTTCTTCAATATAATTTGCAATTCGCTTTTGACCTTTAGAGAACTTGTCCCTGTTAATATCTATTCTGACTAAAAGATTTGAAACCATAATAATACCTCGAATAAAATTTCACCTCATTCTATCATAAATTCCTGCATTTTTCAATAAAAAATGCAAGATTTGTAAAACAATAGTTTGATTATAAGATGCAAAAAAATAAAGGCCTGCTTTAGACAGACCTTTGTTAAATAATTTTTTTTGCAAATTCAGTTAATACTGCAGTATCGTTTGACAGTTCACCGCTTATGACTTTATCAAGCAACGTATTGAGTACAAAACCTATCTTCTCGCCGCTTGACACACCGAGGTGTATGATATCTTTGCCGCTGACAGCAAGTGTATTAAGTGAGTAACACTCATTTGTATCAAGCACACGCTCGTATTCTTTTACAACGGCGTCAAGAGTAGACAGTTTTTCGTTTCGTTTGTACATCGACTGTGCTAATATATCAGCACGTTGTATCTGTAATAAAAGATGGGTGTTTTTTGCCCCAAGGTTACGCATATAATTTTTTACACAAGGTGCATCGGGTGTGAGTCGGTTATCGTGATTTTCAATCAGAGTACAAACTGTGTCAATAAATGTGTTTGGATATCTGAGTCGTTTTAAAATAGTTGTAGCCATTGCAGACGACAATTTCGGATGATTATGGAAATGACAATGACCTGAGCTATCGGTTGAAACGGTCATCGGTTTACCTAAATCGTGAAGAAGCATTGTCATTCGCAAAACTTCGTCCTGCGGTGTGTTTTTTACAGCAGACACCGTGTGTCTCCACAAGTCTTTGTTATGATGTAAAGATTTTTGGTCGAAATTAAACATCACAGAAATTTCGGGGATAATAACAGCGATAACATCCTTATATCTTCTTAAAATAAAATCAACATATTTACCGCATAACAGTTTTGACAATTCTTTGATAATACGCTCATTTGATACTGCTGTCAGTTTATCCTTGTTTTTTAAAATAGACTCAGATGTCTTTGATTCAATAGAAAAACCATAGGTTGATGCAAACCTGAGAGCACGCAAAATTCTGAGTGCGTCTTCATTAAATCTTTCGTCAGGATTGCCGATACATCGTATAACGCCATACTGCAAATCAGTAATACCATCGTATTCATCCACAAGACCAACTCTATTGTTATACGCCATCGCGTTTACAGTAAAATCGCGACGGGACAAGTCATCAATAAGGCTGTCTGAAAACGATACAGATTCAGGATGCCGCGAGTCTTCGTACTGACCATCTGTACGATAAGTTGTTATCTCGTAATTTTTGTTATCTATAACCACACAGATTGTGCCAAAACGTTTACCTATATCAATGGTAGTAAAATCAGAAAAGCACTCTTCTATCTGTGTCGGTGTTGCGTTTGTCGTAAAATCCCAATCGTGTACTTCACAATCACTAAGACTGTCACGAATGCAACCACCAACTGCAAAGCACTCAAAACCACTTCTCTCGAGTCGATCAATTATGAAAGCAGGCGTCTTTGGAAGATTAATTTTCATCATTTCACCACCTTTTAAAAATTCAATTTGATTACATTATAGCATAATGTATCCAATTTTCAATTATAAATCAGTTTTTTCAAGTCATACATAGCAATATATTATTTTGAGAATTTGTTTTCCAAACTAATCGCACGTTTTATGCTCACAATAATAGTGGCAACAGAAAAGGAAGTGATAAATTGCATGTTCAAAATAAAATTAAAATCGTTGCCATTATATTAGTATTAATAAGCACATTTGGTTTAGTCACAGTTAACGCAAAAGAAAGTGATAACAAACAGTTAATACTTTCAGGTCAGACGTTTGGTCTTAAACTATTTACTAACGGAGTAATAGTGATAGAAATAGACGAAAACAATTCGCCCGCAAAACAAGCCGGTATACAGGTTAATGATATAATAATCAGTGCAAATAACATTACTGTTGAGTCAAATGAACAATTAAAAGAGATAATAAACAACAGTAACGGTGAAAAAATATCGCTAAGTATAAAAAGAAACAATCAGACAATAACAAAAAATATTGTGCCGGAAAAAGTAACAGAGCAAGAATATGTTGTTGGTATGTGGATAAGAGATTCAACAGCAGGAATTGGTACAGTAACTTATTTTGACCCAAGCAACAATTCGTTTGGTGCTTTGGGACATGGAATATGCGATAAAGACACAGGAATGTTAATGCCGCTACGCGATGGCGAAATTATGTCTGCAACTGTATCCCACCACACAAAAGCATCAAAAGGTGTTGTGGGTGGTCTTAACGGTTTTTTCAGTAACGAAAAGATTGGTGAAATCACAATCAACAATGGTTTTGGGATATATGGCGAGTATGAATACTACCAAAGCGGTACTATTGTACAAGCAGCTAATGATAATGAAATTGAAAAAGGCGACGCATATATCCTATCAACTATTGATGAAAAAGGTCCAAAAAAGTATTCAGTTAAAATCAGCAAAATAAATCTAAGTAAAACTAACGGACAAAATATGATTGTGACTGTAACTGATAAAGAGTTGCTACAAAAAACAGGTGGAATTATACAGGGAATGTCGGGATCACCGATTGTCCAGAACGGAAAGCTTGTAGGTGCTGTAACCCATGTTTTTGTTAATTCGCCGGAAAAAGGATACGGTATCTCGATTTCAAATATGCTAAACAACTACGAGCAATTTAGCTGAAATAGCCAAAAAAACTACTGTTTATCATAATACATCTAAATTTTTTGAAAAAATTATGTGTTACCTATTGCTATTTCTGCCAATTTATGGTAGTATGGTAGCACAATCAAAAAATGGGAGATGTAAAAATGAATGAAAAAATCAAACTTCTGATGACTCAAGAGAGTGACCAAAACACCACAGAAACTCAAAATGCACTGATTGCCCACAATATTATTACTACTTTTTGCGCCAAAGATGGCGAAGATGTTATTTCTAAAATCATCAGCTCACAGCCGGACGTTGTTATGATGGACCTGTTTATGACACGCATGGATGCTGTCAGTGTTATGCGTAGCATCAAGTCAAAAAATTTAGAGCACAATCCTATGTTTGTTGTGTACTCTTCTTTTGACTCCCCTGTGCTAGAGCGTGAGGTTATGAGCGGCGGTGCAACCTACTTTGTACTAAAGCCATATAATATTGATGAACTCGGAGAAAACATCACAAAACTTTTCAGACGTAGAAGCGTTGTTGATAAAGGCGGAATAAAATCAGTACACTTTGATTCTTATACACTCGAAGTTAAAGTCACAGAGATTTTGCACCAGATTGGCGTTCCAGCTCATATCAAAGGATATCATTATTTAAGAGACTCAATCATTATGAGCATTGAACAACCCGATATCATAAATGCAGTAACCAAACAGCTATATCCTTCTGTTGCCAAAAAATACTCTACTACAAGTTCCAGAGTCGAGCGTGCTATCAGACACGCTATAGAGGTCGCCTGGGACAGAGGAGATGTAGAGGTGCTAAACTCATACTTTGGCTATACTATTCAGGGTAGCCGTGGTAAGCCGACCAACAGCGAATTTATCGCTATGATATCTGATAAACTCAGACTGCAGATTAAATCAGCAAGTTAATACTGATGTATAAGAAAGGGTGTCTTAAATGCAGACACCCTTTCGATTTTTTTGTTGACATTAAACTTCAGTATGATAAAATTAATGTATAGAGTAAGCAACGGCTAACTGTGTTTTGAAAGGAAATTTTGATGAAAAAAGTAAAATTTGACATAACGGGGATGTCATGTTCGGCGTGCAGCGCACATATTGAAGAAAAAGTAAACAAGCTCGACGGTGTAACTGCCAGCGTTAATCTGCTTCAAAACTCCATGACAGCGCAGATAGACGACAGCATAACTGATGTAAGTTGTGTAATAGATGCTGTAAAAAGCATTGGTTATGGTGCAAAAGTTCATGACAGTAAAATTGAAAAAGATGTAAAATCTCTTGATACAAAGCTTATCAAACTGATTATTTCTGTTGTACTGCTGGTACCACTTATGGTTGTTGCAATGGGACATATGTTCTCACTGCATATTGACCCGATATTATCTTTGATAATTCAGGTTATTTTGACAGCAGTTGTAGTTTCACTGAATTTCAAATATTTTACAAATGGTTTTAAAGGTATTATACGATTGTCGCCTAATATGGATAGTCTCATCGCATTAGGCTCGAGTGCGTCGATAATATACAGCATTGTTGCTGTTTTCACAACCGACAACTATATTCACAACCTGTACTTTGAATCAGCAGCAATGATACTGACTTTTGTATCTGTTGGCAAATATTTTGAATCCAGGTCAAAAGTTAAAACTACACAAGCGATATCAAAGCTTATGGACCTATCCCCTGATACGACACTTGTCAGACGTGACGGAATAGAAAAAACTATACCTACTGATGAGGTTGCTGTAAACGATATTGTTATTATAAAATCAGGCGACAGAATCTCTGTTGATGGTACTGTAATAAGCGGTAACGGTTTTACTGATGAATCAGCATTAACCGGTGAAAGTATGCCGGTGGAAAAAACTGTTGAAAATGAAGTTTTTTGCGGGACTACACTTTTAAATGGTTATATTGAAGTGAGAGCTGACAAAGTAAAGAACGACACAACACTTTCCAAAATAATCGCTTTAGTAGAAGAAGCGGCATCCTCAAAAGCACCTATCGCTAAAATTGCTGATACAGTAAGCAAATTTTTTGTACCAGCGATAATTGTACTATCTATTATCACTACTGTTATATGGAATCTGACACAAAATGATTTTTCTACTGCTTTGTCGTTTGGTATTGCGGTACTTGTGATATCCTGCCCGTGTGCTCTGGGGTTGGCTACTCCTACAGCAATTATGGTAGCAACCGGTGTTGCAGCGAACAAATCAATACTTGTAAAATCATCACAGGCACTTGAAATACTTAGCAAAGCTAAAAACATAGTTTTTGATAAAACAGGCACAATAACTGAAGGTAAACCACAAATAAACAGTGTTAAACTATTTGCAGATATAACAGAAGCAGAGTTGATAAAAATTGCATCGAGCATAGAAAAAATGTCTCATCATCCTCTCGCCCACGCAATCATAGTAGAAAACAAAGAAAAATCTTTTTATGAAGTTACTGATTTTGAAAATGTTATTTCAAAAGGAATCAAAGGTACAATAAATGGTGTTAAGTATAAAATCGGCAACAGCGATTTTGCAAATCCTCAGAAACTACAAGACAGCGATGATAACAAAGGTTTTACAAAACTGTATGTAAGCGATGAAAACAAATTACTTGGTATTATTTATGTATCAGATAAAATTAAAGAAAGCAGTAAATTTGCTATCGAAAAGCTTAATGAACTCAACATAAACACATATATGCTCACGGGCGATAATGAAGAATCAGCACAATATGTTAAAAAGCAAACGGGAATAACAAATGTTTATTCTTCGCTTATGCCTGATGACAAAGGAGAGATTATTTCAAAGCTCAAAGAAAGCGGTACAACTGTTATGGTTGGTGACGGTATAAACGACTCAATAGCACTTGTTAGCGCTGATGTTGGTATTGCAATCGGCGCAGGTACAGATGTCGCTATTGACTCTGCTGATATAATCCTGACAAGAAGCGACCTTGTTGATGTACTCACAGCAGTAGAACTCAGTCGTGCTACATTAAGAAATATAAAACAGAATCTGTTCTGGGCGTTTATTTACAATGTTATTTTTATTCCTATTGCAGCCGGTGTATTTTATAATAGTCTTGGGATAAGACTTGAGCCAATGTTTGGCACTATCGCAATGAGTATGAGTTCAATATGTGTTGTATCGAACGCTTTAAGACTAAAACTATTTAAACCAAAACACAATTACAAGGAGAATAATAATATGAAAACTATGATTATTGATGGAATGATGTGTATGCATTGCAAGGCACACGTTGAAAAAGCACTTAACTCTATTGAGGGAGTAACCTGCAGTGTTGACCTTGAAAACAAATGTGCGAACATCACAGGCGATGTTGAAGACAGCGTGCTAAAAAAAGCTGTAACCGATGCAGGCTATACTGTAGTATCCATAAAATAAGCAAAAGGCTGTATGCGATTGCATACAGCCTTACTTATTGTCATATTACTTTTCAGGTTCGTCGGTTGAGAACACATCTTTAAAAGTTGTTGCCATAGTAGCAATACCCTGAAGTTCTGATGGAATAAAAATCTTTGTAGCCTTGCCGTCAGCAACTTTCTGTAATGACTCAAGACTCTTCAAAGCGATAACCTTATCTGTTGGTGCTGCTTCGTTGAGCATTTTGAGTGCATCTGCGTATGCTTTCTGAACAGAAAGAATAGCCTGTGCCTCACCGTCTGCTTCACGGATTTTAGTTTCCTTTACAGCATCAGCCTTTAAGATAGCAGACTCCTTAAGTCCCTCGGCAACAAGAATCTGACTGCGCTTTTCACCCTCGGCATCAAGAATACGAGCTCTACGCTCACGCTCTGCTTTCATCTGCTTTTCCATAGCATCCTGAATCTCACGAGGTGGCAGAATGTTCTTGAGTTCAACACGGATAACCTTGATACCCCATGCATCTGTTGCTTCGTCAAGGATAATTCTGATTTTATCATTTATAGTGTCACGAGAAGTAAGAGTAGAGTCAAGTTCAAGGTCACCAATGATATTACGAAGTGTAGTTGCAGTGAGATTTTCGATAGCGCTGAGCGGATATTCAACACCGTATGTGTAAAGTTTAGGGTCTGTAATCTCAAAATATACTACTGTATCAATCTGCATAGTAACGTTATCTCTTGTAATTACAGGCTGTGGTGGGAAATCTACAACCTGCTCCTTGAGAGATACTTTTTTTGCAATACGGTCAATAAAAGGAATTTTAATATGAAGACCTGTGCCCCATGTTGAGTGGTATGCACCAAGACGCTCGAGCACAAACGCGTGCGCCTGTGGAACAATCTTGATATTTCTGATTACTATAATAAGAAGTAATACAATTATTGCAATGATGATGAATAATTCCATATATTTACATCCTTTCAAAAAAATTTACTGAGTTAGTTCGACAACAAGTTTTACACCCTCGATAGATTTAACCAAAACTTTGCTGTCTTTTTTAATAACAGTGCCATCAGCGCTTTTAGCGCTCCAGATGCTGGAGTCAACTTTCACCTGACCTGAAGCTGCCACATTGTCAATATCAGAGATTACGACTGCCATTTTGCCGATATTTCTGTCTGAGTTAGTATGTGCTTTTTTCACATTCATTACGCGTTTTGCAAGTGGACGTGTAGCAATCAATGTAATCACTGATACTAAAACTGCAACTATAATCTGTATCATAATATTATCAGTGATAAGCGATGTGATACATCCACCAACTGCACCAACGGCAAACCAGATAGAAACAAGCTGTGCGGTTGTAGCCTCAATAATGCCCATTGCAATAGCAATTAACAACCAGATAATCGACATTTTTCTCATCTCCTTTCAATAACGAGTATACCATTTGTGATAACTACAGTCAATGATATATAAGTTAAGTTTTTGTTAAATTAAATGTACAGCTCTTTGACATTTTTGTGCTATATGTTATAATTAGCATAAAGTAATTATAGGGTGGTGTAGATATGGCATTTGACACTTTTGACGAAGGTATTAATCTTGGTGGTATGAGAAGTAAAACCGAAATCAGGACACTTATCTGCTATATGTTTGATAAGGTTAATATTCCTATGAAAAAAGAGACTGTTGTTAATGCTTTGCAACAAAAAGCTCTTGCTAACTACTTTGAATCAAGTTCTTGTTTTGACGATTTGTATAAAAACAATAATATTGAGTTGGTTGATGAAGAAAAAAAGCTGTATTTCATTACTGCTGCCGGAAAAATGATATCAAAACAGCTTGAAGATACGCTGGCACTTACGATAAAAGAAAAAGCATGTGAATGCGTACTTGGGCTGCTGGAACAGGAACGCATTGAAAAAGAAAATGTTGTAACAATCACAAAAACAGATAACGGATACTCTGTTAACTGTTCAATTTCAGGTGGAGATATGGATTTGCTTTCGTTTTCTATATATGTACCTGATATCAATCAGGCACGTATAGTCAGAAAGAATTTCCATAAAAATCCTGTTTCGTTTTACAATGTAATCGTTTCCATGCTGACAAGAAACAAAGGTGCTGTAAAAGACGCACTTAGCGAACTCAACTCTATACTGTAATTATAGCAGAGCTGACAGCAACACAAGTAACGATACGCCCGGTATACCCAGTGCTATTGATACAGCTAGTGATAACTGTGACAACGGCACAAGTATCCCAGTAAGCGATGATACTATATTTAATATCGCAAGCAACACAGGCCCACAAAACAGCGATACAAAAGCCCTTTTAAAGGGCTTTTTATTTTTGCATAAAAAATGTACTACAGAAAAAAACAAATACGACATTACGGCTACTGATAATAGAACTAACATACCCATTCCCCAAACAAAAAAAGACTACCGGAAAACTCCGATAGTCAATTTTATGAAATGAATATTAAATATTATGCAAAATAAGCGATAATATTAAGAGCGAGAACAACTGCAACAAAAGCAATAGCAAACCATTTTGTTGTTCTTGCAAGAATAGCATCGATTGAACGAGCCTTATTCTTTGAGAAGAATGTATCAGCACCGCCGGAAACAACGCCGAGACCCTGCTGGTTACCCTCCTGAAGAATAATTACGATAATCATAACCAATGAAGCTAAAATCAAAAGGCCACCCAAAATATAGCCCCATACTGACATAACTACTGGTGTTACTGGCATATCTATCTTCCTTTCGTAAAAGTAGTAGTTCTTTATTAACTAGATAATAATACCACAAGATTTTTCATAATGCAAGCATTATTTAAATAATATTAAAGAATTGAAAGCTGCTGTGCCTCATCTTCCTCACTTGGAAGTGCGCCAAGTGCAGGTAACGTGCGTGTGCGATAACGCGATGGCTTTGCAAAAGTGCCATCAACATATGGAGTAATCTCCATTACACGATGACCTTTTTTGAGTTTCATTACTGCAACACCCTGTGTAGATTTAGAGGACTTTGCGTTAATAGCACCGCTGTGAAGCAACAATTTTCTGCCTGATGACGATGTGATAACAAACTCTTTATCAATCTCGCAATAACCAATACCTGCAAGCACAGATTTATCACTATATGCGTTAATAAGTTTCTTTCGGTTAGTTTTGGTCCAGTATGCGTTAAGCGGAACTTTTGCTACTTTGCCGTTTTCAAATGCAAACAGCATATAACCGTTGTAATCCTTAGTGTTGAGCATAAATACAGCAGTTTCGCCCTCATCCATTGAGAGTTTTGCAGGGATGTAATCACCATATACACTTGCTTTTGTATCAGCAAACTCGTGTACTTTTGCTTTGTAAACCTGACATTTGTTGGTAAAGAACAGCAGATCAGTATTGTTTGTTGTCTCAAGTGTAGTAACAATAGTATCGTTATCCTTGAGTTTTTGCTCGCCACCCATTCTAAGCGACAATGGTGTGATTTTTTTGAAATACCCGTCTTTTGTAAAGAACAGATGTACAGGATAGTCAGGAACTTCATCAACATCGACATTGTCAACCTGTGCATCATCTATATGAAGCAATGGGCACTTGCGGTCTTTGCCGTATTTTTCGGCAACCTCTTTGAGTTCTTTGACAATAATAGTCTTTACTCTGCTTTTGCTTGATAGTATAGCTTCAAGCTCAGCGATTTCTTCAATCAGTTTTTCAATGTCCTTAGTACGCTTTAAAATATACTCTCGGTTTAAGTGCCTGAGTTTTATCTCGGCAACATACTCAGCCTGAACTTCGTCAATACCAAAGCCAATCATAAGGTTTGGTACAACCTCTGCTTCTTCGTCAGTTTCGCGTACAATTTTTATTGCCTTGTCAATATCAAGTAAGATAAGTTCAAGACCTTTTAACAGATGTAATCTGTCTCTCTTTTTGTTAAGGTCATAAAAAGTTCTGCGTCTGATACATTCGATACGGAATGCTATCCATTCTTCTAAAAGTTCTTTTACGCCAAGTACCATTGGCACACCGCCAATAAGTACATTGAAATTGCACGAAAAACTATCCTCAAGTGTTGTGAGTTTGAAGAGTTTGAGCATCAACTTGTCAGGGTCTGTGCCACGCTTTAAGTCTATTGTAATCTTCAATCCATCAAGACCTGTTTCGTCACGAATATCAGCAATTTCCTTGATTTTTCCTGCTTTAACCAAATCGATTATCTTTTCAATAATGATTTCAACAGTTGTTGTAGGCGGGATATTTGTGATATCTATGCAGTTATTTGACTTGTCATAAGAATAGATAGAGCGGACTTTGATAGCACCTCTGCCTGTGCGATAAACTTCTTTTATGGCGTCTTCGTTATAAATAATTTGTGCACCACCTGAGAAATCAGGTGCAGGTAAAGTTGAGATAATATCGTGGTCATTATCCCTGATAAGTGCCGCAGTAGTTTCGCAGATTTCACGCAGGTTAAATGAACAGATGTTGGACGCCATACCAACAGCGATACCTGTGTTTGCGTTAACTAAAACAGACGGATAACTGGCAGGTAAAAGGACAGGCTCCTTTTGTGTGTTGTCATAGTTGTCAACAAAGTCTACTGTATCTTTGTCTATGTCTTTGAAGAGTTCATTACACAACGAATCAAGTTTAGCTTCGGTATAACGGGAAGCCGCCCAAGCCATATCACGTGAATAAAACTTACCAAAGTTACCTTTTGAATCTACATAAGGGTGCAAAAGTGCCTCGTAACCTCGTGATAAACGAACCATGGTGTCATAAATAGCGGCGTCACCGTGAGGATTGAGTTTCATAGTTGCACCAACGATGTTCGCTGATTTTGTTCTTGAACCGCTAAGCAAACCCATTTTGTACATTGTGTAAAGGAGTTTTCTGTGGGATGGTTTAAAGCCGTCAATCTCCGGAATAGCACGCGACATAATTACGCTCATAGCGTATGGCATATAGTTGACTTCTATCGTGTGTGCTATCTTTTGCTCAACAACATCACCCGCACCTGCTATAACTCCGTTAGCAAGGGGTTTGACTGTTATATCTTTTTCTTTCTTTTTTCTAGCCATATATATTCACCTATAAAAAGTATTTAGCTTACATCAAGATTATCGGTGTATTCAGCACCGTTTTCTACTATAAAGTCTTTTCTGCCCTGTAGATTGTCACCAAGCAGAATATCAAAAATCTGTGATGTTTTTTTTGCATCATCAGGCATAACCTTGATAAGACGACGTGTAGCAGGATTCATAGTAGTAAGGCTCATCATATCAGGTTCGTTTTCACCAAGACCTTTTGAACGCTGAACTGTGAATTTTTTGTTTCCAATTTCTTCGATGTACTGCTCTTTTTCTGCTTCAGTATATGCAAAATACACCTTATCACCTGATGTGATTTCGTATAGCGGTGATTCAGCGATAAATACCTTTCCTGCTTCGATAAGGTCAGGTGTCAGTCTGTAAATCATAGTCAGAAGCAAAGTGCGAATCTGAAATCCGTCAACGTCGGCATCAGTACAGAAAATAACTTTTGACCAACGCAGGTTATTAATATCAAAGTTGGATAAGTCTTTGTTGGCTTTTGACTTGACCTGAACTCCACATCCCAAAACTTTCAACAAATCTGTGATAATTTCAGACTTGAAAATTCGGTCATAGTCAGCCTTGAGACAATTCAGAATTTTACCTCTGATTGGAATAATAGCCTGAAAATCAGGGTTACGTGCCTGTTTACAAGCACCAAGCGCTGAATCACCCTCTACGATAAACAGCTCGCGCTCGTCGACATCTTTGCTACGACAATCAACAAATTTCGCAACACGGCTTGTCATATCCATATTAGATGTGAGGTTCTTCTTGATACGAACTCTGGTTTTTTCGGCATCCTCACGAGAACGCTTGTTGATAAGCACCTGAGCACCTATCTTTTCGGCTTCGAGAGGATTTTCGATGAAATATATCTCGAGCTGTCGACGCAAAAACTCGGTCATTGCGTCCTGAATACCTTTGTTTGTAATCGCTTTCTTTGTCTGGTTTTCATATGAAGTTACACTTGAGAAAGAAGATATTACAATAATCAGACAATCTTCGACATCTGCAAATGTGATTTTCGACTCGTTCTTAGTGTATTTGCTATTTTGTTTTAAGTAATTGTCTATCATATAGACAAAAGCGTTACGAACTGCTTTTTCAGGGGCACCGCCATGCTCAAGATAACTACTGTTATGATAATACTCAGTGGCGTTTACCTTATTAGAGAAAGCAAGCGAGATGTTTATCTTGCATTTATACTCATCTTTGTCATCTCTGTCACGGACTTTTCGCTCGGTCTGCCAGGTCTGAACTGTGGTCATACCTGTATCCCCGACAAGTTCTTTTACATGGTCTTCGATACCGTTATCGTACAAGAACTCCTGTGTCTCAAAACTTCTGCCAACCTGATGACGAAATACAAACTTGATACCGGCATTTACAATAGACTGGCGCTTGATGACATCGGCGATGTAATCAGGGCTGATGTCTATATCCGTGAAAACATCAAGGTCAGGCTTCCACTTAATCTTGGAGCCGGTGTCTTTTTTAGCATATTCCTCAGACTTGAGTCCTCCGATGTTAAAGCCTTTTTCAAAATGGAGTGTGAATTTCTTGCCATCACGGCGGATTTCAGCATCCATATATTCTGACGCAAACTGTGTAGCGCACAGACCAAGACCGTTGAGACCCAAAGAGTACTCGTAGCTGCTACCCTCATTATTGTTATACTTACCGCCTGCATAAAGTTCGCAGAATACAAGCTCCCAGTTGTAGCGTTGCTCATTTTTATTAAAATCTACAGGAATGCCACGTCCGTGGTCCTCAATCTCAAAGCTGCCGTCAGCATACTGAGTAACTGTGATAACCTTGCCATGTCCTTCTCGTGCCTCGTCAATAGAGTTAGACAAAATCTCAAACACCGAGTGCTGACAACCTTCTATTCCGTCGGAGCCAAAAATAACCGCAGGGCGTTTGCGGACCTGGTCAGGTCCTTTGAGAGTGGTAATACTCTCGTTGCCATATTCCTGTTTTTTCTTAGGTTTAGCCATTGTGCTTACCTACTTTCCTTGTAATTTCTTTATCTTGTCTCTCAAAAATGCTGCGTGCTCAAATTCAAGGAGTTTTGCGGCTGCGTGCATCTCTTTTTTGAGTTCATTTATAAGTTTAAACTTTTCTTCGCGTGAAAGTTTTGAAACATCTGAAATTTCATCATCAGTATGTGTTGAAATCTCAAGTACGTCGCTGACTTTTTTTACGATTGTTTTTGGTGTGATGTTATGCTCGACGTTGTACTGATGTTGAATGTTTCGACGGCGGTTGGTTTCTGTCAGAGTCTTTTTCATAGAATCTGTTACAGAGTCAGCGTACATAATCACCATACCGTCAGCATTACGTGCTGCACGACCAACCGTCTGTATAAGAGAACGCTCACTACGCAAAAAGCCTTCTTTGTCGGCATCAAGTATGGCAACAAGAGAAACTTCAGGAATATCCAAGCCCTCTCTAAGCAAATTGATACCAACAAGCACATCAAATTTCTTTAGTCGTAAATCACGGACAATCTCCATACGCTGTACTGTGTCAATGTCATGGTGCATATACCTGACTTTTATATCCATTGACTCAAGATAAGCAGTCAAGTCTTCTGCCATTTTCTTAGTCAAAGTAGTAACAAGAGTACGCTGTCCTTTGTCAACACGTTTGTTGATTTCGGATATAAGGTCATCAAGCTGGCCTTCAGTTGGTCTTACTGATATTTCAGGGTCCAGAAGTCCTGTAGGTCGTATAATCTGTTCTGCTACAACATCTGATTTTTCGAGTTCAAAATCACCCGGTGTTGCACTGACAAAAACAGCCTGATTAACCCTGTCGTAAAATTCATCAAAATTAAGAGGTCTGTTATCATATGCTGACGGTAACCTGAAGCCAAAATCAATAAGACTTGTCTTTCGAGCTCTGTCACCTGCATACATACCCCTGACCTGAGGCAGAGTTACGTGTGATTCGTCAACAAAAAGCAGAAAATCATCAGGAAAATAATCAAGCAAGGTATAAGGAGCAGAGCCTTTTTTTCTGCCTGACAATACTCTGGAATAGTTTTCGATACCGGAGCACATACCAATTTCCTGAAGCATCTCGATATCATAGCGAGTACGCTGTTCAATACGCTGGGCTTCAAGAAGTTTGCCGTGCTCTCTGAAATAACTAAGGCGTTCTTCAAGTTCGCGCTCTAGTTCTGCTATGGCTCTGTTCATTTTTTCGCCGCCAACAATATAGTGAGACGCAGGATAAATTGCTGCATGCCTTACTGTCGCCATTAATTCACCTGTTACGGGATTAATCTCAGTAATCCTGTCAATTTCATCGCCAAAAAACTCAACACGGATAATACGGTCAGAAGATGCGGCAGGAAAAATCTCAACAACGTCTCCCCTTACCCTGAATTTGTTTCTGGTAAAGCTGATATCGTTACGCTCGTATTGAAGCTGAACAAGTTTTTTTAGCAACTCGTCGCGGGATTTTTGCATACCCGGACGAAGGGATATAACCATAGAGCGATAATCTATTGGGTCACCAAGTGAGTAAATACACGATACAGACGCAACAATAATTACATCACGACGCTCGGATAGAGCAAGTGTGGCACTGTGTCGCAGTTTGTCAATCTCGTCGTTGATTGAACTGTCTTTTTCGATATAAGTATCTGTTGATGGAATGTATGCTTCAGGCTGATAGTAATCATAATAACTTACAAAGTATTCGACAGCATTGTGTGGAAAAAACTCCTTGAACTCAGAGCAAAGCTGAGCAGCTAAAGTTTTGTTGTGTGCTAAAACAAGTGTCGGTCGGTTAACTTTCTCGATAATATTTGCCATTGTGAAAGTTTTGCCAGAACCGGTAACACCAAGCAAAGTCTGCTCTTTGTTTCCGTTGTTTATTGAATTGACAAGCTCGCTTATTGCCTTTGGCTGGTCACCAAAAGGCTTGTACTCAGACACAAGTCTGAATCTGTCTTCCATTAAAAAACAAACTCCTTAAATTGAATAATAATCACTCAAAAAATGTTGGTAAAACGCTGCTTTGAGCGATTGAAACACAGTCGTTATCAGCAACGATATAATGGTCAAGCAATCTCACACCAATTAAATCAAGTGCTTTTTTTAGATTTGTGGTAGCATCTAAATCATCTCTAGACGGCAAAGCTATACCACTTGGATGGTTGTGAGCTATTATTGCTGCTTTTGCGTTATATCTCAGTGTTATATCAACGATTTTTCTGATAGGCATAGTGGTATCGCTAATTGTGCCGTTTGACACCATACCACAAAAGATTTCTTTTCCTTTAGCATCTAATAACAAAAGTAAAATATTCTCGTTTTCTCTGCCTACAAATTTTCTCAGAATTTTATCTGCAACAGTTTCGCTGGATATCACCTTGTTTGAATCGTTATGTTTATCATCAAGATAAATACGCGAAATATCAGGCATAAGTTTCAGCAAAACAGCCTGTGATTCTGTAAGGCCGGAATTGACAAGAACATCTACAGGTGCATCAAATATAGCTGATAAAGAACCAAAATCATCAAGTAGTGTATGTGCAAGAACGCTCGTATTCTTCATAGGTATCGCATAAAAAAGCAAAAGCTCAAGTAACTCATGCATTTCAAAGGAATCAATACCACTTGAAAGATATCTTTTTCTTACACGTGCTCTATGTCCGCTATGAACATTTTCTTTAGCCATAGTAAACCTCATAAACTAATATAAAACAGTATATTTTTGCATACTAACCCAATATATGCTAATTACTAAAGCATTGTATCACAATTTATTGTAAAATAATTTACTATAAAGAAAATCAAACATATTTTTTGCAACATATATGACAAATAAACAAAAAAAGACCCGAGCAAAACTCGGGTCAAATATTATTCTTCATTTTTTATATCATCTTTGTCGTTATCTTCAACAATACTTTCGTCGTCTTCATCATCATAGTCAAGTCTTTTGTATGACACGATGAGAGAAATAAGCTCATATCCAAATAAGGCAACGATAACAAAAATAATGATAAGCAAACCATAAGGTTGCAAAAAGAAGTTGTACAGTTTGTTAACATATGGTATTTTGCGGACATAAACTCCAAGCAACTGGTCTTCATCCCATTGTGGGTCAAGTGTAGCACCGTTTGCAACACCTTTGGTAGTAAAAACATACTTGCCGTCAACAATTTCAGGTGGTGCAACAACCTTGTGTGTAATAATCTTGCCGCTAAAGTCGCCGACCTCACCTTTGTAGGTAACTATGTCGTAAATCTCCACTTCACTTGGGTCAATCTCTTTTACGAGAATGACATCAGAAACCATAAGTTCAGGCTCCATACTAGGTGTAATAACTCTGAAAACCTGATAACCAAAAATGTTAGGTGCTTCGCCTGAAAAACGAGCATTAAAAATAAGGATAACAATCGCTATCAATAATACTAAAAGTATAGTACCAAGAATACTGAATATTTTACGTAGTTTTTGCACACTTTCACCTTTAGCTGTACATCAGATATAAGTCACCAGGGTTAAAAGTAACCGAACCGCTGTCGCATTTTACAAACCATTCAACAACAATTTCACCTGCACGCGCCTCATTCTGAATCTGATATGAGATGTAAGCATTACGAACAATATGCAGGTCAGTTTGTGCTGAAGTATATGTTCTGTATGAATTGGTAGGAACAGCAACACCAATGCTTGCTGAAGAGCCAGTATTTACAGTAAAATTCTTTAAATAAAGAGAAACTACAGTATCTTTATCAGTGTTTTCGTTGGTGATAACAGTTTTGTAGTATGCAATACCCGGAGTAGTAGTATCATTAGAAGTCGTAGCAGAAACAGTAACATTACCGGAAGAAAGTTTTGTATCACTATAAGTAACAATGCCAAAATTCGTGTTTAATGTTTCACCGTCTTCTAAATACTTTCCATTGAGGGTACCACTGAAAGTTTCAAACGTACAGTTTTCGGCACGCAGTTTTGCGCTGTCGTTAAACTGTAGTCCTACGCCCTCTTTTGTATCAGGCTCAAACCATGAAAACGAAAATGTGGTCATACCAATAATGCCGATAAGAACCGCCAGAACTATACAAACCAGTATCATTAAATTGTTTCTTTTCATGGTTTTCACCTCCTATAATAATTAGTCAAATTCAACAAATTCACCTTGGATACCTTCGCTATTGATAGAGAACACACTGTAAACAATGTTCAATGATTCATCTTTTTCAGGTATCGGTACATTTAAAACAGCGTATTCACAATATTCATTATTCTTCATATCATCAACAGAATTTGTGAACGTGTTTTTCTTTGCCAGATAGATGTTCATATTCGTTTCGTATCCCTTAGGGATAGTAGCACGATAGTAGTCGGTATCGCCGACTTTCTGCATAGTTGTCCAGACCTGTGCATTGCTTTCATTAAAGAAGCATACACGAAGGTCATATTTTGAAACATCTACGTTAGTATTGTTGTAGATGTAGAAACATCTTTCACCAATGTGGGAATCTGTTCCAAACAGTGTACGCTGATAAGCTGTAGCAGTTTTGCCACTTGAATCTTTAGCAGTAACTTTGTAGAACTTAGCACCTGACATTGTGTTTTGTGCGTAATTCAATGTAAAGTTATTGAGATATCCCTGCAGTGTATCGTTGTAAGCAAACTGTGAACCGCTAGCAGAGCCAACTGATGTGTAT
Organism: Ruminococcus sp.; assembly: GCA_045604645.1. Taxonomy (GTDB): domain Bacteria; phylum Bacillota; class Clostridia; order Oscillospirales; family Acutalibacteraceae; genus Ruminococcoides. The sequence goes on along the minus strand of JAZUOM010000038.1, from coordinate 21,229 downwards.
GTATCAGTGCCACCCGTTGAAGATACATAGTAATCTGCAAGATAATTCAACACACCGCCGTTTAGTACAAGCTGAAGCTGAATATTATTTAGGATAGATGAACTATATATCTTGCGGATACCGGAGAAATCGGTAATCTCAAAACTTTCCACACGGATGAGATAGTACTTTTCAGTACCTGTGATAGCTGATGTGACCTTAATAAGAGAAGCATCGTGAATATTCTCAGTAGGTGTAATAATCAGCTTACCACTATCAAAATCAAATATACAAGCGTTACCGTCCACTACTTCTGCTGACAAAATCTTGTCACCAAAGTCGCAACTGTACTTAAATGTGACAGATTCGTTCTTTGATGTAGTAGCCTGTTGGATAGATGTTACTCTGTCTGTAGCGACATAGTCCGAATAGTACTGAGTCCATGTGCCGATTGGGAACGGAGAACTACCCGTATCAGCAAAGAAAGCGTTTGATGTGTTGTCTATAGTGGCTGTTGCTGTATATCGGGTTTGTGTACCATAGTCAAAGAATACTACGTATTTCTTATCATATGGGATATCACAGTAGTAAACATTCTGGTTATAATCGTTCTTATAGTAGAAAGTCATACCAAAATTATTTTTTGTAAAGTCGCGGTCATCGTAAGTGTTGCTGACGTGAGCTGTTACGTCACTTCCCCAACCGCGGGAGTCAGTAAAGAAGATTCTGCGATATCCGTACTCAAGTGAAGCTTCGAAATTGTCGTAGCCACTGATCAGTGATATATCTGCTGTTGCGGTTGAGTCAGCCTTAATGTTGAATGTAGAGCCGTCTGCTGTACCGATAGACGCTCCGTTAATCTTGACAGAAGTTACAGTATTGCTACTATTATCTTTCTTGACATTTACAGTAAGTTTTGTACCATAGCCTACTGAATCGCCATTGAAGTAGTATCTGCCTGTATCGTCAGTGATGTAGATAGAACCATACTGTGGTTGCTCGATATAAATCTTAGGGTTTTGTACAAATGAAACTGAATAAACAGCGTCTGCGCCTTTTAATGTGACATTAAATGTAGCTTTACCATCAGAAGAGATTGTTGGAGTAACCGCTGTGCCAGATGTTGTAGTAACCTGAGCATAGTATCCCTCTGGTGGAGTAACAATAATTGTTGAAGCGACACCATAGTTAAGCGGAACTGCTGTGCCAAAATCATATACAACACCATCTACTGTTAGTTTTGTACCTGTAACATTATCAGGATTATTAACAGTAACAGTTTTGTTCTGAGTAATACCAGCAGTAACTGGTGTTATATTATCAGTTACATTAGCTTTATTACCAACTGACTGAGTAGATGACCAACTGCTACCACTCTTAAGAGATACACCTGTGAAACTTGATACATAGTAACCTGAAGCAGGGTTTACTGTGTACTCAATGGTAGAGTTGTAGTCAACGTAGTATTTGCCGGCTGCATTAACAGTTGTTAATATACCGTCTTTATAGTATTTAAATGTAATAGCCTGCGCATTAGTAGGTTTTTGAACATCAACGGTAGGTTTTGCATTAATCTTATACTCTATAGTAACATCTGCTTTTACGTTTTCGATAACAAGTTTATCAGTAATGTCACCATTAAGATTTGTATAAACATTTGTACCGTTAACTTTTAAATATTCAAAGTAATAGTTTGAACTTGGTCTGTTAATAGTAACAGAAAGCGGACTGTTAGACAGAATCTGATTATCTGTTATTGTAGTACCGTCAGTCTTTAGTGTTACTGTGCCGTCTTCACTATCACTTGCTTTTGTAACAGTGATATTATAGTAAACAGTACTCTGGGTGACTGTTACAGTCTGTGATGCAGAGTAAACAGTCTCCCCTGTTTTTGTGTTGGTGGTTTTTACTCTGAAGTAATATGTACCTGTAGCATTTGGTGTCCATGTAGCACCGGATATATCCGTAAATGTAGAGTTATCTGTACTTACCTGATATGACTGAGTGATATATAACGGATTGCCATTTGCATCCGTAGCTAACTCGTTTTGATCCACCCCGTTTACATAAGCACCGGAAAATGTAACCGATTCTGCATCAGTAATATCGTTACTACTCATAGTAAAGCCGGTATTATCACCATCAAGATGGTTAAACGCCAAATAGTAAACAGTTGCGCTCTTAGGATTTGTTGAATAAATACTGTTAGCGTAAGCTTTTGCGTACACAGTATAATTTAAAGATGTACCACAAGTAGCTGTTGCAGGGCTAAATGTCTTGTTATTAGCAGAGTAGCCACTTGCTGATGCTGTGCTGTAATGAGCAACTGAACCAGTAGGTACAGTTGAAGTAGGAGTCAGTAAGAAACCACCATCTTTGAATACGATGTAAGGATCAGCTTGTGTACCGGTGCCAGTTACTGTGTTAGATGCAGTGAGTGTTAAAGTTGAAGGAGTATTAGGACGGAATATGGCTTTAACAGTTGCACCATCTGCGGTTGGTTTCAATGTTGTGGTAGCTGAAGTAGTAGAGCTAAGAGTGGCGTTTGTCAAACCAGACCAGTTAGCAAAAGTATAACCGGTAGATGGTGTAGCTGTAATTGACACACCTGTTGTAGGAGAAGCAGTACCGCTTGTAGGGTTTACTGTACCACCTGTGCCTGCAGTTACGGTAAAGCTAGGGTCTTTATCAAAGCGAGCATAGTAGGATGTAGCACTACTAGCATTAGTAACAGTATATGTTGTACTTGAAGACAACAGAGTACCACTGCCATTATACCAACCTTTGAAAGTATAACCGGAGTTTGCAGTAGCAGTTAATGTAAAGGAAGAGCTACGAGCAACTGAAGGAGTAATAGTATAACTTGTAGCTGTTGTTGACGAATTACGGGAACTAGCAGCAGTAGCACTAGTCATATAATAACCAGTTAATTTTGCAGTACCCGCTTTAGCATCATTAGCATAAGTTGTACTACCATATGTAGCAGAACGCACATATAATGTCTGGGTTAAGTTTAAAGAAGAAAAACCAGTAATGCTTGAATTAGTAAGAGTGGCAGAAGAATCTGTAGTTAGTAATCTGTAACCGCTCAAATTCGAAGAGACAGTTAATACAGAAGTAGAATGATCAGCATAGTTTTTACGATGGGAAACAGAGTTGCCTTCACCACCCCATTCACCACTTGTACCAAAAACAGCGAGCTGAGTGAGATTATCCCACTGTGCCATTTTAACATAGTATAGGTTAGTATTTGAGATTTGGGTCATTTTATAACCCTGTGACCAAGTATTATGTCCTACCATAAGCTGAATACAACTATCAGTCCAACCTAAAGTAGAGTTGTCAAAATAAAAATATGTATCTGCTGAAATATTGGCGCCCGTGCCTGCTACGTCTACGCTAGCCTTGGTATCAGCTGCGTCTGTATCTGCGCCAATTTGTGCAATCTGTTCTTTGTGTCCCTGATTTACAGCGATTGACTGAATTTGTGCAACAAGTGAGCCTTTGTCTGCTGTGCTGTCACCGGTAACGAATGACGAGAAGGTTGTTGAAACCAAGCCTACTGCGAGTAAAACAAGCAGAGAGAAAATAGCGATATTCTTTTGAAAAACGAGCATCTTTGCCTTTTTCTTAGCAGCAAGTCGTGCCTGAATCTCAGATTTTGAACGTCTGTTGTTTGAATTTCTTCGACTCATTTCAACACCTCCTTTTTAAATAATAGTTTAATAAATACATTCGGGAATGTGTCCCACGTTTTTAGTTAAGAAGCCCAACACTACAATAAAATCTATAACACAAATGTGTTAACATTTAAAAGTGCTTTGCCTTTTTATGTTCTTGAATAATACTCTGTGATATTTAAGTAAATGCCATTATCAAGGTCGTGGCCATATGAGAATATGGCGCCATCCTGAGCACTTGTGCTTGAATTTGGATACGCTGTATAGCGATAGTAAAGCTTTTCTACAGTACCTGCAAAATCTTCTGTATGCCAACGGTAGTCGTCAAGTTTAACCATAGGAATCCAGTTGTTTTGGTCTAAAGAATACTCAAGCTTTGCACCAGCGACATTAGTCAAAGTGTCGTTTACAACATTCCACGCTGTGCCGTCAACAACAACACCGATGTGCCATTGACCTGTATTCTTACCGGTAATGTAGTAAACACCACTACCATCACGCAGAGCAGGATTTACACTATTCCATGTAGTACCAGCCTGTGTCTGTGTAGGTGAATCATAATACTGGAACGCAAGTGCGTTTGCATTTGCATTTCCGTAGTCCTTTGGAATATAAGCAGAGTAATGCTGACTTGTGTAGGTTTTGGTCAAGTAATAGAAACTTGTGCCAGATGCGAGACCTACTTTATATCTACGATTTTTATCCAAAGCAAAGTCCATCAACTCTGCAGAGAGTGTGATTTTTTCAACCTCGCCCCATGTGCCGACACCATTAGTTGTGCCAGCCTTAGTAGAACTAGAAGTAAAGTCGTTGACAATACCACAATCAGAATAACCAAGTGCGGTGTATATATACTCTCCATCAAGGTCAGTAGCACCAGAAGCGTCCCAAACACACTTGATATTATTACCACATTTGTTATCAGATGAGTACATAAACTTTAAAGATTCTCTGCTGTCTACAAGATAGTAGCCTTTGTAGATGTCGTTTGCCTTGTCATAATACATACGAGTTGTTTGTGCTTCGTATAAACCTGAATCATTTAAGTACAATGATTCAACGCCGCCTTTTACAACAAACTGATAACCATTTGCATTGTAAGCATCATTAGTTGCTGAGGTTGTGCGGTCAACAAACTGAATAAGCTCAACCTGTTTATTGCCCCATACACCAAATCCGACTAAAGCGTCATCATATTTCTTTGTGATACTTAGCGCCTGATAGATATATGAACCAGCATCGTTTTGAACAGGTTTTGTGCTGGCATCAAATGCCCATTTGTATGTAACAACAGGAGCACCTGTTGAATTTACTGTACCATAGAAGAAGTAACCATTAGCAGGATTTTCCCCTATATCATCAAGTATATCCTTAGAAATACGAGGAGCAGCGTTACCTGCACCGTCAGATGTAATCCATCTGAGAGTACCGCCGGCGTTTTCTGTAATCATCATAGGTACTACTTCAACTGAAGAACCTCCGGTATAACAGAAATACAGGCTCTTGTTAGCATCTTCGGTAGTCATCGGTTTGCCCTCATGACCAGAAAGATTACTGAAAGTATAGTCATCGAACATAATTGTCTGGAAGTCAGACGCAGAGTTCATAAATTTTAAATTAATATTAATTGTGCAACCGAGTGCGGCTTTCTTTTGTGCCTCAGTAAGTTTTACCCATTGTGAGTCTTTTTCTTCGAACCAGATTTTTACATTAACCTTTGTGTCTTCGCCACCATGGGTTGACTTGAATACAGCGTGGCTCTCTGTGCTGTTAGCATTGTATACATAGTTAGAACCAGCAAGTTGTTTGGTAGTAAGTTCTTGTATTGAACCACTGGTAGAATTAACTGCAGCGTTATATCTTACCTCTTTTGAGAAAATCAAAGAAGTCTTTGATGTTGTACCAGAGGTTACACAAATACGCATTGCGTTAGCTACGGTAGTCTTTATATCATCAGTTACACTTTCGTCGTCACTTGTGACAGTAAAGATGTTAGCTGACTCAAAGAAGTAGTTGTAGTTCTTTGCAGTAGTATTATGTACCTGAAAATCAAAATTGTAGTAACTTGTATTGTAGTCAGTTGTGTCACCTTTGCGGTATGTTGACTGCCCCTCTTTTTTGAAGAAAAAGTTTTCGCCATCTGCTGAAGAGCATTGTGCAAGCTGATACAAAGCAGTCGGGCGGAAATATGTGGACAAGTCAACGCTGGTGGTGCCAGACTCCTGAACATCGAAACGATAGTTGAGGTTAGAAGATATCGGCAGGTTTTCACCCTTGATAACAAGTGAAGATGATGACTCAATCCAGCTGTAAACACTAAGTGTTATGAGGATAATACACTCAACAAGTGCCACGATTGAGATTATTGAATTGTTTTGAGAATTCTTGAAAATCTTTTTGAAAAATGATTTGCACTTTTTCATCATGGCACCTCCTTTATGTGTATTTTAGTTAATAGTTAAATTATGGCCAGTCAGGTGAATTGTAAAGTACTGTGAATAACGTTTCGTTAGATGGGACACCGGATTTAGCAGTGCTACGCCATCTCTGGTTAGATGAATCCCACTGGTAAATCTTACCGCTGACGTTACAAGTTGTACCAGCACCAACAGCAATATCACCAGTCTGACGAAGGTTTGCACCATTGTTATAATCATTCGAGAAAATAATGTGGTCATAGCGCGAAACGTCAACATCAAAGAAATACTGCTTGTATTCAGTACCGCCACCCTCGGCAGTATCAGAAGACCAGGTCATTGTTTTGCCAGGCCAACCATTGTTACCATTAGAACCATCGGCATCCCAAACATAACATTCAGGGTCCCAGTTTGAACCACAGTATGATGTTGAACATTCAAGGAAAACTCTGAGGTAGAAGTTTTCGATAGAGCAGATGTTATCAGCTACACAGTTAGGATAAGAAACATTAGCAGAATCATACTGAACAATCTCGTGAAGTGGTGAGATGTTGTACTTTTCAGAGTGATTATTAATATTACAACGCTCTATACGATAATCATAATATTTTCTATCACTAGGTACTACTGCAGCGAATCCGTAGTTATTGTCATCGCCCTTGAAATTGTCGTTCTTGTACAGATATGAATAGAAGTCAGAACCTGTTGTATCTTCACCGTTATCAGCAGCATAGAAATGAACCTGCATAAAGGCATCGTCCATAGATGATTTCATAATCTCTTTAGCCTGTACATAGAGCATATCGTAGCCCCAGTAGCAATGGTCTGTACCAGAACTACTTGCACTGATTTCAAAAAACTTGCCGTTACATTTGTTAGCTTGCCATTTGCGGTGATAAGTAACATCAGGGTTTCTGTCGGAGTTGAGTGCGTACTTTGTATTAAAGTTATAGTAACGCTTGAACGTTATAGCAGGACGATTGCTGTTGTTTTTAGTATAAACTATTTCAGGAACGACAAAGTAGTACATATCTTTATCAGGACCTGAAGCCTTGTACTCAACAGTCTGTCCGTTGTATGTATAGTTCATAGTAACAACCGAAGTTGTGTTATTAATATCGGAATTCTTAATCCAGTGACCATCTGTTCCGTCGTATACAGTAATGATCTGGGTGTTGTGATTACCCCACAGACCTCCACAGGAATACGCAGGAGCATTTGCTTCTTCGTTAGCGTTACTATCTTTTTTCGCATTTGTTGGTGCGCCATCAGAGAACGCAGTGAAGTAAACAGTTGTGTTCTCCCCTTCTGCACCAGCAACAATAACACGGTCAGTAGTTGTATCAGTCAGATTACCAAAACCAGATGTCTCCCAATAGTTCCAGACTTCTTCCTCATCCATAGGGTTAACACGGCGGAAAATGATGTGATTAGAATTAATAAGATTCTGCGGAGCATCAACAGTCCATGTGTAACCATCAGGTAAAAGTTTCATCTGATAACCTTTGTGATTATCTGCATCATAAAGCTGCATAACAGGGTTGAAAGAAACACCTGTATCTGTAGTAATCTTATCGTCTATCCAGTTTTCCTTAGTTTTGTCAAGGAACTTGTATGTGTACATATCTTCGCCACCTGTACCTGAGGTAGCAAAAACAAGGTTCATATCAATATCTTTGCCTGAATAAACATCCTCTGTACAGTCAGGGTCAGTACCCTCAAGCCATACTATCATAGAGAGCGAGAGAGTCTTGCCTTTTTCGATAGAAAACAACTTTTTAGAACCAAAATTGTAGTCATCGATAGAAGATGCAAAAGCTGGGATAACAACAGATGGTTTACCACTGCTGTTGTCAATCTGAGTTACAGGAGCATAAGGACGTTGGAAACCTGTTGAAACACCAGGTGAAATAACAGGATAAGTACCGCCATCAACAGTGCCATTGTAGTCTTCTTCAGTCCAGCCGTAACCGTTATCATTGGTACCGGATATCATATATATGTGGCCGTCTTTAACTACGATATCTTTGGTTTTTACAGCACCACCCTGGCTGTTACCGTCGTTAAATATGATACGATCATACTTAGAATTAAACGTATAGTAGTAAATGCTTCCTGAGATATGTGTCATAGGCTTGCCAGGCCAAGAAGAAAGTGCAACGTCACTGTCACCATTTTCCTGCCAGATGTAAGCGTATGGCTGTTTCCAACCAAGAGTATTGTTGAAATAAACAGTGGTCTGGCCTTCTTCACTTTCGGTACCATCAGAACCTGAACCACTACCACCAGAGCCGGAAGAAGCACCATCTTCTACTTTTGTACCACCGTTGATATTGATATTATCAAGTGCCCATGTACCACTTCGTCCTTCATCTAGTACATATGTACCACCATCATAAACATCAAGGTTGACAGTTTGGTTCTGGTTACCGTTATAGCTAAAAACAACTTTATTGTACGCTTTATCATACGTAAACGAGAAAAGTTTTGTCTCGGAATCATACGACATAACTTCACCCGGGAAAGAAGCATTGTTTTTTCCTTCTTTATCCCATACATATGCTCTTACGTTATTAGGATCTTTTTCCCAATCTGGCGGAGCATCTAAGTACATAACATATGTACTTGAATCATTACCACCAGAAGAACCGTCATCTCCGCCATCTTCAGGGACATCACCATCGTACTGTTGTGAAAGAAGAGATGATGAAACCGCGCCTGAACTACCATCGTTCTGATAAAAAGCAAGGCGAAGTGCTCTACCATTAGCAGAGTCGTTGAACTTGAAATATGATCTTGAATTCAAGTATACATCCATATTCTCTTCACCGTTATTTGTAAGAGTGAAGTCGATGTTGATGTATTTTGAGTTCATATCGTTTACTGTTGCTTCACGGAACTTGATATTTGATGTATCAGTAGAATTGAATGTGCCTGTAGTTGGAATAAAAATGTTACGACCATCAAGAGAAGTGACAGGTTCAAACTGGAATTCTTCGAGATAGTTCCAGATGTTGATGTAATCTTGCTCGTTAGCCTCATTGAAGTCAATCTCAAGACCTGAGTCAGGCTCAACAGAAATAAAATCTGTGTGCGCTTTGTTGTTTTCAGCGAAAACAAACCATGCGTACGTTGACACACAGATTAACACAATAACCTCTAAAATGCATACAGCACTGATAAGTGGTGAGGTTTTAAAAATATTCAGTTTTTTGGAATTGGATTTTTTAACCATCATTGACTCCTAAAAAACTAAAATGTATAAAAAAGCGAAAATTAACCGCCACGTAAATCGAAATTAACTAAAAACTCGCCGCCTGATATAGCTCGACGTGCTTCGGTGTCACATCCTTCAATCCAGATATTAACCTGAGTTTTGCCATAATAGTATCCGTCTTCATGAAGTTCATCGATGTGACATATAATGTCAGAATTTGTCTGTACAACAGTGTCTTGGTAGTTAAAGTCGGTACCAACACTTTCACCTTCGGCATTTTGTGCAAATGCGTAATAGTGATGGGTGTAGGTATCCCAAGTAGAGTAGCCGTTATCAATGATTCTATCTCCCGGTTGTACTCCTGTATGTAAAGTCCAGCCTGATGTGCTTTGGTTAGACTCAAGATAGACGTCAGGTCGAGGCAACCACAAAAGAGCCGGGGTTGTCAGACGATTTGTCAAATCTTCTTCATATAATACTTTGTCATATTCAACAAAGGATACACGAACTGCACCGACTACAGCATCTTTTGAAAAATCGCCGTAGGACGATTTTCTAACTGTATCGGTCAGTAATCCGCCTTCGTTAATAGTACCATCATCGTTTAGTTCACACTTACCTACAACATAGGAATCTTTATCAAGGTAAACATCACACATCTCGTTAGACCTGAAGTACATATCAACACAGATGTACTCTTTGTTTGGAGTGACGGTAGTATAAACGTTACTGTTGCGGTCAATCTGGCTGTTCTTATTAGTAAGAGTAGGTCTGATAAGTGTAACACCATCACCAGTAACATCAAGCGGGCTGAAGTCATGGAGTGCATCCATTCTAACTTCCCCACACTTAAGGTCTCTGAAATTCAAAGTCTTTTCATAATCAGATACCATATATTTATAGCCATTCTGTGATGTCTTAAATCCAACCGCCATTTCAAACTCGGCTACGCCGCGAGCCTTTGCCTGAACACCGGTTGCATCAACAGGTGGAGCTGTAGTAGTAAACCACGCGAGGGAAGCAACAAAAACCATAATAATTAAAGCGAGCAATAACATGATACCTTTGATGATCAAAGATGAGTTCTTACGCTTTGTCATATTATTGCTCCTTTCTTGATTATAGTTTAATTATTAGATGTACTCGTCAGTATTATCGAGTTCAAGCACCTTAGCAGGTTTGTAATCGATAAGCACTCTGGCTTTTCTGACGTATTCTTTTGCCTTTTTCTTGGCTTTTTTGAGTTTCTGATTGTAATCGTCCTTGATAGCCTTGGTTGCAGCGTTGAGTTTTGACTCATATTTCTGCTCATCGGTGAAGGCGTTAGCAGCAACGATTTCTTTATCTTTTTGTGCAAGTTTCTGCTCATAATCAGCCTTGAGGGCTTTGAGTTGAGCTTCGTACTTATCAGTAAGCTCCAAAACAGCAGCATCTTTTTCCTTGTTAGCAGTATTGATAGCGGCATTTTGCTGCTTAATCTGCTTATCTCTTTCTTTTATGTTGGAAATATGGATGCTGATTGTATCATTAAGCTTTGAGTAATCGTCTTTTGATTTTTTGAGATCTGCCTCAAGCTTAGCGTTCTTGTCATCTTTCTTAGCGATAAGGTTATCACGATGTGCAACCTGTGATTCCAAATCAGATTTTGACTTATTAAGAGCACTGATATCAGACTCTTTTTGTGAAATTGTTGCAAGATGCGACTTGATTTCGCTTGAGAGTTTTTCTTCGTTTGCTTTAAATAATGTAACCTCAGCGTTAAGGCTCTGTACCTGTGCTTTCTGATTGTCACAATCTGCTTTGAGTTCGCTATAATCGCCCTGCAAAGTAGAAAGTTGTGTAGAAAGACCTGAAATCTGCGAGTTAGCATCAACAATCTGCTGTGCTTTATCCTCAATCTCTGCTTTTTGAGTATCAATAGTCTTTTCCTGAATAGATACGGTTGTCTTTAAAGTATCATTTTCATTTGTGAGAGTATTGTTAGCCTCAGTAAGACTTGCAACATTGTCATTTAATGTGGCAATCTGTGCAGTCTGTGCAGTAATAGTAGCCTGTTGTTTAGCACATAAATCCTCAAGATCAGCGATATGAGCTTTATACTCCTCGATTTCAGCATTGAGGTCACGGATAGTTGTTTCGAGAACCGAAACCTTATCGTTGAGGAAGTCAACCTGTTCTTCGAGTTCTTTGATTTTTTGCTTTTGCTGTTCAATAATTGCTTCAAGTTCAGCAATTTTAGCATTGAGTTCATCAATCTTGTTGTTGAGCTGTTCAATAGTAGCTTCAAGCTGAGCAATTTTAGCCTCGAGAGTAGCAATAGTAGCAGCCTGTGTTTCAATAATCTTAGCCTGCTCCTCAACCTTTGCTTCAAGTTCTATAATCTTTGCTTTGCAGATTTCGAGTTCAGCTTCGAGTTCAGCAACACGCTGTAAAGCAACTCTGAGCTCTTCCCTACATTCTGCGAGTTCTTTCTCTCTTACATCAAGGAGAGTCTGTAACTCTTTTATCTTTATATCTCTTTGTTTTACTTTTTCTTTTTCCTGGTCAAGTTCCGTAGTCAACTGAACGATCATCATATCACGTTCTCTGACTTCTTTAAGACGGATTGCCATTTCTTCTCGACGTGCTTCGTAAATCTGCTCTTCGAGCCATTTAGCCTGCTCTTCTTCAGGTCTGTTTGCCTCGGCAGCTCTACGCTCGTTTTCTGCAACATATTCAGCGTGAAGCTTTTCTTTGAGCGCTTTGTTTGTGCTGATAGTCATAACAAAGTGCTGGAATGCCATTACATCGTAGAGTTCATTCTGGATGTCCTTACCCATTTTGCCAGAAAACTCGTTTGATTCTACAACATAACCGGACTTACGATATGACTCGATAAAGCACCACAACTCGTAGCATTTTGAGAAGTTAGGGTTTTTCTTAATACAGTTTGTTTTGTTGATTGGAGAACGGACCTGAATGCAACCTTTGAGGTTCTGGATAAGAGTAGTACCAACAAAGTCTGATAACATCATTCTGATACGTTCAATACGCTCAAAGTCAGTAAGGTTTGAGATTTCTTCTTCTCTGTCGACTTTGTTTCTGTCGTGTGATTCAGATGCGTATGTTAATGAGAAAGCGAATTTTGCGTTATTGAGAGTAGCATAACGCTTCATCTCAACGCTTGTATATGAGTCGTTTGGTGCTTCCTGAAGAGCACGGAAACGAGCTTCAACGAAAGAAATTGTTTTGTAAATAAGTGTGTACAGGAATCTGTTCTCGTATGTAGCGTAGCTATCTTCACGGTGAGTGTTCAAAAGCTTTGATGGAGAAACAGACCCATCGCGGTCAACAGCCTGTATAAGACTTGTGTGCTGAGTGAGGTGTCTAACAGCTTCTTTTGTCACCTGCTTAACCTTGTCAACACGGTCAACCTCTTCGTATGTTTCGATAAACTTTCTATCTTCGCGGATGGCTTTGTCCATATATGGAAGAACTTCTTCGATCTTCTCTACCCACTCCATATCGATGAGTCGGCTATATGCGTCACCGGCAAGGATATCGTTACCGGCATCACTGTCGGCGAGAGCTCCTGTCAAATATTCTTTTGTAAAGTCCCCATCGAGAGTCTGCTGCATATCAGCATAGGCTCTGTAGTATCTACTGAAATCTAACAAGGAACTCACCATCCTCTAAGTAAAGTTAAAACTAATAATTACATCATCTTCTGAAGCATACGTACGTATTCTTTACATTCGTTCATATTTTCTTTGCCAAACAACTGTTCAAGTTGCTGTACAAGACCGTCGATTTCGTCACGGATGTAAGAAATGTTAAGTGCTTCGAACTTTCTGAATACCTTTTTAGCAAGGCAATAGTCAATACCATCAACCTCAGTACCGCCACAACCAACATATGCAGGTACAAAGTCCTTCATCTGTTTCATAACACGGTTACCAAAAGCGATTCTGAAATGCTCAATAACGTAGTCGTCGAGAATTTCAATCTTCTTGAGGTTTTCTTCTGAAATTGGGTTAGCTTCTACAGCATCGGCAAGAAGCTTTGTAAGGTGTTTGTAGTTAATAAAGATAGGTTCTGTGTCAGGTGCTTCGAATGGCTTACCCTTAGTATTGATATCGATTGGAAGAGCACGGTCATAAACCTTATCTGTGATAGCAAATGTAGAGTCGTCGTTGTTAGCAGTACCGACATACCAGATGTTGTCAGGTACAGTAATTTTACCTTGGTCAAAGTGTGCAGGGTCATCAGGCCATGGAGCTGATACAAGCTCAATAATCCACTCGTCGTGAGCAGGCATTTCGAGGATAGACAGCATCTCTGCGAAATAGTACTCGACACGAGCGATGTTCATTTCGTCTAGGATAACAACGTATACGTTCTCGTTATATGATGCCTCATAAAGTGCACGCAAAAGTTCTGTTTCGTTATACTTCTTTGTAAATTCGTTGAAGTAACCGAAAAGCTCAGTACGGTCACGCCATGAAGGCTGAACTGATGCGATGATAGCAGGGTTCTGAACAAACTTACCAAAAGCGTATGGAAGAGATGTTTTACCAGTACCGGAAATACCCTGTAAGATAATCAAACGGGTTGAAGCGAAACCTGCGATAAAGCAACGTAAAATCTTGATATCATAGAAGAGCTTAAGACGTGAGCAAGCGAAGTTTCTGAATCTTTCGCAGAACTCAGGGAGAGTAACATCCCAGTCGTACTGTGGTGGCTGGTAGTTAGCCCACTCTTCGTCAATAGCAACAAGCTTGTTGAAACGACCACCCTTTGTTTCTTCTTCGCCGTTGTTTAGTGCTTCCATCTCGTCGCCTGTGAGTTCTGAAATCTCGTTAGGGTTAAGACCAATCTGTGATACCTTCATAGAAAGAATCTTATCTTTCTCGAGGTTCATACGCATAACTTCTTTATTGAGTGCGTTCACTTCGTTAACAAGGTCGTTAGTGTCTTTTACCTTCTTCTTAAAGCGAACGAATTTCTTAACAGCCATTACGATAAAGAAGACAATTACACCAAGTACAGCCGCAAGAAGTACAATAGCAACAATAGCGATTACCCATGCAAGACCGCCGAGAGTAGTTGTGTAATTCTCGATAATCTCGATATATTTTGGGAAGTTAAACATCTGTACAATGCCGTTGGCAACGCCGACAATAGCACCCCAGATTGCTCCGAAGAACTGACCTAAAAAGTCAAATAAAAATTTGAAGATAGTATCCATAATACTTTGCTCCTTTATCGTTTTCGCAATCTATAAAATAACGTAACAGCATAGCTGTCGCTCATTATTTCCAAAGTAATAATGGGATGTAAAAAATCGTTACAACCCCTTTGTCACCTATTGGTGACACCTCCCCCTCACAGGTGAGGCAATATTTAAACAAACAAATAATTAAAACATTAAACAATTATTCTTGAGCAGAATCATCTTCTTGTTCTGCTTTTTTAGATGCCATAAATGCCTTGAACTCCTCATATTCTTCATCAGACATCTGTGAAGTTTTGGAGTCTGCGTTCTTTTCTCTTTCTTCTTCTTTCTTTGCATTCTTATAATTCACAGCATCTATAACAACCTTAACAAGAACATAAAGGAAGAAGATAATCATTGGTAAAAGGATGCACAAGAAGAATCCTTTTTGTGTGGATATAAACTCATACACATTGCCCACACCGTGTATAACTTTGCCATGATAATCATCAGTATAGAAAACAGCGCCAATATTATTGGATGCTATATATGTTAAATCTGCATCAACGTTGTTATCACCCTTTGTGCGATAAAGAGTTTGTCCGTTTTCTTCTACAATCTCGATAATTCTATGACAAATCAAATCATCTTCAACATCTTTGAATGTAACGATATCACCTACTTCGTAGGTTGCGTTTTCATCAAAATTCGTAGTTTTGCCGATTATAATATCACCTTTTGTAAAATCGCCACCTTCGTATTCGTCAGAGCCGCCTTCCATTGAATATGACATAATAGGCTGAACTGTGTATCCGAATACTGAAGATATACCGGAGGATTTAGAAGTAAGTGCAAGTGTTGCAACGAGTACTGATACAACTAAAACCAGAACTATTAAAATATTAATTATTGTATTGACTATACTCTTAAATACCTTCATAAAAACTCCTTGAAAATAAAAATAAACAGCAGGGGCGACCGACGGTCGCTAAAGGGACAATAGATATCGCCCCTACCTTGAAAAAACAAGCATTATTGCTGGGATGGCGTACCTCCCGCAATATACGCCAAATAAGGTTGTCGTGGGTGGCTCCCCGAAGGGAGCCACGAAACAACATTCATTAAGTAAAATCAGTTAAGTTAATTCAGATAAAATTAAGCAACAAGTTTGAAGTCAACTTTAACGTCGCTGATAATCTGAGCAGCGTTAACGCTACCAACGTTGTCAGAGTAGCAAGCTGAATCCTGACCATCGAGGTATACGTAAACTGTTACTTTCTTAGTAGCATCTTCAGCAGTTGAAAGACCTGTGATACCACAATCTAAATCCTTAACGCCGTTAGCAGCCTGAAGAAGAGTAAAGTCAGCAGTTGTGCCATCTACAGCTGTTAATACGCCGTTTGCACCAGCGATACTTGTAGCATATGTACCAAGAACCTTACCATCAGGACCAGCAATAGCAACACGGATAGCAGAAAGCATTGAAGGGTTGCCTGTAGCAGCTGTGATTGTTACGCCTGTGAGCTGAATTTTTGCATCGTCTTCTGCAGCAGAACCGTCAGAAAGTCTGAAGAATACGTCCTCAGCAAAGAAAGACTCGTCAGGAGCAGCAGCAAGAGTAACGCCCTGAGCCTTGCTGTTTTCCCAGCTCTTTGAATCAGCAGCAGCGATAGTTGTCATTGTACCATCAGCCTGATTCTGTGTAACTGGCTGGAGGTCTAAGATAGTTTTGTCAGGACCATAAGTTTTAGTCTCAGCGCCCTCTTCAGATGTAACCATAGCATTCAAATATGCTGTGTGGCCCCATACTGGGTGAGTTTCTGTCTTAATAACAAGACCAGAAGATGCTGTTGTTTTGAATGCAAGACCCTGAGCGTCTGCATATGGGTTAGCAGCAAACCATGCGAATGTTGCAGAACCAAGAGCAACGAGTGCTACGAGGAGCATAGCAACTGAAGACAATAAAGCCTTCTTTCTGAATGTTGTGTTTTTCATGAGAAATTCCTCCTTAATTTTGTATCCCCCAAAAACACGCAGGGGATTGTTTAATAAATAAATAAATATATTCATCTTTGCAAGTACGCCTTACAAAGTAAATACCGAAAATAATGGGTACTGCGTACAGCGATATCGAGCCTCGTTGTGCTACGCTGTTCCTCAAAAGTCCACAGTCTCGCATTAATTTCCTGCGTTGACTACGTCAACTACAAAAATGCAGACTCGTCTTCGACTTTATGAGGGCTACGCACCTCGGCTTTTATAATTCTTCACCCTCAATGTTGAAGAACCACTGCATCTTGACGTGACCACCCATAATGTCGTTGATACACTCCGGGTCTTCACCTTCAATCCAAGTAACGATAGTAAACTTAATAGTTTCGTCAGGCTTGATGTCCTTTGTGACATCTTTCATAATAAGATAATTCTCTTTGTTAAGGTCGTCGCCTCCCTCAACAAATTCGAAGTTAACAACTTCTTCAAGTTGAGAACCGTCGCGGTTTTTCTGAGCATAAACAGTTGGTTCACCGTTTTTGTAAATCATAACACGAAGTGCTTCGTCAGCGTTCTTCGCGATACCGGTAAACTTAAGCTCGCTTTCTAAATCAATAGTATCCCTACCAGTATTAGTCAGATAGAAAGTGTAAGCCAGATAGTTCTCGCCGTTGTGCTCGCCGTCAGCCTCATCATTAAGGTCAGTTGGGAGCCAATCATATGTAATATTAGTAACATCAGTAACATTAGATGCAGAAAGCTGTAACTTTGGCTTATTTGGATTGCCATCTTCATCAAGTGACTCGCTGATTACGATACCCTTTTGTGCGGCACCGTTTTCAACCGAAATAACAAGATCACCGATAGTAGACATAAGCCAACCAACAATCCAGAGTATGAGGAGCACCAAAACAGAAACAACCGCTATAACTGCCGCACGGCGTTTCCATCTGACAACTCGTGCTATGTCCTTACTGTCTCTGCGGGCTGAAAACCTGTCGAATATTGTGTGGTTTCTCACACGGTCAACAGCTATGTCGCCTTTATTCTCCAGTTTTTCGAGTTGTTCAGGAGTGAATGGCTCTTGGTTATTCAATTTTTTCTTAGAGAATTTTGGCATTAGAGCCACCTCCGAAAACTATGTATATATAATGTATAGTCAAAATTAAACAAATGGTACGTTGCTTTCGTCAGTACCGGAGAACAACAAGTTGAATACCATATTGGCGGACTGAACATCGTCGTCACACTGTGGGTCGTTACCCTCTGCCCACACACGGATAGTAACCTTTACAGGTTCGTACTGCTCAAGGAAGAAAAGTCTTGTAGCGTTAACGTGGTTTGGAGGAAGGTCAAATGTAGTCTGACCATTTACAGCAGAGCCTGCTTTATTTGGTTCGTAAATAGCAGTTGTGTCAGAATTTTCTGGGTCAAAGCTGACTCTGACAGCCTCGATAACCTCTGCTTTGAGTCCTGTCTCTGTGGTAGTGACAGATGTGCCTTCAAAATCATTGGTACCCTCGGATGAAAGGTGAACCCACATATCGCGTGAAGCTACAAAGTAGCACTCAAACTCAAGGAATGATGTTTCGTTAGCTGTACGTGTAGAGCCACTCTCACTTTCGAAGTTGATACCGTTTCTGGTAGTAACAGGATCCAAAAGCTGGTCAGCTAACACATCGTGATTGTGAGAAGTAAGATAGTCATCAATCATTTCGCTGGTGATTGTCTTCTTAAACTGCTGGAAATTATCTTCACCAGAGCCGTGGTTAACCATATCTACACGCAGGTCAACGCCGGTAGTAATATCCATCTGGATATTCTCAACACTTGCAAAGCTGTTGAGCGTAAACCACGCCATAGTAGCAGTAACCAGTACAAGAAGTGCAATCGCTCCGAGCATAAAAGTAGTCTTGCGCTTAATCCTTGCCTGGGCTTTGTTAAGTTTTTCAATTTCCAACAGGAGTTGCTGTTGATTTCTGTCCATAACAATCACCATTAATATATATAAATATGTATAATACGCTTACCTAAATTGGTTAATAATGCACAGTACTTTACCTAAAAAAGGGCATAATGACAGACCTTTACAATATAACCGTACTCATTATATATGAAATTTTGGTAAAAAGCAATAATAAAAATTAATAAATTAAGAACACAATCAAGTTAAAATGACAAAAAACAGTAGAAATATGTCTTTAAAAGAATTATACCACGATATCTATGGGTTTCATAACAATCGTTTTGTACACCTTGCATAAATTGCACTTGATAATTTTGTATGAAAAATGAATTGAGTAATATTATAGAACTATTTTTTCTAATTTAGAATTATTTTAGTTAATTCTTGAAATATATGCAATAATAACGTAAAATGAATAAAAATATATTTGGGGTATCGTATGAAATACACTAGTCTTTCGTCTTATCTGAAAAGTGAATATTCTGAGAAATACTATAAATTGTCGCTAAGTTGCGCTACCTCTTGCCCAAACCGTGATGGCGTTTGCG
The DNA here is from genome assembly GCA_045604645.1 of Ruminococcus sp. GTDB lineage: Bacteria > Bacillota > Clostridia > Oscillospirales > Acutalibacteraceae > Ruminococcoides. Next base: position 2,236 of record JAZUOM010000038.1, on the reverse strand, counting down.
GTAACAGAGGATGTATATTTTGCTCTGCTAAAGGTTCAGGCGATTTTGCACAGAATGCACTGCTTGATATAGACACACAAATAGAAAAAGCAAAAGCACTTGTAAAAAACAAAACAGATAGCGATAAGTATATTGCGTACTTTCAGTCGTTTACATCGACCTATGGCGATAAAAAGTATCTGAAGAATGTTTTTACTAAAACAATAAACAGAGATGATGTGGCGATATTGTCGATTGCCACTCGTCCTGACTGTCTTGATAGTGATATTATTAAGATGTTAAAAGAATTGGTCAGAATAAAGCCAGTATGGGTTGAACTTGGTTTGCAGAGCATTCACGAATCAACCTCAAAATACATAAGACGTGGTTATAAAACTGATGTGTACTTTGATGCAGTAAACAAACTCAAAGAAATCGGTGTACATATTATCACTCACATAATCATCGGCTTGCCAAATGAAACAAAGGAAATGATAGTAGAAACTGCAAAACAAGTAGGCAAAGTCACAGATGGTATTAAGCTGCAACTGCTTCATGTTTTAAAAGATACAGACCTAGAGAAAGAATATGCTGACGGTAAATTTGAGGTGCTGACACTTGAGGAATATGCGGATATACTGTGCGAATGTATAAACGTGTTACCAAAAAATGTTGTTATTCACCGCCTGACCGGTGACGGCGACAAAAACAATCTTGTTGCACCGCTTTGGTCAAGGGACAAGAAGCGTGTACTAAATTATATTAACCACGCTATAAAAGAATACGATAAATAGAAAAAAGCGTAGCACAACAAAGTGCTACGCTAAATTATTTTTTAAATTCATACAAACGGTAAAGTTGCTTTGATATTTTTCCTGCATAAATGTTCTTAAAAATCGCTCTCTCAAAAAAACTAAGTTGCTTTATAAGATAATCAGGAGTTAATGAATGCTCACAAACAAATGTAACATCAGTGTTTTTCACAAGCAACTCAGGATTATCAACGCCATACACTTTGTTAACCCCGAGGTCGTTTACCGGATTTTTGTACTTTGATGCTTTTGCCGCAAACTCAGTATAACAATCAACAAGGATATGCAAATGTTCAAAATGCTCTGACAATCTGCTAAATAAAGCGTTGATGCTATGTAACTGAAGATACATACTGACACCTTCGAGCACGACTATAGCAGTTTTGTTATGAGGGATAATATCAAGCCACTCTTTGTCACACACATCGCCCTGTATCATACTGTATGAAAGCGTCTGGTGATAATACTGCATACGCTTTGCAATCACCTGTGGCAAATCAATATCATACCAAGGGTGGTTGTCTGACTTTACACGCAAGTTACGACTGTCAAGTCCACAGCCAATATGAAGTACAACAGCATCGTCGTGAAGTCTGAGTTTATCTTCAACAAAGCTATCAAAAACTGATGAACGCATAGACATATAGTAGCACAGATACTTTGACTTGCATTTGTTTGACAGTTTAATATCCGTACTATCCCATATTTCCTGTGCCTTCTTATCATTCAGGATAACTCCCTTTTTGCTTACATATGCTTTTCCATACAGCGGAATATACAAGGTTTTGTTAACAGCGTCCATCGTCTCACCTACTTTCAATTATATTGTATCACTCATAGATATAAAATACAATTAAAAAATTATAAATTCAAATCCAATCGTAGCATAACATAAAGGCACCCTGTTAGGGTGCCTTTATTCTATGCGAAAGAGCGACTAAAAGTAATATAAGTAGGGGTAAAAAAGACTAAAAGTAATGTAATCACTTCAAATCTTCACTATATACAAACTGCGTATTGATGGGAATTTTAAAAAAGTCAATATCCCCATTGCCAATCAATATAAGGGTGTTCTTATCCTTAATCTCAAATTCAAATGTTGTGCTTTGTGAAGTGGCAATAATCTTTCCGTCCGCAATTTTATAAGAGCCATGTTCCTCATAAGAAACTACAGAACCGGCACCAAAACGAAACACATTGTTATCTGTATCAAGCGACAGATACGGCGTTAATATTTCTTCATAATCGCCAACAGCATAATAACTGCCGGAAAGAACAGGGGTTGTATCAGAATCACAACCTACGAATGAAAATAGCACCAGCAAGCAAATCGAAAAACAAATAATTCGTTTCATTTTATACTCTCCTTTAATGTTTTACAACTTGCAATCAACATTCGTCTGATTCGACCGCAAAGATTTCTATGCTTTTTATAGATTTCTTCA
>JAZUOM010000037.1:0-3310 GCA_045604645.1 Ruminococcus sp. | reverse complement strand
TAACATTGTATTGAATTATCTCACGATAACAATCCCTCCACCACTAATCGTGGTCCCCCTCCCTTTACACAAGGGAGGCATGCGTTGACGCTCATTTATGAGTAGCTGTAACAGATGCATGGCTGACAAGCCAACAAAAAGTGCACTTGTGCGCTGCCAGTAGTATTAGGGCTATGCCCGAAAATGTAATACCCTCCGTTTTACGGGGAGATAATTATTTATGCCTGTTTTCAAAAAAATGCTACCTCAGTCCTTGAACAGCGATTTGCTTTTAAATAATTCAAGATCATAATCAAAATCGTCATCTGTATAATTGTTCTTATTATTCTTATTCTTCTTATTATTCTTATATTGTGGTCGATTGCTGGTCGATTGCTGGTCGTTTGCTGGACGATTGTTGGTCAATGTGCCGGTCGAGTCAAGATACTTTTCGTAGTCAACTATAGTAATAATCGAGTATTTTGATGTTGGCTTGATGGTCACATTGTTGGTCGTTTTCAGGTTGTTGAGTGCAGTACGCACCTGTCTTTCGCTCAAACCTGTATCTGCGCTCAACTGTTTGCGACCCGTCACAAGCTGTCCGCGTTTTATTGTGTGGGTTTCAAATTGAGCGTCACAAAAGTTTGCATTCAGCAACAGATGCATAAAAAGTTTGAATGTGTTTATGTTTTTGTACCACCTCCAGTTTAAGATTTTTCTGTCTATTTTTACAAAACCTATTTCTTTCATATACTCTCCTTTTTTTAGTACAAGGCAAAACACCCCTCTACCTATACCTCAAAAAAAGAAAAAAATTGCATAAAACTATGCAATCTCACAATAAATTTTACAAAATATTTTATTTTAACAGGGCAATTTTAATCGCTGTTTTTTAAAGGCAGATTGCCCCACCACTCAACAGACAGCGAAAGGGCACCCACACGGGTGCCCTTTTTGCTAGGAAATCTTTATGAATTCTTCAAAGGAGTTATTTCTCTCTTAACAGCTTGTTGAGTTCGTCCATAAATGTATTTATGTCCTTGAACTGTCTGTAAACAGACGCAAAACGAACATACGCAACCTCGTCTATGTTCTTTAACTGTTCCATAGCGAGCTCGCCGATATAGCCTGATGTAACCTCTCTGTCAAGGCTTGACTGAAGCTTTGACTCGATAGCATCAACCATTTTTTCAATCTGGTCAATGGACACAGGGCGCTTTTCGCATGCACGCAAAAAACCTGCTGTAAGCTTGTTTCTGTCAAAAACTTCTCTTGATTTGTCACGTTTTACAACGATAATCGGAACAGTTTCGATAACCTCGTGTGTAGTAAAACGCTTTGCACAGCTAAGGCACTCTCTGCGGCGGCGGATTCTTTCGCCCTCGTCAGCAGGTCGTGAGTCGATAACTTTGCTTTCTTCATAGCCACAATATGGACATTTCATAGGTACACCCCACATCTTGTTCTTATATTTCTCTGTTGAAATTATAACACAATATATAGAGAAAACAAGTTATAATTTTGTAATTTATAGTTACATCTTGTATATAAATACAGATTTTAGCAATATCGCTTGTATTTTGTCGCAATATTATAAAAAAATATTGAAACTAGAGCGTTTGTTGTGATATAATACCATTGTTTTAAAAAAATGGAGGAGAGCACTATGACACAAAAGAAACGAAGTAATTTTTCAGGTAAAATCGGCTTTGTTCTGGCGGCTGCGGGTTCTGCTGTCGGACTTGGCAACATCTGGCGATTTCCATACCTTGCGGCTGAATACGGCGGCGGTATATTTTTGCTTGTGTACCTTATACTTGCTGTAACATTCGGCTTTACGCTTATGTGTGCCGAGATTGCTATCGGCAGAAAAACAGGCAAAAGCGCCATCAGCGCATTTGGGGATTTGAACAAAAAGTACAAATTTATTGGTGTGCTTGCATCTATTGTACCGATGATTATCCTGCCTTACTACTCTGTTATCGGCGGTTGGGTAGCAAAATACTTTGCTGTTTTTGTTTCGGGTGGTGCAAAAGCCGCCGCTACTGACCCAACATATTTTAGCACATTTATCTCGAAGCCGTTTGAGCCTATCGGTTGGTTTTTGCTTTTTGTGGGACTTACATCACTGGTTGTAATGTTCGGCGTTGAAAAAGGCATCGAAAAAGTATCAAAAATTATGATGCCGGTGCTGGTACTGCTCACTATTGGTATTGCTGTATATGTAATGTTTTTGCCGGGTGCTATGGATGGTGTCAAATACTATCTTATGCCTGATTTTTCTAAATTTTCTATCACAACCGTGCTTGCGGCTATGGGTCAGCTTTTCTACTCGATGAGCCTTGCAATGGGTATTATGATCACATACGGCTCATATATGAAAAAAGATGTCAGCATCAACTCATCAGTTAAGAATGTCGAGATTTTTGACACAGGTATTGCGTTTTTAGCCGGTCTTATGATTATACCTGCTGTATTCTCTTGTGACCCAAGCAAAATCAGCGCAGGTCCCGGACTTATGTTTGTGACACTGCCTGAGGTATTTTACGGCATCGGAAACATCGGTGTTGTTGTGGGTGCGCTGTTCTTCATGCTTGTACTTTTTGCGGCACTTACATCTTCAATTTCTCTTATGGAAACTGTTGTTTCTATCTTCAGGGACAAGTTCGGCTGGGGCAGAAAGCTCACATGTGCGATTGTAACTACCTTCTGTGTTATCCTGGGTATTCCGTCATCACTTGGCAACGGCATCTGGGGCAGCTTTGCAATTACTCTGCCAGAAAAAACTATCGGTATACTTGATATGTTTGATGTATTTGCAAACAACATTCTTATGCCAATCGTTGCATTGCTTACATGTCTGTTTATCGGCTATGTTATCAAGCCAAAGGCTATCACAGACGAAATCGAGCTTGGTGACAAAAAATTCGCCCGCAAAAAGATGTTCAACGTTATGATTAAATATATCGCACCTGTGTTCATTGTTGCTATCCTTGTATTCTCAATGCTGGAGGCAACAGGCGTTATCAAGGTTGTAAAATAAGATATAAAATAATATCAGGCACTCTGTATTAAACAGGGTGCCTTTTTTGTGTCAATTATTACTATAGCACAATAATTATCCCCCGTAAAACGGAGGGTATTTCATTTTCGGGCATAGCCCTAATACTACTGACAGCGCACAAGTGCGCTTTTTGTTGGCTTGTCAGCCATGCATCTGTTACAGCTACTCATAAATGAGCGTCAACGCATGCCTCCCTTGTGTAAAGGGAGGGGGACCACGATTAGTGGTGGAGGGATTGTTATCGTGAGATAATTCAATACAATGTTA
>JAZUOM010000036.1:0-7966 GCA_045604645.1 Ruminococcus sp. | reverse complement strand
CGTGAGATAATTCAATACAATGTTACATTAACAACCCCTCAGTCAGCTACGCTGACAGCTCCCCTTACACAGGGGAGCCTCCCCCTGTATCATTTGTATTTCTTTTTATCGGTTAACCTTTTTTGAACCACGCGACTATCGCGTGGTTTTCGTTACACAACAACAAAGCAGGCTGAAATTATCCAGCCTGCTTTTTTCTATATCAGAATTAAATGATGTATACAAAAATGGATACGAACTGACATATACTGCCAATTACGACGAAAATGTGAAACACAGAGTGCATATAGTGAACTTTCTTTCCGACGCCGTACAGTACTGCACCGATGGTATATGCCACACCGCCCAGTAGCAACCACAAAAATCCGCCCATAGTCAGACATTCAATAGTAGGTTTGAGCACGGCTACGATGCACCAGCCCATTCCGATGTAGCATGTCATAGAAAGTTTTGAGAATTTTTTGAGGTCGATTGCGTTGAGTGTTGCGGCAAGGGCTGTCAGTCCCCATTCAACACCAAAAATTGTCCACGCGATAGCCGCGTTGTGCGGTCTGATTGCACACAAAAGAATAGGTGTGTACGTACCCGCAATCAGAAAATATATATCGCAATGGTCGATTATCTGCATAACCTTTTTTGCTTTTTCGTTTTTCAGTCCGTGATAAACGCTTGAGATTGTGAACATGGTAACAAGGGTTGCGCCGTAAATACTAACTGATACTATCTTCCACACATCACCGCTAAACGCCGCAAACACCACACCTAAAGCAAGTGCAAACACAGCAAACGCTCCGCCTATGATGTGGGATACCATATTAAAAATTTCTTCGCCCTTTGTGTAAGCAGGCAAAGTCCTGTTGATTAATGCAGTGCGTGTCATATCAGTCTACCCTCTTGTCGCCCCAGAAAAACAACGCTACTGTGCCTGGGCCTGTGTGAGAGCCGATAACTGTGCCGATGTTATTGATAAGAACGTCACCGTCGATATTTTTGAAATTCGCTTTCACAAGATTTGCTACGGCGTTAGCATCATCAAAGCAATCGGAATTGCACATATACACCTTGCCGTTGTAGTCTTTGCCGTTGTCAGCGTGCTCAAGCATACGGTTGACTATTTCTGTTATTACCTTTTTCTTTGTTCTGACCTTTGAGCGCGGAATAAGCTTGCCATCAACGCTTACATTCATAAGCGGACAAATCTCAAACACACCGCCAATCATACCGCTGACCTTTGATACTCTGCCACCTTTTACAAAGAAAGTCAGGTCAGATGAGAAAAACCAATGGTGCAATCGCAGTTTGTTTTCCTCTACCCAATCTTTGAGCTCGTCGATAGGCATACCCTGCTCACGCTTTTTTGCAAGCTCATCAATAAGCAAACCATAGCCTGATGATGCAGCAAGCGAGTCAATAACGTACAGCTTCTGCTGTGGATATAGTGGCAAAACCATCTGTGCCGCTGTGACAGCAGAGCGATATGAACCTGAAATACCTGATGACAAACTGATGTGGATAACATCTTTTCCGCTATCAAGCAGGCTTTTGAAATATTCTTCGTACTCGCCTACGCTTATCATAGAGGTCTTTGAGTCAGCACCGTTTTTGAGTTTTGTATAAAAATCTTTGAGTGGCATGGTCACACCAAGATCGTCAGGGTACTCGACCCCATCAATTGCGTAATGAAAACAAATGTAAGGAACGTTGATTTTATCTAAATGCTCCTTTTTTAAATCAACTGTTGAACAACAACTAATAATATAGCTCATAAATAGCCTCCTAAAAAATTTTTCCAAGGGCTAGTTTACTACAAGCATCGCTTTAATACAATCTACTGTTTAAAAATACGTGTCTACTAAAAAAATACGGGCAGTAGAGTCGACAAAATTCAACTCTACTAAATGAAAAAACCAACTCTACTAGTAGTAGAATTGGCTTTATAACTTACTTTTTGCGGTTCTTTTTGATGTAAAAGCTGAGGATAATGATAATCTGTGCCGGCAAGCCGATAATAAACAGTTGCCACCAGTTTGACGAGTAGAAGGTAAGATAAACGCAGGTTATGATACCCCATACAATGCCTGATATGATAAACATATTGAGTTTGCCGATACCCCACAAAGAATTGAGCACCAACAGCACAGTCAGCGAAATCGGCACTGTGTAAACAAAGATAAGCCATGTTGGCATTGAGCACAGCCATGTGACAACAAAGGCACAAAGTGCCAGAGTCCATATACCGACAAAAGCGATAATGGATATAACAGAACGGCTGTAGCTGTACTGAACACCTGTTGGGATTTTTTCGTCATCCGAGTGCTCTGTAAGCAAATAATCTACTGACACATCAAACACCTGTGCAATGTGCTTGAGCACATATGCGTCAGGCAATGACTCGGCTCTCTCCCACTTTGAGATTGATTTATCTGAATAGTTAAGTTTGTTAGCAAGCTCAAGCTGCGTCATAGTGTTTGATGTACGCAGTCTTATTATATTGTCGGCAACAGTTTTCTTAAAATTTTCCATTATGTTACCTCATAAAATTTTATTGAGTATTTTGAGTGCTTATTATAACACAAAAATGTTGACATTTCAATATAAGAAACACAAAAAAAGGAGAGGCACAAACCTCTCCTTAAATACGAAATATTGCTTTGATTTATCAGATAAGCACCTTGGCAAGAAAGTCTTTGAGTCGGTCACACTGTGGGTTGTTAAACACCTGTTCAGGTGTGCCCTGTTCCAGTATAACACCCTCGTCCATAAACAGCACACGGGTGCCTACTTCCTTTGCAAATCCCATCTCGTGGGTTACGACTGCCATTGTCATACCCTGAATAGCGAGTTCTTTCATAACATCGAGCACCTCGCCTACCATCTCAGGGTCGAGCGCTGATGTAGGCTCATCAAAGAGCATCACCTCAGGCTCCATACAAAGTGCACGGACGATTGCAATACGCTGTTTTTGTCCGCCTGACAGGGTCGATGGGTATACATCGGCTTTTTCCTCAAGACCGACTCTTTTTAAAAGTGTGTCGGCTTTTTCTTTTGCATTTGCTTTTATTTCTTTTAGAGAAATAATGTCCTCAGCGTTATATGGCTTTTTGAAAAATCTGCGGATTTTTGCTTTGCGTGCCTTTTTCTTAGCCACATAAATCGGTGCGAGCATCATATTCTCGATAACAGTTTTGTTATTAAACAGGTTGAAATGCTGGAACACCATACCGATTTTCTGTCTGTGGATATTAATATCAACCTTTTGGTCAGCTAAGTCAACATCGTGAAAAAAGATGTTTCCACCAGTTGGGTCTTCCATACAGTTTAAGCATCGAAGCAAAGTAGATTTGCCTGAACCTGATGGACCCAGAATAACAACAATCTCGCCTTTTTTGATTTCAAGGTCAATGCCGTCTAAAACAACATTGTCGCCAAACGCTTTTTTTAGATTACAGACTCTTATCACTTTTTCTCAGTCTCCTCTCTATAATTTTAATCAGCAGACTGATCAGCATAACCATGACAATGTAAATAATCGCCATAGCAAGATACGGAATCATAAACTCGTATGTATTCGAGCCGGCCATATTGAACGCAAGGTACAAGTCGGTAGCACCAACAAAGCTGACAACAGATGTTTCCTTGATAAGGGCTATGAACTCGTTGCCCATTGTAGGGATAATGTTCTTTACAGCCTGTGGGATAACAATCTTCATCATAGTAGCAGAAAAGCTGATACCCATTGCGCGGCCGCCCTCCATCTGACCAGGGTCAACCGAAAGAATACCGCCTCGCATAATTTCTGAGATATACGCACCGCTGTTTAGTCCGAATACAAGGATTGAGACATTTACAGATGTTATCTTTAGCCCCATAAGCGGGAACAAAACATAGTAGAATAAAAGAAGCTGTACTACTATCGGTGTACCTCTGAAAAACGAAACATACACAGAGCAGATACCATCAAGAATTCGTGGAATCAGCTTGTATTTCGGCATAACTCTTATCGCGGCAATGATAGTACCGATAAGAATACCGATAACAAGACCCACAACGGCTATAATAACGGTGTTCTTGAGACCCTCAAGCACCATTTTGTAGCCTTCTTCGTTTACCATATAATTGACAAACAAGTCAATTTTTTTATCAAAATTTCCCATAATTATTGTCCTTTAACAAAACAAATGCCTCACCCAAACTCAGGTGAGGTATTTGTATTATGATAGTTTGACTGATTATGCTACTGCGTTGATTTTCTTTGTGATGAATGCAGCAGGGTCCTTGTCGATAATAACAAAGTCAAGGTTGCCGTTAATCATATCCTGAACTGCAAGTGAACCGTTCTTGTAGCCAACGCCTGATACCTTGAATCCTGCAAAGCCCCAGCCTTCGTCGCCCTGAACATAGAACTGACCTGTTGTACCGTTCTGGTAGCCAACCTTTGTAGCTGAATCATAGCTGTTTAAAATCTTTTCAACATCTTCTGCAGTTTTGCAAGCGTCAAATGTTGTGTCATCGCCAGAAACGATTACGCGCTGTGAAGCCTCATAGTATGGGTCTGAGAAGTTAACAGACTCTTTGCGCTCTTCGTTGATTGTAAGACCAGCCATAGCGATGTCGCACTTGTGCTGACCAACTGACAGACAAACAGCGTCAAAGTCCATGTTATTGATAACAAGCTCTTTATTGAGATAATCAGCAAGAAGCTTTGCGATTTCCATATCAATACCAACATACTTGTCGCCCTGCATATACTCAAATGGCTCAAAAGCAGCGTTTGTAGCAACTACAAGCTGGTCCTTGCTCTCGTCAAGCACAGCAGACTCAACAGGCTCTGGAGTGCCGCCGCCGTAGTATTTCTCGCAGATAGCATCAAGTGTACCGTCTTCTTTAATCTGAGCGATAAATGCGTTAACATCTTCTAAAAGGTCGCTCTGGTCTTTGTCAACACCAAAAGCATACTGCTCCTGTGTAAGGTCAATTTCGATAACCTTAGTAGCCTGTGTAGCAGCAGAATCCTGAGAAGCACCGCCATTGTTTGCACAAGCAGCAAGTGCCATTACCATTACGATTGCAAGTAACAGTGCAAATAACTTTTTCATAATAAATCTCTCCTTAATATAGGATAATATTGTTGAGTTAAATCAACTTGTACTAAATATACACCATCTGTAAATAATATGCAAGAAATATTTTGAATAATCCTTTATTTATCTTGTTTTTTCGTTGATTTATGCATATATGCATATTTTTTGCATAAAAAAGGGACGGTTAAAACCGCCCCGATAAAAACATATTACGCAAATGCAGAAAGAAAATCATGCAGTCGCTCGGTCTGTGGGTTATCTAAAATCTCAGGTTTGCCCTGCTCTGCGATAACGCCCTCGTCCATAAAGATGATTTTGTCTGATACTTCCTTTGCAAAATTCATCTCGTGGGTGACGATAACCATTGTTGTGTCGCCGTCTTTTAACGAGCGGATAACCTTGAGCACCTCGCCTGTAAGTTCAGGGTCAAGCGCAGAGGTTGGCTCGTCAAAGCACAGAATCTTTGGATTCATGGCAAGTGCACGTGCAATCGCTACACGCTGTTGCTGACCACCACTAAGCTGACATGGGTACATATCAATTCTTGATGATAAATCAACACGCTCAATGAGTTTTCTTGCGTTTTCTTCAATTTCTTCAAAAATCTGCTTTTTGTTTGATTTGAAATCGTCCCTGTCCTTTGCAAAAAGTTTTGGTGCAAGGCAGACATTGTCAAACACAGTGTACTGCGGAAACAGGTTAAAATTCTGGAACACCAGTCCAAAATTAAGCTGTCGTAGTCTGAGTTCTTTTGCGCTGATTTTTTTATCTTTTTTTGCGTCAAAGATGCACTGAGAATCAACAAACATCTGACCTTCTTCAGGAGTCTCAAGAAAATTTATACAGCGAAGCAGAGTTGTCTTGCCACTGCCTGATGAGCCGATGATGGATAACGCCTCGCCTTTGTTCAAATCAAAGTCGATGCCTTTTAGCACTTCAACTTTGCCAAAGCTCTTTTTGAAATTTTTGACTTGTAATACTGACATCTGCACCCTCCTTAAGCCTTGAAATAACTGAGTTTTTTCTCAAGATATGAGAACAGTAATGTGAGTATACCGCAGAAAACAAGGTAAAATACTGCAGAGTAGAAAAGTGGCCAGATAAGAGCCTTTACGCTGACATATTCAAACGCTTCGCCCAAAATCTCCTTGTGTTGTGCACCCATAAACATCAAAGCGCCAACAATACGCACAAGTGATGTGTCCTTTACAAGTGTGATAATCTCGTTGCCCATTGGTGGGATAATATGCTTTACAACCTGCAAAAGCACAACCTTGAAGAAAACCTGTGATTTTGTCATACCAAGCACATAGCCTGCTTCGTACTGACCTTTTGGGACAGACTCGATACCGCCACGATAAATCTCTGAAAAATAGCACGCGTAGTTTATGATAAACGCTATCATAACACCAACTGAGTTTTCGTAAAGATTAACACCCATGATAAGTCCAGGTCCGTACACAAGCACGAGTATCTGAAGCAAAAGCGGTGTGCCTCTTATTACCCATACGAATGTTCTGATAAACAACGCAAAAGGTTTGAATTTGCTTGTAGAACCAAAAGTAATTATAAGACCCAGAGGAATTGCAACAACCAATGTTACTGCAAATACAGAAAAGGTAGTATAAAAGCCTTTTAGCAAATTAAGTGTAACTGATAATAACGATGTGTCCATAAAAGAACCTTTCTGAATATAAAACATCCAAAAGGCAGACATGGTTTTCATGCCTGCCTTTTTTTGATAAGTAACGTATAAGAATCAAATATTATTTAATCAAGCTACCATCAAGACCGTATTTCTTAGCAAGAACCTCGAGTGTGCCGTCTGACTTGAACTGAGCGGTAATCTCGTTAACCTTTGCTGTGAGTGATGAGCCTGTACGGAAACCGATACCGTATTCCTCATCAATAAGAGTAAGGCCATCAATAACCATGAGGTCGGCATAGTCGCCCTGACCTGCCATAGCTGTTGCTACTGTATAGTCAACAACACATGCATCAGCAGTAAGTGATTTTACGTTCATGAGTGCAGATGTCTGAACATCAGCCTCGATATATGTAGCGCCCTTTAAATCCTCGTTATCAGCAATTGCTGTCTCACCTGCTGAGCCTTTTTCTGCTGTAAGAGTTGCTGCTGCGAGTGACTTTGTGTCAGTAAACTTTTCGGCATCAGCCTTGCGGATAACAACAACCTGTTTGTTGTTGAGATATGGTGTTGAGAAGTCAAGTGCTTCTTCACGCTCTGGTGTAATAGTAAAACCGTTCCAGATACAGTCGATATCGCCTGAGTTGAGGGAAACTTCCTTTGTATCCCAGTTGATTTCAATAAATTCAGCCTCTACGCCGAGTTCTTTGCACACAAGCTTTGCGTACTCTGTGTCAAAACCAACAAACTCGCCGTTGTCGTCAGTATAGTTCATTGGAGCGTAAACTGTGTAGCCGATTTTGAGTTTGCCGTCTTTCTGAACTTTTTCAAGGTCTTTTGCAGGGTCTACACCACCACAACCTACAAATAAAGTAGCTATCATAAGAATAGCCATAACTAATGCAATAATCTTTTTCATAATATTTTCCTCCTGATTTTTAGCATACTACCATTTTAGCGTTTTAGCATACTAAAGTCAACCCCTAATTATTACATAAATAAGGTTTTATGCATTTTTACTTTGTGCAAGGTGCACTAAAAGGCGATGTTGTGCTGTTTTTTGTGCAGCAACACAATAAGCCTCCCTTGTGTAAAGGGAGGGGACCACGATTAGTGGTGGAGGGATTGTTATCGTGAGATAATTCAATACAATGTTACATTAACAACCCCTCAGTCAGCTACGCTGACAGCTCCCCTTACACAGGGGAGCCTCCCCCTGTATCATTTGTATTTCTTTTTA
>JAZUOM010000035.1:0-96022 GCA_045604645.1 Ruminococcus sp. | reverse complement strand
TACAACATCAAATTTCTCGCCTGTTTCTGTTAAAGCAAGAGGCTGTCTAACGATGAGTTTGAGTGTCTCAAGACCGAAATAATCGTCGATATCTCTGTCGTTGATTGTGATTTTACCAGTACCCTGATAGAGTCTTACTCTGGCAACAGAAGACTTTCTTCTGCCTGTACCGTAAAAATATGGTGCCTTATCGTACATTTAAACTGCCTCCCTTCTTAAACTTCAAAGTTCTCAGGCTTCTGAGCCATATGTGTGTGCTCACTGCCTGCGAAAAGTCTGAGTCTGAGCATAGCTGCTCTGCCGATTGTGTTAGATGGAATCATACCCTTAACAGCAAGCTCCATAGCCTTCTCAGGACGTGTAGCCATAAGTGTTGAGTATACTGTTTCCTTCATGTGGCCGACATAACCAGTATGACGGTACCATTTTTTCTGTTCAAGTTTCTTACCTGTAAGAACAGCGTCTTTACAGTTGATGATGATAACGTGGTCGCCGCAATCAACATGTGGTGTGAATGTTGCCTTGTGCTTACCTCTTAAGAGAACAGCAGCCTGAGCAGCTACTCTACCCATTGGTTTGCCAGCAGCATCAATAACATACCACTTGCGCTCAACCTCGCCTTTTTTTGCCATAAATGTTGACATAGCGATTCCTCCAAATTTACAAATTTCTTTTGTGCTAACAGATAATAACACTAATAAAAATTAAAGTCAATACTTTTTTCTAAAAATATTAATTTACAACTACACTTGCTCTTAAATGCTCCGTTTTTCTCGTTTTTCCTCGTTTATACTAATTCGCTATTTTCATAATTTGTGGAGTCTATACGCTGATTTTCCTATTATTTTCCGTATTATTTACCAATCATTCATACATTGTTCAAGAGATTTTACAAATTTTTTCATATTAGGGTGATATTATAAATACAGTAAATCAAGGGAGGTGATAAAATGTACGCAAAAAAGAAGCCGTCTGTGCTCGTATGTGTAACAAGTCAGTACGATTGTGACAGACTAATAAATGCAGGATTTGAAATTGCTGTTGACAAAGGTTGTGATTTACATGTTTTGTGTGTACATACCCCAATCAGCAACGTGGCTTTTTTGTCTGACGAAATAGAGTACCTGTACCAGACATCCAAAAATTTAGGTGCAGATATGACAATCGCATTCAACGACAACGCACCTTTAACCACAGCCGACTTCGCAAAAAAGATTAACGCAAGAGTTGTTGTAACCGGTATGCCTGACAACCTTGAAAACGGATTTGTTGATACCATAAGCGAACTTTTGCCTAAATCTGAAATAACAATGGTAACAAAAGACAGAGAGCAGTTGACTTATTTTAAGGAAACAGTAAGAGCGCTCGCATAAAAATATCAAAATACCAAACGCGACTATTTTTTAATAGCAAAACAATAAACCTATAATAGTATATACAGCAAGCCCTGTGCATTTTTGTCAGGGCTTGTTTTTATGGTAATATTTTTTTCAAAACCTCTTTTATCTACAAATACTTTGTGTTATACTTTAACTACACAAAATTTGAGAGGTGTTAATTATGTATAGAGTAGGTATTGATTTAGGCGGTACTAACATCGTTGCGGGTGTTGTTAACGACAAATTTGAGATAGTAGCTCGTGCTGAATGCAAGACAGCTATTCCGCGTCCTGAGTCAGACGTGTGCGATTCTATGGCGGCTATCGTTAAAGAAGCTGTTAAGAAAGCTAAAATCAAAATGGACGATATTGATTACATCGGTATCGGTGTACCTGGTGCTGTTAACCCTGACACAGGTATTGTTGAAACATGTCCTAACCTTCTTTTCAAAAACTGGGACATCAGAAAGATGATGAACGACAGAACCGGCAAGTATATAAAGATAGAAAACGACGCTAACGCTGCTGCTCTGGGCGAATTTTTGGCAGGTTCTGCAAAAGGATGCAGAAATGCTGTTGCTATAACACTTGGTACAGGTGTTGGCGGTGGTATCGTAATTGACGGCAGAATCTACTCCGGCTCTAACTTTGCTGGTGCTGAGCTTGGCCATATGGTTATTGTAAAAGACGGCAAAGAATGCGGCTGTGGTCGCAAAGGCTGTTGGGAATCTTATGCATCTGCTACAGCGCTTATCAATATGACAAAAGATGCTATCCGTAATGAAAAACCTGAGTTTTCATATATGCTCAACCTCTGCGAAGGCGATATCAACAATGTAAACGGCAAAACTCCGTTTGATGCTATGATGGCAGGTGACCCAACCGGTAAGGCTGTTGTTGATGAGTACATCAGTTATCTTGCTTGTGGTATCGTAAATGTTATCAATATATTCCAGCCGGATGTACTTTGCATCGGTGGTGGCGTAAGTAAGCAGGGCGACAACCTCTTGAATCCTGTCAGAGCTATTGTTGAAGCTGAGCGTATAACAAAGCACAACGAAAAGCAAACCTACATCTGTGCAGCAACTCTTGGCAATGACGCAGGTATTATTGGAGCAGCGATGCTGTAAAAAGCACTAAGGCTTATAGCCCTTGATAAATCAAATGTTTATTAAAAGCCGATGGATAACTCTGTCGGCTTTTTGAGTACAGAAATGTTGATGTGCACATTATAGGGAAGGAGTTTTGCTGTGTGACTTTGCGCTTGTTTTTGCATAATTTTTAACTTTCTACAAAAAGTATTTTTAAAAAACTTGACAAAGTGCAAAAGTTATAATATAATCATTCTTGCTAATTTGAATTTGATTAGTTTGTACGGCGGAATAGCTCAGTTGGCTAGAGCATTCGGTTCATACCCGAAGTGTCGTAGGTTCAAGTCCTATTTCCGCTACCAGATGGCCCGGTGGTCAAGCGGTCAAGACACCGCCCTTTCACGGCGGTAACACGAGTTCGATTCTCGTCCGGGTCACCACTTACCCCCTGCCAATGCAGGGGGTACTTTTGATTATCACACCCGCCGGTGTGGTGGAATAGGCAGACACAAGGGACTTAAAATCCCTCGATTATTGCAATCGTACCGGTTCAAGTCCGGTCACCGGCACCAAATAAGACAGATACTCTTTTGAGTATTTGTCTTATTTTTTTCTGAAAAGATGTATAATTAATGCAACTTTTTGAGAGTCTAAATCGTTTATATAATAGAGGGGCGGTGATTTTGGTGCAATTTGCAGGGCTGAAGTTTGAACAAATAATCGAAAAGTACTCTGATACTATTACAAAAGTATGTCTTGTTCGTCTGCAAAACTGGGCTGATGCCGAGGACTGTTACCAAAACACATTCCTGACGTTATATCAGAAATCACCTGATTTTAATGACGAAAACCACCTCAAAGCCTGGCTGATACGAGTAGCCATAAACGAATGCACCGATTACATACGCTCAAACAAAAGGACATCTTCGCTAGAAGATGCCAAAAATATGGTTTTTTCTATTGACGAGGACAAAAGCGACTTGTCCTTTGCTTTGTTGCAACTTAAACCAAAGTACAGAAATGTGATATACCTTCATTATTACGAAGGATATAAAATTGACGAAATTTCTCAAATTCTTGGCATAAAACTTAATACTGTTAAGTCGCTCTTAAAGCGAGGTAAAGAAAAATTAGAGAATATCTGTGGGGGTGAGTTTTATGAATAAGCAAAATTTCAACAGCATTGATAAAATAAAAACTCCTGATAATTGGAAAGAAAAGGTGCTTAATATTCCTTGTACACACATTGTAAAACCCGTTTCCAACAGACATAACTTTCATAAATTTGCTACTGCTTTTTGTCTTACTGTTCTATGCCTTGTTTGTTGTGCAATCTTTTTCATCATGGACAACAACACTCTGATGATAAACCCATACAGCAATCAATCAGTAGAAACTAATGGTACTTGCACAAATACAACATATACTAATACTCAAGCCTCATCCCAAAACGAATCGGACGTTACTCCTACTGGCGCCCTTGTTACAAATCCAACATCTGCTAAAAGTCCTGAACCGACTGAAAAGCCATCACAGTTGCCATCAGATGCTCCAACCGAAAATCCTACGCAAGCTCCAACAAACCAGCCACCAACGCATATGCCAACTGAAATTCCCTCTGATACTCCAACCCATATACCTACTAAACCACCGTTTGTGACCACCTCGGTTATATTTAACGGCTCTGTAAATTCCGGTTGGACTACTGTTGCCAGCGTTGATGTTTATTGTAAAGTCTATGATTCTAATGGTGTGCTTTTGGGTAGCAATGACCTTTTTGATGCGCAACACGAAGCTAATTATTTAGGTGAAATAAACAACGTAGATTATTACTCTTACAATGCAAGCGACAAAGGACTTAAATTCACACAGGGCTATTACAGTTTTGTTTTTTATGGCAGCAACGGCAACTTTATCTGTAGCGGTCAAAAATATGTATCTTAAACCATGTTAAACACAGCAATAGCTGTATTTTTAAAAAGAAGCTTCTTAAAATTAATATTTTATTATTAAGGAGAGATGTTTATGAAAAAATCTACAAAAAGAATATTTGCGCTTATTATTTTGGTAGTTATTGCTTTGTGCTGTATTCCTACTGCTTTTGCAGAAAGCACAGGGAATAATTTTGAAGAGGGAGTAGTACTCGTTGGCTTTGAAAGAACTGTTGAAAGAGTCCAGGATATTGCCCCTGAGCTTGATATCGAGAGAGTCGAGCTTGCAATAATGGACAACGATTATGTCCCTTATGTTAACACAGCAAACTTTAGGTTTGTTAAAGTTACTTTGACCGAAAAATCCAAGCAGGCTACACTTGATGCTATCGAACTTTTGAAAACGAAGCCTGATGTTGTAGTAGCAGAGCCTTTCTATACAGTTTATGCAAAATATGCACCGGGTGATGTGGTTGTATCTTTAGAATTAGGAGCAAGTGAAGCAGTGATTACTGATGTCTTAAAAGATTTTGAGATTGAAAACATCAGACTGATAACTCCGGGATCAGAAACTTTGAATATCTATCACGTAACATTTAAGGAAAAAACAAAAGAGATTGTAGTAAAAGCGCTCGCAGTGCTTAAGAACAGCAATAAAATCAGGATTGCTGAGCCTAACTTTATTGGTGAGTTTACTGTAGTACCCCAAAAAGGCGATGCCGATCGCGACAATAGAGTCACAGTAATGGACGCTACAACAATCCAGCGATATCTGGCACAAAAAATTAACGCTTCGGACTTTGACTACGAGGCTTCGATTGTTTCAGATAACTATTTCTTAACCATAATTGACGCAACTATAATTCAACAAAAGCTTGCAGGTATAGATGTCGGATTCTAAAAATAGAAATTACCCGCAATCCCCCTACAAAAAGGGAGTCAGATGCAACATCTGACTCCCTTTTTTAATTATTATTCATATTTTTTAGATTTGCTTTTTGTGTTTCTCTTAGCTTTCTCCAGTTGAAAAATCCATAAAGGTCGTTTGCCAAAAACATCAAAAAGCATACAATCATCGGCAGATATGATACGTCTTTGATACTCATCAGTACCCACAACACAATCAGCACAACATCGTTTGTTGCATAACCGATTGCATAGTACGGTGAGCGCAGATATGTCAGATATGCTGCAATGAAGCTGGTTGTAACAGAAATGGTCGATACTGCAAGATTTGCAGTGCCGAATAATTTGAGTACATAGTGGAGCACTATTGTGATAATTATGCTCAATATAATCATAATCAATGTTTGCTTTTTAGAAACACGACTTACTTCAACAACTTTTGTGCCTTTGTACGGGTGGCGTATCCACTCGATTGTAGCAAGCAAGGCTATCGGAGCTGCCATGAAAAGATATGTTATCATCTCACCGTAATATTTGCATTCAAAAGAAATGTACGCGTAAAAAAGTCCGAAAACCACTGTCAATGCCTGACCTATTACATAGCCTTTGGCAACAAATATAAGTGCGGTAACTCCGAGCAAAGTTGAAAACATCTCTAAAAGACCGCCGTTTCCTGAGAAAAAATATGAAATAATTGTCACACAAACAGATGAACCCCAAAGTATCCACTCGAATTTCGTCAAATCAGCAAATGGATTTTTAATCTTCATTTTCTCAACTCCTATCTTATATGATAACTATAAGCAATCAGATGGGATAAAAACTGTACATCTATATTCTTAATAAAAAAGCATCCGCAACGCATCTTCAAAGACCTAACGATACGTGACGAATGCTTTATCTGCATTTTTCTACCCGGTGGCAGTAAAAAACAGGCGGTCATCAAACCGCCCAACAGTTTAATTATAGCAGATAGATATTTTATATGTCAATGCTTTTGCAAAAATTCGTCTGACGCAATGCACAAAATCTATGTATTGCACTAGTATTTTATGTGAACTTTATACAAAATTACATATTGAAATAGGGCAAACAATGTGCTATATTATAGGTGAAAAGAGGAGGAGAGTCCAATGTACAAATAATACAGAAGGCTTAAACACCACTTACGGCAAAGTTCAGATGAAAATATAAAATTTATAAGCAATTTAATTTACCGTAAACATTCACTCTTAAAAGTTACTCCTTTTTAATGATATTATAACATCTGAATTTTGAAAATGATGTAAAAGCCAAAAAAGCAGAAGACAAACTTTACAGACGGTGTTTCTCAATAAGAGAATGATGCGAAGGCTAAAAAAGCACCAAGTAGTGAACAGTAGTCTAAAGCGACTATACTGTAGAAAGAGAGGATAATATGAAGCTAGATATTAAGAACGAACTTAAATAACCCTTGGTTGATGTGTAAAGAAACACAACCAAGGGTTATTTTATTGTGTGTATCGAGCTTTGTAATTCTTGTATAGTATAAGTGTAAAATTTAAAAAGGCTCCCACTTGGGAGCCTTAATTTTTTATTAACCGTTTGTTGAATAGTTTGGAGCTTCTTTTGTAATCTGGATATCATGTGGGTGGCTTTCACGTAAACCTGCACCTGTGATCTTAACAAACTGAGCTTTGTTGTGAAGCTCATCGATAGTAGCACAGCCTGTGTAACCCATACCTGATTTAAGACCACCGATCATCTGGTAGATTGTGTCTGAAAGAGGACCCTTGAAAGGTACTCTACCCTCAACACCCTCTGGTACATATTTCTGATTTGCAGCCTGGAAATATCTGTCAGAGCTGCCCTTGTTCATAGCACCAAGTGAGCCCATGCCACGATATACTTTGAACTGTCTGCCCTGATAAATTTCTGTATCACCAGGTGACTCCTTACAACCTGCAACAAGTGAACCAACCATACATACTGAAGCTCCTGCAGCAAGTGCTTTTACGATATCACCTGAGTACTTGATACCACCATCAGCGATAACAGGAATGCCGTATTCTGCTGCTGCTTTTGCAGCATCGTAAATAGCAGTAACCTGTGGAACACCAATACCTGCAACAACACGAGTTGTACAGATAGAACCAGGACCGATACCAACCTTAACACAGTCAGCACCAGCTTCTATAAGTGCACGCGCACCCTCTGCAGTTGCGATATTACCTGCGATGAGCTGTACATCAGGGAAAGCTTTTTTAACTTTAGCAACAGAGTTTACAACATTTGAGTTGTGACCATGTGCAGAGTCAAGTACAAGTACGTCAACCTGTGCATCGACTAAAGCCTGTACTCTGTCTAATACGTCAGCAGTTGCACCGATAGCAGCACCGCAGAGAAGTCTGCCTTTTTCATCTCTTGCTGAGTTTGGATACTGAACTGTTTTCTCTATATCCTTGATAGTGATAAGGCCCTTTAAGTTACCGTTGTCATCAACGATTGGGAGTTTTTCGATTCTATGAGCACGAAGAATAGCCTGTGCCTTTTCAAGGTCAGTACCAACAGGAGCAGTAACAAGGTTATCCTTTGTCATAACTCCGCTGATTTCCTGATCAAAATCAACATCGCTCATAAACTTTAAGTCACGGTTTGTGATAATACCAACAAGCTTTGTGCCTTCACAAATCGGCACACCTGAAATCTTGTACTTGCGCATAAGCTCGTTTGCTTCACGGATTGTGTTATGTGGAGCAAGATAGAATGGGTTTGTAATAACGCCGTTCTCACTACGCTTTACTCTGTCTACCATATCAGCCTGCTGCTCGATAGACATATTTTTGTGAATAATACCGATACCGCCCTCACGTGCGATAGCAATAGCCATATCTGTCTCTGTAACAGTATCCATAGCTGCTGTCATAAGCGGTGTATTGAGTTTGATTTTCTTCGTGAGATGTGTGGCAACACTTACGTTCTTTGGCTCAACATCACTCTCGCCAGGAATAAGAAGAACGTCATCAAATGTCAGTGCCTCTTTGACAAATTTTTCATGAAATTCACGATTGATCATTTATACCACTCCTCATTTTAATTTATCCTTAATTATACCAAAGGATTTGTACATATGCAAGGCAAAATCCTGCTTTTTTAAAAATTTGTTGACTTTTGTTGTTTGTGTACTTAAAATTATTGATATAATAAAAATTTCTAGCTAACAATACTACTCTCTTAACACAAAGGGGATAAATATGAAACGCTTTATATCAATTACCATATGTATAATTATGTTGTTTGTACTTTGTTCGTGCAATAAAACAACCCAGTCTGCAACTCCTACACAAGCCCCGACAACTGCATCGACTCTATCAGTTGATGGTACTGAGATTATCGGCACATGGGTGTGTGACGACATAAGCAAAGATTGTTACTTTATTTTTGACGAAAAGGGTGACGCTTATGCAAAAATGGGCTCAAGCACCGTGTATGGATATTATGATTATTATGCCGACGAAAACTTATTTGATATATCGTTAACCGGATTTTTGTTCAACGAATACGAGGCTCACTTCGGTGGTGACACAATGACTCTCATAAGCGATGAGTCACGTTACACTTTTAAAAAAGCACAATTACCTGAAATATCAATCAAAAAACCCGACAACTTATCAATAGACAAAAACATCATTGGTGACTGGCAATCACCGGAAAGCTACGAGTGCTACCGCTTTAACGAAGATACTACCGCGGTAATTACAGATATGTACAATGATGCAACACTTGATTGCTTTTACACCTGTGACAACGGAAAAATCACCATGTATTATATGACAAGTGAAACTATAGACAGCACAATGGAACTGACCTATTCATTTGATGGTGCAACACTGTTACTCAATGATTTGTCATATGAAAAGGTTTCTGCCTGAAAAATACACAGTAATAATGATTTACACCCCAAAAGCCGAAAACTTTTGGGGTGTATTTTCGTTTAACAAACAAGAAACCACCCAACAAAATCGGGCGGTTTGCTTTATTGATAATGTTATTGTTATTTAAACACTAATTTTATCCTTGCCGCCCATATATGGTCTGAGCGCTACAGGGATATTGATTGAACCATCTTCGTTTAAGTTGTTCTCCAAGAAAGCGATAAGCATTCTTGGTGGTGCCACAACCGTATTGTTGAGTGTATGTGCAAAGTACTTTGAGCCGTCTTCGCCATGAACTCTGATTTTAAGTCTGCGCGCCTGCGCATCAGAAAGGTTTGAGCAAGAACCAACTTCAAAGTATTTTTTCTGACGTGGAGACCACGCCTCAACATCGATTGACTTAACCTTTAAGTCAGCCAGATCACCTGAACAACACTCAAGTGTACGTACAGGAATATCTAGTGTTCTGAACAAATCAACTGTATTCTGCCACAGTTTATCAAACCACATTTTTGACTCGTCAGGCTTGCACACTACTACCATTTCCTGTTTTTCAAACTGATGGATACGATATACGCCGCGCTCTTCAATACCGTGAGCGCCTTTTTCTTTTCTAAAACATGGTGAATAGCTTGTAAGTGTGTAAGGCAGGTCTTTTTCTTTGTTGATAGTATCAATAAACTTGCCAATCATTGAGTGCTCTGATGTACCGATAAGATAAAGGTCCTCACCTTCGATTTTGTACATCATTGCCTCCATCTCTGCAAAACTCATAACACCTGTAACAACGTTAGAACGAATCATAAACGGAGGCACACAGTAGGTAAATCCTCTGTCAATCATAAAGTCTCTTGCATAGGAGATAACTGCTGAATGCAGTCTTGCAATGTCACCCATTAGGTAGTAGAAACCGTTGCCTGCTACTTTTCTTGCAGAATCAAGGTCAATACCGTTTAATTTTTCCATAATCTCTGTGTGATACGGAATCTCAAAATCAGGTACCAAAGGCTCTCCATAACGCTGAATTTCAACGTTTTCTGAATCATCCTTACCGATTGGAACTGTTTCATCGATGATGTTTGGAATAATCATCATAATATCAGTAACTTTCTGAGAAAGTTCTGCTTCTTTTGCTTCTAATGCTGCGAGCTCTTCGCCTTTTTCAGTAACGAGCTTTTTCATCTCTTCTGCTTCTTCGCGCTTGCCCTGAGAGAAAAGTTTGCCGATTTCCTTTGAATACTTATTGCGCTGTGCACGCAAATCGTCTGCCTGACCTTTAATCTTTCTGCTTTCTGCATCAAGTTCGATAACTTCGTCTACCAGAGGAAGTTTTGAATCCTGAAACTTCTTTTTTATGTTTTCCTTTACTATGTCAGGGTTTTCCCTCAAAAACTTAATATCAATCATTGTTCTGTCTCCTTATATCCATTATTTGTTTTCTTCAAGTTTATTTGCAAGGTCTTTTAATTCTTCTAAAGAATAAAACTCTATTGATAACGTTCCGCCCTTGCCGTCTTTTGACGGGGTAACTACAACCTTGTTGCCTAGATACTCAGAAAGCGCAAGCTCGACTTCTGAGAAATACGATGGCTTATTTCTTGTAGTGCGAGTTCTGGTTACAGGTTTTTTGCTGAAATCTTTGACCAGTTTTTCCACCTGACGCACAGACAAACCTTTGCTGACAATATCCTGCGCTATCGCGCTGATAAGTGCTTTGTTATCTAAGCCCAACAATGCTCGTGCGTGGCCTTGGGATAAACTGCCTTTTTCGACCATTTCAATTACATCATCAGGCAAGAGCAAGAGTCTCATTGTGTTTGTAATAGCCGGACGTGATTTGCCAACTGTCTGAGCAACCTGCTCTTGACTCATCTCATAGGTGTCAATAAGCGTTTTGTAGCCTTTTGCTTCTTCAATAGGGGACAAATCTTCACGCTGAAGATTTTCGATAAGCGCAAGCTCCATAGTTTCATTATCAGAAAGCTCCCTGATAACTGCAGGTATTTCTGTAAGTCCTGCCATACGGGATGCCCTGTATCTGCGCTCGCCTGCTACTATCTGATATCCTCCATCAATCAGCGGTCGTACCAATATTGGTTGCAACACACCAAACTGCATAATACTCTGAGAAAGTTCTGACAAAGCCTGCTCATCAAAATCTTTTCGAGGTTGCTCGCGGTTGGGCTCAATTTCAGATATTCTCAGCGTTATGGTTTCGTTGCTGTTTTCAGAATCATTTTCCATAAATATCGCGCTCAGACCCTTGCCTAAGCCGCCCATTTTCTTAGCCATACTGTCGCTCCTTTTTTAGAATTTCGCTGACCAAATCAAGGTAAGCGTGCGTACCCTTGCACGATTTGTCATAGTATATAACCGGCATTCCAAAGCTAGGTGCCTCTGACAATCTAACCCCTCGCGGTATAACGGTAGCAAACACTTTTTTAGGAAAAAACCGTTTAACTTCGTTTACAACCTGCTGTGTAAGGTTCAATCGTCCGTCATACATAGTAAGCAACACACCCTCTATATCAATGTGAGGATTGGTCTGTCGTTTTATGCGCCTTACGGTATTCATAAGTTGTGATAAACCCTCAAGCGCATAATATTCACATTGAATAGGAACCAGTATAGTGTCACACGCTGTAAGTGCGTTTGTAGTAATCAGACCAAGCGACGGTGGACAATCGATAATAATATAGTCAAATTCTGACTTAATTGACACAATCGCTTGTTTCATCCTGTTCAAACGATTTTCATGCTCTAAAAGACCAATCTCCGCGGCTGCTAAATCTATACCTGATGGCATCAGATACAAGTTGTCAAACGCGGTTTTTACTATAATTTCCTGCGCCTTTGTGTCATTTACCAGCATATCATATGTTGTGTATTTTGCGCTTCGCTTGTCAACTCCGACACCGCTGGTGGCATTTCCCTGCGGGTCAACGTCTATAAGCAGAGTTTTTTTCTTATTAAAACCAAGTGCAGCGGCAATATTCACAGCAGAGGTTGTTTTGCCAACGCCGCCTTTTTGGTTTGCAACAGCTATAACTTTTGCCAAAAAATCACCCATTTTAAGATTTTTGTGCCTGTTTGCACATTATATCAGTAATTTTATCACATCTTTGAGCTAATTTAAAGTGTTTTGAGCTAGTTTTCTTGAAAATGTCACAATTTTTCAAAAAACATCGTTATTGTTTCACGTGAAACAATAAAAATTTCTTGTGCAAACCCTACAATTTATCCTATAAATACCAAAAGCCACACGAAATAATCCGTGTGGCCTCTGGCAAGGGGTTCAGATAAGGAAATGGGTATGAGTGGATAGATGCTGTTGCATCTATGGGGAAAGTGTGTTTATGATGCCTTTTCGGCAGCTTTTGGAATTTTGACAGTATACTCTATGTACTCATCTGTCTCGCTCTTTGAACTTGTTGCGTTGATTCCTGACATGCGCATTGTATCAAGAGCTTTATTGATAGTATTTACAAATATTCTGAGGTCTTTTACTATCACTTTGCGCTGTGGCTTTGTTTTTTCCTGAACTTCAGTAACACTTCGATTCATCAGCACATCGGTAACAAAAGCCTCTGTCTGATTTATATTGAGATTATCAGATATTATTTTACTCAACGCGTCACGTCTGAGGTTTTCGTCGTCTATGCGAAGCAACGCACGAGCGTGTCTTTCGGATAAATTAGCGCTTGAAATCCATTCCTGCTCATCAAAAGTCAACCTCAGTAATCTGAGTTTGTTTGCAATAGTAGATTGTTTTTTTCCAAGACTTACTGCCGCCTGTTCCTGTGTAATACCATATTTTCTGATAAGTCGTGCGATTCCTCTGGCTTGTTCAAACATTCCAAGCTCTTTTCGCTGTATGTTTTCAATAAGCGCGAATATTGCTGACTCTTTATCAGTGCATTTTAACACAACACACGGTACTTTTGAAATACCAGCCATTACAGCAGCGCGCAACCTTCTTTCGCCGGCAATCAGTTCATATTCCGTCGAATTTATCCTGCGCACGGACAACGGTTGCAAGATACCATTCTGCACAATAGATTGCGAAAGGGATTTAAGCTGTTGCTCATCAAAATTCTTTCTGGGCTGTGTTTTGTTTGGTCTGATAGATATAGTTGGAATCATTAAAACCTTGTTGTCATCTTTATTTAGAAAACTCATTTTATTCTCCCTCACAGGTTGTCCCTGCAAGATGATTGTATCACTAAACCTCACGTAGTTTTTGTTGAATAATGTATGCAAAATAAATTTTGTTTTGAATTATTGCGTAAAAAAACAGCACATCGAGTCGAATGTGCTGTTAATTATATAAACTATTAAAATTATAGCGGCTTTGATTTTATCTTTGCAGATGTTCTAGGATATGTTTTATCTGTCCTTGATATTTTTTTAATAGCTATAATTGTACGTTCAGCGTCATCTGCTAAGTTATATGTGTCCACTTTGCTTATTTTGCCACCAAGAGTTTTGATAGCGTTCTTGGAGTTTGCGATTTCTTCTTCGCTGTATTTACCCTTCATAGCTAAAAAAGACCCATTTACTTTTACATACGGCAAGCAATACTCTGACAGTATATTAAGCTGTGCAACAGCACGAGATGTTGCAAAATCAAATTTCTCCCTGAATTTCGGGTTTTTTGCACCATCTTCGGCTCTGGAGTGCACTATCTCAACATCACTAAGATTAAGTGCCTTGACAACCTCACTCAAAAACACCAATCGTTTATTAAGACTATCAAGCAAACACAATTTTATATCGGGACGTACTATTTTAATTGGTACAGACGGAAAACCCGCTCCAGTCCCAACATCAATCAGCGAGCTGTTTAGCGGTATATCAGCATATTTTAAAAGTAATATGCTATCGCAAAAATGCTTGAGTGCAACATCGTCCGGCTGAGTAAGTGCAGTCAGATTCATCTTTTCGTTCCACTCGACGAGCAATTTATAGTATATCTCAAGCGAATCTATCTGGTTTTCAGTCAGACTAATCTGCGAAGCGGCCGCTTTCAGTCGCAAAATATCTTTAAACATCTTTAACTCCTTGTGCCTGTTTGGCTTCGTTGCTTTTCTTTGCAAGCCATATTAACAAAACGCTTATATCAGCAGGGGAAACGCCACTGATTCGTGACGCCTGACCGATATTAGCAGGACGTATGCGATTAAGCTTCTCCTGCGCCTCCAGCCTTAGTCCCGGAAGATTCTTATAGTCCACATCAACCGGTAGTTTCTTGACCTCAAGTTTTCTCATCTGCTCAACCTGTGCAAGCTGTTTTTTGATATATCCATCGTATTTTATAGCAATCTCAACCTGTTCAAAAATTGCCTGAGGCAAATCTGGTCGAGTTAAATCAACTTCACAAAGTGCTTCATAATTAAGCTGTGGTCGCTTCAACAACTCAAGCAATCTGATACCACCTTCGACAGGTGATGTTTCACGTGAAACAAGAATGCTGTTCAATTTGTCAGAAGAAGGGATCGTTGTGTGTGCTACTCGATACATTTCTTCTTCTATCAGTTTTTGTTTGCTCTTAAAACGCTCGAATCTTTCGTCGGAGATAAGACCAATGTCATGACCAATAGCAGTAAGTCGGGTATCTGCATTATCCTGTCTTAAAATCAAACGATACTCGCTACGTGAGGTCATCATACGATAAGGCTCGTTTGCACCTTTAGTAACCAAATCATCAATAAGCGTTCCGATATAAGAGCTTGCTCTGTCAAGAATAAACGGTTCTTTGCCGAGAACTTTGTGAGCAGCATTAATACCAGCAACAAGTCCCTGTGCTGCTGCCTCCTCATAACCTGAACTACCGTTAAACTGTCCGGCACCATAAAGTCCCGGATAGTCGCGAAATTCAAGTGTAGCATTCATGCAAGTAGGGTCAATGCAATCGTATTCAATAGCATACGCAGGTCGCATAATAAGCGCATTTTCAAGACCGGGAATTGTATGATAAAACTGAAGTTGCACTTCTTCTGGCAAGGATGATGACATACCCTGCAGATACATCTCTTCGGTATCAAGTCCACATGGCTCAATAAAAAGCTGATGTCTTTCCTTGTGTTCAAAACGTACGATTTTATCCTCAAGGCTTGGACAATAGCGTGGACCTACACCTTCGATTTTGCCACCATAAAGAGGGGAGCGATGTATATTATCAAGAATAATCTTTTTTGTATTCTCGTTTGTCCAACTGATATGACATTCGACCTTGTTTTCTCCAAGGTTTTGCGTATCATACGAAAATGCAACAGTAGGTTCGTCCCCTTTCTGCACTTCCAATTTATCAAAGTCTATAGAACTTCGTAACACACGCGCAGGAGTGCCTGTCTTAAAACGTCGTGTTGGAATACCAAGTTTTCTTAAACTTTCACTCAAAAAAGTAGCCGGAAAAACACCATCCGGACCGGATTCATAGGATACTTCACCAATGAAAATCCTGCCACCAAGATAAGTTCCAGTAGCAATAATTACCGTTTTTGCCATAAATTGAGCATTCATACGGGTTGTAAGCATCCACGTACCATCATCATTTTGCTCTATATTTGTGATTTCAGCTTGGCGTAAATCAAGGTTATCACATAATTCAAGCTTATGTTTCATGACATCCTGATATTTTCTTCTGTCTATCTGTGCACGCAAAGAGTGAACAGCAGGACCTTTGCCCAAATTAAGCATTCGCATCTGCAAAAAACACTCGTCTGCTGTTTTTCCCATTTCGCCACCAAGTGCATCTATTTCACGCACAAGATGTCCTTTTGCTGTACCACCGATAGACGGGTTGCAAGGGCAGTTTCCTACAGCGTCCATATTTATAGTAAAAATAGCAGTTTTACACGAAAGTCGTGCTGCGGCAAGTGCTGCCTCAATACCCGCATGACCTGCGCCAATAACTGCAACATCATATTGACCTGCAAAATATGTACTCATATTAAACCTCACAGACTAATTTAAAACTTTACTTTCCAACACAGAATTGGTGGAAGACGTTGTCAACAACTGTTTCAGTGACACGCTCGCCAGTAAGTTCACACAGATGCGATATGGCATCTTCAAGTGCGACAGTAACAGCATCATAAGTCATTCCGAAATCAAGTGTATTAATTGCTTCAAAAAGAGCATCGTACGCGTTTTTAGCAAGTGAACGTTGTCTTTCGTTAGAAAGCACAGCATTAGAAGCATCAAAGTCAGCGGTACCGACTATTTTTTCAATTAAATCTTCAAGCTGCGTAAAACCAGAGTTATTTTTGGCAGACATAAATACAATATTCTCCGTAGTCTGCCTGATTTTTTCGATATCTATTTTTTGTTCTAAATCATCTTTATTAATAACAGCAATACAAGTGCTGTCCTTTATATCATCTAATAGCGATATGTCATCGTCATTCAAAGAAACAGACGCATCAAAAACAGCAATAACAAGTTCCGCACTTAATAAGCGTTTTTTTGCTTTATCTACACCTATTTTTTCAATAGCATCGTCAGCATCTCTGATACCTGCTGTGTCACTTAAGTGCAGAGTAATATCCCTTATAACAGCAGTTTCTTCGACAATATCACGAGTAGTGCCGGCTATTTCCGTAACAATACTTTTGTCACAGCCAGTTATAAGATTCATCAAAGTTGATTTGCCTACGTTAGGTTTTCCAACAATAACAGTATCAATACCTTCTCTTATAACTCTGCCTTTGTCATAATTATTAAGTAATTGCTCAAGTTTATCACAAGCAAGTTTCAAAGCACTTTTAAGTGAAAAGAACTCAACTTCTTCGATATCCTCTTCAGGATAATCAGCCCATGCGCACAGATGTGCTGCACGGTTTGTCAGTTCGTCTTTTATTTCATTAATTTTTTGACTCAATTTGCCTTCGTGAACAGAAAGCGCGCTTTTTGCGGCAGCGCTGGATTTGGCACCAATAATATCCATTACAGCTTCTGCCTCAGTAAGGTCCAATTTTCCATTTAAAAAAGCTCTTTTTGTAAACTCTCCTGCTTGTGCTGATACAGCACCGTTATCAAGTACCGTTCTTAACACCTGTTTAGTCACAAAGGTGCCACCGTGACAACTAAGCTCAACCACATTTTCGCCTGTGTAACTGTGTGGTGCTAAAAAAACAGTTGCTATACATTCATCAATTTTTCCGTTGTCATCATGAACATAACCAAAATGCGCACTGTATCCTTTGGCATCAGCAAGCAAAGTGTTGCTTTTAGCCTTAAACACTTTGTCGGCAATTTTAACAGCATCATCACCAGATATTCTGATTACGCCAATGCCACCCAAGCCCTGAGCAGTGCTGATAGCGGCAACTGTATTATTAATCATAAACTCTCACCTAAACTAAATTTTATAAGTAAAAAGGGCGGAGTTATCCGCCCTATGAAAGTTATTTATCAATTCTGCCATACAAACCGTACGCGCCACCTTCATTTAAAGGTTTACGGTCAGGATTTGGAGCAGTCTGAGTTTTAGCCTTTGAGCTGCCTCTGTATGGTTTTTTTGCGCCTGTTCTACCCTTGTAGCTGCCCTTTGATTTAGGGTCAGGACCGATAACAACATGGCGGTTAAGATTTTCGCCCTCGCTCCATGATGTAGCGCCGTTGATTTTCTGAACAGCTGTATGGATAAGGCGTCTCTCATAAGGGTTCATAGGCTCAAGTGAAGATTTTCTTCCTGTTTTTGCAGCCTTAATAGCAAGTTTTCTGCCTAAGATTTCAAGAGTTTTTTCTCTTTTCTCACGATAATCACCTGTATTAATAGTTACTCTGCAGTAAGAATTTTCCACGTGATTAGCAACCAGACATGTAAGATACTGTAACGCATCAAGAGTTTCGCCTCTTCTGCCGATAACAGAACCTACATCTTCACCTGTAATATCAATGGTGATATTGTTCTTTTCTTTTTCTTCTACAGTCATTTCAATATCATTAAGACCCATAGCCTTGATGATATTTGAAAGATACTCATAAGCCGCCTGAGCAGGAGTAGTCTTGATAAAAACTCTTACTTTAGCAGGATGGCCACCAAAAAGACCAAGTATCTTTTTGCTTTGTAGTTCAATTATTTCAACCTCAACGTTGTCATCGTATGTTTCAACGCCGAGCATCTGACAAGCTTTTTCTTTTGCTTCTTCAACAGTAGCGCCTGTTGCAATAGCTTCTCTATTCAAAATTGCACCTTCTTCTTAGTGATAATTTCCATAGTTGATATAAACCAAGCACAATTATTTAATTTTTGCTTCTTCAATTTCAAGTCGTGCAATGTGCTCAGCTTCTGATTTTGCTGTAATAAGCTCAGGAGAATAACATTTGTTCATGATAATTGTCTGAACAAAACCGAAAAGGTTTGACCAAATCCAATAGAAACCTACAGCCGCTGGAACTGTATATGCAATCCACGCTGTAAACAATGGCAGAGCAATTAACATAAACTTCATACAACCCTGCTGATTCTGCATTGGGCTGCCCTTCATATACATTGTAAAAATCTGAGTTCCGATAGATGTAACAAGACACAGAATAGGAATGAGCAGTACCCAACCGCCGGCAACTTTAGGAGTTGACAGCAAGTCTATGCCGAAAAAGTTAAATCCATTAGAAAAACTACTGATTTTCTCAATTTCACTTACAGTAAGAATATCAGATATACCGTCAACATCCTTAACTTTTTCAAACAATCTAAGAACATCGATTTCTGCATAAAAAGAATTCTGTCCAGGTACTATACCGGGAATTGAATATACAAAATCTTTAAGTTTGATAACCTTTTCTGAAGCAATATGAAGTACGTTTGAAATAGGGCTTCTTACACTATAAAAAATACCAAGCATTACAAACATTGGTAATAAAGATGTAAGACAACCACCAAATGGTTTTACATTTTCTTTTTCATAAAGTTTCTGAAGTTCTTCGTTATATTTTTGCTTATTATTAGCGAATTTTTTCTGTAATTCTCTTTGTTTTGCCTGTAACCTTGCATTTGCAGCCATAGATTTCTGTTGTTTAACAGAAGATGGAAATAACAAAACTTTAAATAAAAGTGTAAAAATTATGATTGCAATACCAAAGTTATTTACAAGTTGATACGCGGCCCAAAGAACGTAACCGAATAAACTACCGAAAATATTAAAAAAATCTACCATAATTTAGACCTTCTCTATCTTTTGTGCTTTTTTTCAGGTACAGGGTCATATCCGCCTTTTGAAAACGGATTACACCTTAAAATTCTCCAAACAGCAATAAAAAATCCCTTAAATGCACCGTGAATTTTAATAGCCTCTATTGCATAATGAGAGCACGTAGGAAAATACTTGCATTTTCCTGATCCCATTTTTGGAGATATGTTGCACTGATAAAATTTGATAGCTGAAATTAAAAATTTTTTCATGTCAGTTTTTAAATACATTTGCCTGATGCAAATGTTCTTTCATATAGCATAAAATATCGGTGCTTTTCAAATACGTAGTTTTTGCCCTGGCGACAAAAATAATATCATAGCCGTTTTTTACATTACATTCCAGATTTTGGAATGCGGCTCTAATAATGCGTCTGCACCTATTACGCTGAACAGCTTTACCTATTTTTTTAGAAGTGGTTATTCCGATTTGAAGGTTATTTGTGTTATTTTTGATTACATAAGTGACTAATCCCGGACTTACATACGATTTACCACGTTTGTAAGCACGATGAAAAATCCAGTTTTCTTTTATTGTGAGATAAGATCTCATCTAAACCACCCTTATAAGGTACGCAGTTTTTAGTAGTAGAAGTAGTAGTAACTGCATTGCTGTTTTTAAAAACTAAAAAAGAAAGACCACTGCCGACAGTGGCCTAATTCTTAGTATGATAATTGCTTTCTGCCCTTAGCTCTTCTTCTTGCAAGAACCTTGCGACCATTCTTTGTAGACATTCTCTTTCTGAAGCCGTGCTCCTTTTTTCTATGAAGCTTTTTTGGCTGAAATGTTCTCAGCATTTAAAACCCTCCTTTCGGGTACATAACCTTACAATCTAGCATTATAGCTCAAAAATACAACTTAGTCAACAAAAATTTTTGCTTTTATATTGTAATTATAAATACTGAAAATTTAATTAAAAATTAGCATACTATATCTTGTATTTACATTCAAAAAACACCACAAATTGTGGACATCTGAAAATTCTTAAAACATAGGTCTTTTATTATAGTAAATATTTACTTTATAATGCAAAATTGTATTGATTTTTCAACATAAATTTGTTACAATGTTAATTGTTAAATTGGACGAGTATTTGTTTTTAAAAATTTTATCTCAATTTTCTAGATAATGGAGGTTTAAAAATGGGTTCTTTTGATGAAGCTTGGCAGGTAATTTGTGATTACTTTTGTAAAGAAAAGAAAATAACTGATGTTGCATATAAAACATGGATAAGTAGAATTGAACCGGTAAATATTGACTACGAAAAGGGTGAAATCACCCTTATGGTTCCAAATGATTTTCACAGACAGACACTAAAGCGTTGTTATATGCCAATGCTCGAAGATGCATACAAAGCGGTTTTCAGCACTACTTTTGAAACTATTTTTACTGTACCTGATGAAATTAAACCTAATGAAAAATTTTTAAGCAATGAACAATCTGCTGATGCAGGATACGAATATACATTTGATACATTTATTGTAGGTCAGTCAAACAAATTTGCACACGCTGCTTGTCTTGCAGTTGCTCAAAATCCTGCGGGTGCATACAACCCTCTGTTTTTATACGGTAATTCCGGACTTGGTAAAACTCATTTGCTTTATGCTATCGGTAATGATATAAAAAACAATTATCCTGATAAAAAAATAATTTACATAAAAGGTGACGATTTTACAAATGAATTAATCGAGTCAATCAGACTTGCAAATACAGCAGATTTCAGACAAAAATATAGACAAGCTGATGTGTTACTCGTTGATGACGTACAGTTTATTGGTGGTAAGGAAAGAACACAGGAAGAATTTTTCCATACGTTCAACTCTTTGTTTGAAGCAAAAAAACAAATTGTGCTTACATCTGACCGCCCACCTAAAGAAATCAAAACTTTAGAAGACAGACTTCGCACCCGTTTTGAATCAGGATTGATTGCTGATATTCAGCCACCTGATATTGAAACAAGAATTGCAATCATAAAGCGTAAATCTGAAATTTTAGGTCTTAATCTTGAAGATGATGTATGCGAATGTATTGCTACTAAGTTAAAATCAAACATAAGACAACTTGAGGGTGTAGTTAAAAAACTTAAAGCAAGATTTTATCTTACAGGTGAGACACCAACTATAACTACGGTAAGTGAAGCTGTATCTGATATTCTTAACAATGAGGCTCCACCTGAACTTACAGTAGAAAAAATTATTGACGAAGTTGCCCGCACATTTGGTGTTGAGTCAGATGATATCCGCTCTCAAAAATCCAGAAGAGCTAATATCAACAAGCCAAGACAGATTGCTATCTTTATTGTAAGGGAACTTACTTCACTTTCTATGGAAGCTATAGGCAAAGAATTTGGCGGCAGGCATTATTCTACTGTTGTATATACAGTTCAGCAGGTTGAAAAAAATATGCAGACCGACTCTAATCTCAGAGAAACTATAGAAGATATTATAAAAAATATCCGCGACAGATAGTTTTAATAATCTACTATTTTTTAGTATATTTTCATTAACATTAACTTAACGTATTTCAACATAATGTTAATAACTTGTCCCATAAAATATTTTTTTAACAGTTTTTATTAATTTTTATCAAGAATTAAATTTTAAAAAACAGGATAAAATCTGGATTATTTTTGATATTAACAAATTAACACACACTACTATAACTACTTTAATAATATTAATTATTTAATTTGAATTATTGAAAGGAAATTTATTTATGAAATTTACATGTTTACGTTCAGAACTTGCTTTTGCTGTTTCTAATGTTCAGAGAGCTGTTTCAACAAAAACTTCTATTCCTGCACTCGAAGGTATTTTGATAAAAGCATATGGTTCAAAACTTGTATTATCAGGTTATGACCTTGAAATCGGTATTACTACAAATATGGATGCAACAGTTAACGAAGAAGGTGAAATTGTTGTATCTGCTAAGCTCTTTTCTGACATTGTGAGAAAATTACCGGAAGAAATCGTTTGTATCGAAACTGATGAAAGACTTATTACATATATTACAAGTGGTCAGGCAGATTATCAGATTGTCGGAATATCTTCATCTGAATATCCTGAACTCCCTTCTTTTGAACAGACAGATAATATTATCGTAAATGCAGAAATATTAAAAAATATGATAAGACAAACTATTTTTGCAGTATCTGATAATATGGCAAAACCAATCTACACAGGTTCTTTGTTTGAAATTGAAGATAAAGTATTAAGAGTAGTTTCTGTTGATGGTTACAGAATGGCTATCAGAGAAGAAAACATAGATAGTGAAAGTAAAAATAAATTTGTTGTTCCGGGAAAAACACAGAGCGAAATTTTAAAACTTATAACAGATGACAAAAAAGATGTTGAAATTATTGTTGGACAAAGACATATCAGCTTCAAAATAGAAAATTATTCTATTATCTCTCGTCTTATTGAAGGTAATTTCCTTGATTATAAAACAACAGTTCCAAAAACTGCTCAGACAGAGCTTGTTATAAATACAAGATTATTATCAAATGCGGTAGACAGAATGTCACTTTTGACAAATGAAAAAATTCAGTCACCGGTAAGATGTTCAATCACATCAGATCAGATTAAACTTTCATGTTCAACTGCTGTAGGTAAAGCAAATGATGTTCTGTCTGTTTCTGTAATAGGCTCAGATGTTGAAATAGGATTTAATAATAGATATTTACTTGATGCACTTAAAAATAGCGATACAGACGAAATTAAGTTAATTTTGAATGGTCCTTTAGCTCCTATGATTGTAAAACCGGTTAACTCTGACAGTTTTACATTTTTAGTTGTTCCTATGAGATTATCAAACGAGGGATAATATGCAAAAAGAAGTTATAAAAATAAATGATGAATTTATCCGTCTGGATAATTTATTAAAATTTGCCGGAATTGCTCCTACAGGAGGACAGGCAAAATTTATTATCCAGAACGGTGAAATTAAAGTAAATGGCGAAGTATGTACAATGCGCGGTAAAAAAATGCGTGCTGGAGATGTAGCTGAATTTGAAGACAGGCTCGTTGAGGTGGCTGTAGATTGATAGTAAAAAAACTTAAATTTGAAAATTTTCGCAATCTTTCAAACAGCGAGATAATTCCATGTGAAAAAGTTAATGTAATTTACGGTGATAATGCTCAGGGGAAAACTAATTTACTTGAAGCTATATGGCTATTCTGTGGCGGACATTCTTTTAGAGGTTCAAAAGAAAATGAACTTATAAATTTTGATGACAGTTTTTTCAGACTCAGTATGGATTTTTATTCTCAACAGCGTGACCAGAATGCAGAAATTGCTTTTTCACAAAACAAAAAGAAAATAAAAATAAATGGTGTTGATAAAAACTCATCATCTTATCTTACTGAAGTTTTTTCGTGTGTAGTTTTTTCTCCTGAAAATATGACACTTGTAAAGCGTGGACCTTCACTGAGAAGAAAATTTTTGGATGGAGCAATATGTCAGCAAAGAATACGCTATGCTGCAGCTTTATCAAAATATAATCAGATAATAAATCAAAGAAATGCACTTTTAAAAGATATATTCAAGCACAAGGAATTAAAAGATACTTTACCAATCTGGGATGATTCGCTTTGTGTTACCGGTGCAATTATCTTAAAAGAGCGTATGGAATATATTAATCAACTCAAAATATATGCTCAAAAATTTCATGACGATATTTCTCAGTCTAAAGAAGTGCTTGATATTGAATATGTTTCAAACTCTTTTGTAAAAGAAAATGATTCTATTGAAGTT
This sequence comes from Ruminococcus sp., assembly GCA_045604645.1. Classification (GTDB taxonomy): domain Bacteria; phylum Bacillota; class Clostridia; order Oscillospirales; family Acutalibacteraceae; genus Ruminococcoides. Next base: position 71,854 of record JAZUOM010000035.1, on the reverse strand, counting down.
ATATCTGAAAAATTAAGAGAAGCATATAAAAAATCAAGAAGTGAAGATTATAGTTCAGGATATACCAACATTGGTCCTCATCGTGATGATATGGATATAAAAATAAACGGTATATCAGCAAAAACATTTGGTTCTCAGGGACAGCAGCGTTCTGCTGTATTATCACTTAAACTTGCACAGGCTCAACTACTTTTTGAAAAAAATTCAGAAAGACCTGTTATATTACTTGATGACGTTTTATCAGAACTTGACCCGAAAAGACAGGATTTTCTTTTAAATAAAGTAGAAAATTATCAAGTGTTTGTTACTTGCTGTGAAGAATCAAATAAAGAGCAATTAAAAAACGGTAAAGTTTTTTATATAAATAACGGAGAGGTTAATTAATGTATCTGCACTTAGGTAATGAAACAGTTATAAAAACTGATGATATTGTAGGAATATTTGACCTGGATACATCAACTGTTTCAAAGCATACCAGAGATTATCTTGCACTTTGTGAAAAAAATAAAGAAGCTTTTACTGTTTCGTATGAATTACCAAAATCATTTATACTTTGTGATGATGGCAAAGGACAAAAAATATATATTTGTCAGCTATCATCAAAAACTATTCAAAAAAGATTGTTATTAAGAAAGGATGCAAATCTATGAAAATAACAAAATGTCCGTATTGCGGAAAGCAACTTACATTTATGCAGGCTTTTTTAAACAGAAATCGTGGAGAATATTTTTGCAATAAATGTAAAAAAGAATCAAACATTTTAATAAGAAAAAATCTGTTAGTACCTTTGATTTTAGCAGTCATTTGTTCACTTTTTATCTTACTGCTGTTTTTATTTGCAACTGATAAAACAAATATATGGTTTATTCTTTTTGTTGCTGTTCCTTTTATTGTTTTTTACTTACTGACTCCTTTCTTTATAGAACTTAAACCAAGAAAAAAACATATGGATGTTCTCTATGATACACAAATGGTTGAAAGTCCGATAGTAGACCCTGACCCGACTGTAGTAAAAACATCAAAAGTCGTTCCTGCGTTTGTTGATGATGTTGTTTTAACTGATGATGATAAACCAATTATTAATTCAGATGTTTTCAATGCTATAAAAGAAGAGCGTAAAATAATGGAAGAAGAATCAAGCGGAGATACAAAAAGTTTTTCAAAATTTGATAGTATCTCAAGTAGTCAGAATATAGAATCAACCATGCCGGTTAAAAATCTGAAAGATATAAAAAATACATTTGATGTAGAATAATATAAATAAAACTTTAAAATAAAAGAAACCAATAGTTTTGGAGGTTATACTTTGGATAATTTGAATACTAATATGGAAATTAATGAAACAACCAAAGTTGAAAATGAATACGGTGCCAATGAAATTCAAGTACTTGAGGGTCTTGAAGCGGTCAGAAAACGTCCAGGTATGTATATCGGCTCAACAGGTGAAAGAGGTTTGCATCATCTTGTATATGAGATAGTAGACAACTCTATTGACGAGGCTTTAGCAGGCTATTGCAGTAAAATTGACGTGTCTATTCTGCCTGGAAATATTATCAGAGTAAAGGATAACGGTCGTGGTATTCCTGTAGGTATCAATGATAAAATGGGTTTACCTGCTGTTACTGTTGTATTTACTGTGCTTCATGCCGGTGGTAAATTCGGCGGTGGCGGATACAAGGTATCAGGCGGTCTACATGGTGTAGGTGCGTCAGTTGTAAATGCGTTATCAGAATGGCTTGAGGTCAGAGTTTGTGACGGTGAAGATATCTACTTCCAGCGCTATGAGCGTGGCGTTATTATGAACGACCTTGAAAAAATCGGCAAGTCATCAGTAAAAGGTACAGAAGTACTTTTCAAAGCTGATCCACAGATTTTTCAGGATACTGATGTTTATGATTACAACACTCTTGCAAAAAGACTCAGAGAGCAGGCTTTTCTTAATGCCGGCGTTAACATTGAGCTCAAAGATGAGCGCGATGAAAACAACGTAATTTCAAAAACCTTCTACTACAAAGGTGGTATCAAGGAGTTTGTAGAATACATACACAAGAAAAAAGGCTACACTCCTATTCACGAAGAAATTATCTTCCTACACGCAGCAAATCAGGAGGATACTTGTGAAGTGGATATAGCGTTGCAGTACAACGACAGCTATAACAACGATATCCGTTCTTTTGCTAACAATATTCATACTACAGACGGTGGTACACACGAAGAAGGTTTCAGACGTGCATTGCCTAGAGTTATGAATAACTACGCAACAAAATTTAATAAAATCAAAGATAAAGATAAGGACTTAAAACTTGAGTTTGAAGATTACAAAGAAGGCCTAACTGCTATTATTTCCGTAAAAATAACAGAAGCTCAGTTTGAAGGTCAGACCAAAGCAAAACTGGGTAACACAGAAGTCAGAACTCTGGTATCTAAACTTATCAGCGAAAAATTTGCAGAATTTTTAGAGGAAAATCCACAGTCTGCATCTGCTATTTTAGACAAAGCACTTGCTTCAGCAAAAGCAAGGGAGGCTGCACGAAAAGCCAGAGAATCAGTCAGACGCAAATCTGCACTTGATAGTGCTACATTGCCTGGTAAACTTGCTGACTGTCAGTCAAAAGACAGCTCTGAAACTGAAATTTACATCGTAGAGGGTGACTCTGCGGGTGGTTCAGCAAAACAGGGTCGTGACAGACGTTTTCAGGCTATTCTGCCACTTTGGGGTAAGATGCTCAACGTTGAAAAAGCTCGACTTGACCGAGTTTACGGCAACGATAAGTTGACTCCTGTTATCACAGCACTCGGTGCTGGTATCGGTGAAGAATTTGATTTGGAAAAATTAAGATATGATAAAGTAATCATTATGGCCGATGCCGACGTTGACGGTTCTCATATCAGAACACTTCTGCTTACATTCTTCTTCAGATTTATGCGACCACTTATTGAGGCAGGTCACGTGTATATAGCACAGCCACCTCTTTACAGAATTACAAAAGGAAAAGAACACAAATATGCATACTCCGATCAGGAACGTGATGATATCTTAGCTACTATTGAGGGCAAAAGTGATATTCAGCGTTACAAAGGTCTTGGTGAAATGGACTCAGAACAGCTTTGGGAGACAACTATGAATCCGGACACCAGAACTATGTTGCGAGTCGAACTTTCTGATGCAGAGGCTGCTGACGAAACATTCTCTATACTTATGGGTGACAAAGTTGAGCCTCGTAGAGAGTTTATTGAAACCAACGCAAAATATGTTCAAAATCTTGATATTTAAACGAATGTAAAATATTAACCACAGGATAAAAAAAGACTAACACTGATAGAAGGTGCAAAATTTGGATAACGAAAAGAACATTAATAATATTAACGAAAATACAGAACCAACAGGTAAAGTTATCGATGTAGATATTAACCGCGAAATGAGAAAGTCATTCCTTGATTATTCGATGAGCGTTATCGTTTCCCGTGCTTTACCTGATGTAAGAGATGGCTTAAAGCCGGTTCACCGCCGTATTCTTTACACTATGTTTGAAAACGGTCTCGAACCTAACAAACCATATCGTAAGTGTGCTGATACTGTTGGTAACGTGCTTGGTAAATATCATCCACACGGTGACTCATCAGTTTATGATGCTATGGTTAGACTTGCACAGGATTTTTCTATGAGATATATGCTCGTAGACGGTCACGGTAACTTTGGTTCAGTTGACGGTGACCCACCTGCTGCATATCGTTATACTGAGTCAAAGTTATCAAAGATTTCCCTGGAAATGGTTACTGATATCGACAAGGAAACTGTCGATTTTATGCCTAACTTTGACGACCGACTCAAAGAGCCAACTGTTTTGCCTAGTAGATTTCCTAACCTGCTGGTAAATGGCTCATCAGGTATCGCAGTTGGTATGGCTACGAACATTCCACCACACAATTTGGGTGAGGCTGTAGATGCTATGTGCCTGCTCATTGATAATCCTGATGCAGAAGTTGCAGAAATTATGGAATGTATGCCTGGCCCTGACTTTCCTACAGGTGGTATTATCATGGGTCGTTCAGGTATCAGGGCAGCTTATGCAACAGGTCGTGGCAAAATTATTGTCAGAGCAAAGACAGAGATTGTCGAAGCAAAAAACGGCAGATTCAAAATTATCGTAACAGAGCTTCCTTATGTAGTAAACAAAGCCAGACTTATCGAAAATATTGCAGAACTTGTCAAAGACAAGCGTATCGAGGGTATCTCAAATATTGAGGACCACTCTGATAGAAACGGTATGCATATCGAAATTGACATCAAGCGTGAGGCGTCTCCTCAGGTTGTACTCAACCAGTTGTTTATGCTGACACAGCTTCAGTCTACTTTTGGTTGCATTATGCTCGCTATCGTTAACGGTGAGCCGAAAATTCTGACACTCAAAGAAATGCTTCAGCACTACATCGACCATCAGGTTGATGTTATCACCCGTCGAACAATTTATGATTTGCGAAAAGCACAGGAGCGTGCTCATATTTTAGAGGGCTTAAAGATTGCTATCGATAACATCGACGAGGTTATTGCTATTATCCGCAAATCTAAAGACCAGGCATCAGCTAAAGTTGGTCTTATGGAAAGATTTGGTCTGGATGAATTGCAGGCACAGGCGATTGTACAGATGCGTCTTGGTCAGCTTACCAATATGGAACGCACAAAGATAGAAGATGAAATTGCTGCTCTTGCTGCAAAAATCGCTGAATATAACGAGATTTTAGCATCTGAAACAAGAAAACTTGAGCTTGTCAAAGAAGAAGCAATCGCAGTTAGAAATAAATACGCTGACCCACGAAGAACAGAGATTTGTGCAATAAGCGGTGAGGTTGATATCGAAGACCTTATCCCACGTGAAGACTGCGTTGTTACTATGACAAAATTCGGATATATCAAGCGTATGGCTGAAGATACATACAAGCTTCAGCGTCGTGGTGGTCGTGGTGTGTCCGGTATGAGTAGAAAAGAAGAAGACACCGCAACCGAGATGTTTATCTCTAACTCTCATGACTTTATCCTGTTCTTTACTGATAAAGGCAGAGTATACAGGCTCAAATGCTACGAAATTCCTGAATCATCACGCCAGAGTAAGGGTATGAATATTGCTAATCTTCTTCCTATTTCTACTGACGAAAAGGTTACTTCAATGATCAGGGTACCTGAGTTTGACGAAGAAAAATACCTGATCATGGTTACAAGAGAAGGCATCATAAAGCGTATTGAATTAAATGCCTACAACACAGCCCGCAAAGGTGGTCTGATTGCTCTTGACTTAAACGAGGGCGACGAGCTTGCATGGGTTAAGATGACAGACGGCAACAGCGATGTTATTATTGCTACACGCCTTGGTATGGCTATCCGCTTTAACGAAAATGATGTTCGCCCAATGGGTAGACAGGCTCGTGGTGTTAAGGCACTTAAACTTAAAGAAAATGATACTGTTGTTGGTATGAGCGTTGTTGATGAGGACGGATATATCCTTACTGTTTCAAAGACAGGTTACGGCAGATTGTCGCTACCTACAGATTATCGTACACAAAGCCGTGGCGGTAAGGGTCTTACTAACTACCATGTTGATAAATATGGCGAGGTTGCCGCACTGAGTGTAGTATCCAAAGATGACGACATTATTATAATCTCTGCAAACGGTGTAATTATCCGTATCAAGGCTGACACAATCCGTCAGTGTGCGCGTCCATCAAAGGGTGTAACTGTTATGAAGATAAAAGATGACAACGAAGTTGTTACAATAGCAGCAGTACCACACGATGACGAAGAGGAGTTTGAGACACCTGACAGCGATACAGAGCCAAACGAAGCAGAAGAAAAAGAAAACTAAATAAATAATACTGAAAACGGGCAGTTTGTTCTGCCCGTTTTTAAAGGATATGCTATGAAAAAAATACTAAGTTTAATTATAGTGGTGTTAATGGTGTTTTCTTTGTTTGCGTGTACTGATAGTAAAAGTACAGAACAAAAGCCTGTAAATAACAGCACACAAGATCAGCCTGCTGTAAACACTGTTTATCCTGTCCCTAAAAAAATAACAAGTGAGGATAGCAAAAATAAACTGGGTTTACGATATGTTTTTACGCTTGAAGAGTATAATACAATGCTTAATGATGCGTGTAATAATCTTGGTCAGGGTGATAATAAACGTTTTTTTGACTACGAAAACTGGGAAATGGTTTCTGATAATCTGACAGACGAAAACGGTGTTGAATATGCATCATATTCATACATAACTGATGTGCTGATAATTACCGCCGCAGTAGAAAAAGAAAGCAAAAAAGTGATGAACATAGGTTGTGGAGCTGCTTACGAGCAGTTTGAAGACGGTGGCGAAGATTTTCAGTACAATGTTATTCTGACAGCTTCGATTATCGCAATGGTTGCAGGTGGCTATGAGCAGGATGACCTTGAGTTTTTGTACAGTATTTTTTATGATTCTGCACAGTATAAACAGGGTTTTTTCTATCACAACAATCTTTATATGATAGACTACAGCAAAGGTGAAAGCGAAGATGTGTCTGTTGTTTTGTTTATGACTTCGCCGTGTAACAGCGAGATTCAAAAACAATGGGAACTTATAGATTACACAAACTTTGAAGCAACATTTGAGGGTTGATCTGTATTAATTTTGAAAAATAAAAACTCTAAAAACTTAGCCACAGTCAGACTGTGGCTTTTCTTTATATAAAAAATTTGATATATTTTTTATATAAGTGAAACACTTTTGAGTTTTTAAGTGTTTTATATATGAAGGGGGGATTTGATGGCAGATAATAATTATGCTGGATTAACGTTTGAGCAAGTTGTCCACAAGTATTTTCAGACTGTAGCCTCAGTGTGTGTTATGCATATTCAAAATCACGCCGATGCACAGGATTGTTTTCAGAACACATTTTTAAAATTGTATCAAAAATCCCCCGATTTTACTGATGAAAACCACCTGAAAGCCTGGCTGATACGAGTTAGTATAAACGAGTGCAACAACTGTCGTCGTGCAAACAGAAAAACTATCCCCCTTGAACAAGCAGAGCATGTCATCAAATTCCCCACTGATGAAGAAAGTGATATCTCGTGGGCGCTGGTACAGCTTGATAAAAAATTCAGGGACGTGTTGTATCTGCGTTACTGTGAACAGTACAACGCAAACGAAATCGCTGAGATTTTAGGAAAAAACCCAAATACAGTCAGAACTCTGCTCAAACGAGGCAAAGAACGATTAAAGAGCATATATGGAGGTGATGATGTATGAGTGAAAAGAATTTCAATAGCATCTCAAATTTTGAAGTTCCACAGTCATGGATTGATGGTGCACTCAATATACCTACCACCCCTCACAGTAAAAAGCCGGTAGTTTTCTTTGTAAAACACAGCAGAGTTATTGCATCTGCAGCGTGTATAGTGCTGGTTTGTGTTATGAGTTTATTCTTGTTCTTTATGACAAAGGACGGCGCAACAGTCAGGATAGATAGCAACAAAACCTCTCAGACAGATAGTAACACAGACAATGCAACTAACAATCCTACGAATCCTGATAAGGATTATGTGTATCCTTTAGTAGTAGACCCATCTCAGTTTGCCACAACTTTGGATGGCGAAGTAGTAACACCAACTTTACCTTTTGAAAATCCAACACTTGCCCCTACCGATGTACCAAGTGAACCGCACATAACAGAAAAACCGACATCTGCGCCGGTTGATCCGCCAACAGAGGAGCCAACAGACGTTCCTACAGAGGAGCCAACAGCCGTTCCAACAGAAGATCCAACTATAACACCTACAGGACCGGTAGAATACCCATCAGCTCCACCTACAGATCCCCCAACAGAGCCTGTAGATTATGAAAATATAGGAATTCACGGCAGAGTTGACACTACTAAACTCACGAGCTCTAAAAAAGTGTATTGTAAGCTCTACGATCCAAATGGTTCACTAATGGGAGATTCAAATCTGTTTGCTTCATCACATCTTGCGATAAATGGTATAACTGACCCTAGCATAACCGTGGTGCATTACTACCCGTATCGCCATTTGGATATAAGCATAAGCGGAAGATACACTTATGTTTTCTATAATGAGGCTGGAGAAGAACTCAAAAAAAGCAGTACTTATTTAGAAGCCAACATAGATAAATAATACAATTAAAGGAGGCGCTATTATGAAAAAACTGATAAGTATTTTGTTGATATTTGCACTTTTGTTTACCTTTGCGTTACCTGTTGTATACGCACAGGATAATAGCAAAATCGAGAGCTATTTGCTGTCAGCGCTCGAGAATATGCACGACGACGATAAACTTCAGATATGGATATTTATTTACGATACCGTAGACGAAGCTTTGGTTGTGCAAAAGACCTATGAAGAATGCGGGCTGACAAAAGAAACTGCAAAAACACAGGAAGAAGTAGATCTTTATCTGAGTACCTACCGCAAAATAATGGCTGATATGCAAGAAGCGCACAATAAAGAAGTTTTTGAAAAAATGAATGTTGCAGACGAAGACGTAATCTTTTTCAGCAAATTAACTCCTTCGTTTATAATAAAAGCTTCAAAAGCAAAAGTGTTCGAGTTAGCACAGCTTGAAGAGGTCGCATCAATCGGTGTGTACAAATTACCGATTTACCCACAGCCTGATATGCTGTATGAAGCGAGATTTATTGAGCTTTATGAGAATGCAATTTTTTCTGAATTACATGAATATGACGAGTTGTACTATCACTACGACGAAAACGGAGAAATCGATTGGGCGTTGATTTACGAATGCTCATATAACGCTCCGCCGTGGGAGTATCACAGAATATTTAAAGACCGCGTTTTTATGTATGGAGATCACTACCCGTTTTCATTTGGATATGGGTTATATGATGTAAAAGAAGACAAGTTTTACGATATTATCAGTGATGGCTTTGATTATTCAAAATATGAAGACCTCGAAGAAGTGTTTGAGTCATTTAATTTAGGTTATCTGATAGGTGACGCTGACCGTGACGGAAGACTCACAATTTTGGATGCTACTCTTATCCAGCGATTAGTAGCAGGACTCACCGACTTTGATGACGAAATTATTGATTACTATGACGATACTTTAAGCGAAGCAGGTTTTCCAAAGTTTATTTCTGATTTTGACTGCGACGGAGAACGCACGGTTTTAGATGCAACTGCTATCCAGCTCAAACTCGCAAAATTAAGTAAATAAAACAGAAACTTTATATATAAAAGCCCGACTTATTATGTCGGGCTTTTGTTGTGCAAAAATATATGCTAAAATTTTCATATAGTGAAACTTTTTTATGAGGTAAGTGAATTTTATTAGTGAAGGGGGTTTAAAAGTGGGCGATTTACAGTTTTTCGGACTATCATATGAGCAAGTTGTTTCAAAGTACAAAAAGACTGTTGGTGCAGTATGCGTTATGCGACTTCAGAACTGGGCAGATGCCGAGGATTGCTTTCAGAATACCTTCTTCAAACTATTTCACAGCGCCCCCAATTTTAAAGACGAAACACACCTCAAGGCATGGCTCATACGAGTTGCCATTAACGAGTGTAACAAGTACATACGAAAAAACCGCAGGCATATAGACATAGAAAAAACAGCTGAAATTTCGGTTGATTTTCCACAGGAAAAATGTGATATGTCGTGGGCACTGATGATGCTTGACAGCAAGTATCAGTCGGTTTTATATCTTTACTATGCTGAAAATTACACAATAAATGAAATCGCCGACATACTTTTAAAACCCCCAGGTACTATAAAAACACAGCTCAAACGTGGAAAAGAAAAACTTAGAAAAATCTATGGAGGTGATGACAATGAGTGAGTTTAATTTTGACAAATTAAAAAACATCGAGGTTCCCGATACTTGGGTAGATAAAGCACTCAATGTTTCTCCAAAAACTGATAAACCCCCTATCTTTTTTGTGAATTTTCGCAGAGTGGCTGCTGCTGTTGTGTGTCTTTTAGTAATATGTGTTGTTTGTTTATCTCCCCTGTTTTTTAGAAATAATAATGACTTGTTGCCTGTTTCACCATCAAACAAAAAAAATAACGAAAGCCAGTCAGAAAATTTTAACACTCAACCGCCAACAGTTGTTGAGACAACTGAAATAGAAAGTGTCAAAAACGATACGCAGGCTTATGAACCTACACAAAGCGTTGAGCCTACAGAAAATATATCAGGCAACCCAAATGACGGAGCAAGCACTCCATCACAAAAACCAAGTGATGATATAGAAGATAAGGAACCAACAACTACTCCGAATAATGGTTCACAAAATGAGCCACCGTCGCTAGAACCTAATGGGCCAGTGGCAGGAACAGAGTTCTTAGTAAGTTTTGATCCAATGTGGTTTTTGGGTGATTTTGATATATATTGCAGGGTGTATGACAGCAACGGAAATCTTATGGGTGATAGCGATTTGTACTCAGAATCACACAAGACCTACATAGTTAAGGAGCCGTCGTTTGAGTATTCCTCAATGGGAGAAGAATCAGTGGGATACTATAATGTAAGTAATAGTGGAATTGATTATACTGATGACATCTATTATCTGTATTTTTATAGTAAATCACATGGTGATAAGATTATTTTTTCAATAGAAAGAGGAATAGACTATTAAGGAGGCGTTACCATGAAAAAATTGTTAGCTTTATTTTTAGTGCTTGTTATGGCGGTGTCTGTTTTTGCAGTCAGTGTAAATGCAAAAAACATTGATATGTCAACCGTATCTTATGATGCAACAGATGATAGATGTATCTCACTTGATGATGCAGTAAAAACATACGAAGATATAAGCGATGAACTTTTAGAGGCTGTCAGAGCAGATTATGCGGGTGTAGAAGGCATAGAAAAAAGTGATATCTATCTCTTTTATAATCTGCACATAAGTGGCGATAAGTTTCTTGTGCGGTTGATGGTTAGTGGCTGTATGTATCCTGACGATATAGTAAATCAGACTATTGGTAATTACAGACTGATTTCAACAAGGCCTACACCGCAGATTTTTACCGGTGGAGCACTGTATGAGATAAAGTATGCTTATGAAAACAGAATAATCAGCGACAGCGATTTGGCGGTGATTTCAACTTTTGATGAGTTGTGTTTCTCCTATGTTGACGACACAGATGATGTGCAAGACGATAAGTATAAAGACAGATTGCTTTTACAATATGAGCTGTATGATGTTGAAAAGGCAGGAGAATTGACCTACATAGAGCTTGGAGAAATTGATGTTGACACAGACGATGCAATGGACTATGCCGTGATTTACTCCCGCGTAGCTATTGGCTCAGATGCTATGACTTACTTAGATCTTAAAACAAGGTATATTCACAACCCGCAGATTTGCTATCCTTTCTATTATTGTTACGCATTGTATGATATAGAAAATTTTAAGTTCATTCCTATTGAAGAAATGCTTAATGGCGATTATCCGTTTATTTATGATTGTATAGAAGAATTTGAAATCGGCAGACCATTTGGCGATGCAGACAACGACGGAGAAATAACTGTTCTTGATGCAACCGAAATTCAGCGTGATGCTGCAAATCTCAGAGAACATAAACTTGGTTTAGGCAGCGACATAAACCGTGACAAAGTAGTTGATGTCTTAGATGCAACTGCTATCCAGAGAAAAATTGCGGGACTTTAAACACAAACCCTAAACAGAAACTACTAAAAAGCCCAAAGGTACATCCTTTGGGCTTTTTATGTTGTAACATTTGTTTTGTAAAGATTACAATACAGTAGTAAAACTTGTTATATCAAAATGTTTTATTATATAATTTATTTGGTAAAAAATCTTTTGCAGAGGTGCTATTATGGAAAAGAAAAAAATAACCGTTTTTGTTGCAGGTCAGAAATTAACACTTATTACTGAAGAATCAGAAAAGTATGTTAATGATATTGCAACAAAGGTAGACACAGCTATTAACTCTATGTTTGCAAGTACAAATATGTCAAAAGAACGTTGTGCCGTTATGGTGGCACTGGACTTTTGTGATGATGAGACAAAAGCAAGAGCTATGATGAATGACATCAAGGAGCAAATCAAAGACTATATTGAAGACAGCGCAAAGCTGAGAGAAGAAAACGAAGAGCTCAAAATCCAGATAGAAAAGCTTAAGGCAGAAAAAATAGAACTTCTGACCTCTAAAAAAACTATGATAGCATCCAGCGTTGAAATCAAAAACGATGCAGAAGTTGAAGAAGAAACAATCAACGCTGATGATGACTTGTCATTTGAATTTGAAGAAAAAACAACAAAGGTTGAAGAAATTGTCTCACAAGAGGCAGAAAAAGAAGAGCGTGCACACTTACAACCTGAAAAACCTGTTAATTCACCAGCCCCAAAATCAGAAAAAAAGCGTCATGAGCACAAGCACATAAATCCGTTTAAAGAGCGTTTTATGAAAAATGCAGACAAAGGCTACACACCTGTACGCCAGTACAGTTTGTTTGAAGAAAAAGACAACTGATGAATAAAATAGAAGTTTTGTCTCCATGTGGAGGTTTTGACAGCGTGTTTGCTGCTGTAAGGTCCAAAGCAGATGCAATATACATCGGAGCAAAGGATTTTTCAGCAAGAGCATCTGCTAAAAATTTCAGTATGCAGGAATTGTCTGATGCTGTGCGATATTGTCACAGAAATTCAGTCAAGGTATATCTTGCGCTCAACACAATAGTTTTTGATGACGAGTTTGACGAGGCACTAAAACTCGTTAAAAATGCCGCAAAATGTGATATCGACGCGGTTATAGTGCAGGATATAGGACTTGCAACAGCAATAAAAAAAGTTGTACCACAACTTAAGCTTCACGCATCAACCCAGATGAGTGTACACACCTTGTCGGGCGCACAGGCGCTAAAAGAGCTTGGTTTTTCACGAGTTGTGCTTGCGCGCGAAATGACAAAGGATGAGATTAAATATATTGCAGATAACTGTGATATAGAGCTTGAGGTGTTTGTGCACGGAGCATTGTGTATGTGCGTATCAGGTCAGTGTTATATGTCTGCAGTTTTGGGTACCAGAAGTGCAAACCGAGGCATGTGTGCCCAACCATGCCGACTCCCTTTTGCTGTTGACAACAGTAAGCATGCGTTAAGTCTGAAAGATAACAGTATAATTGAATATATAAAGGAACTTGAAGAAATCGGTGTTGCGAGCGCAAAAATAGAAGGCAGAATGAAACGCCCTGAGTATGTTGCGTGTGCGACATCGGCGTGTGTGCAGATGCGTGATAACGGTTTTGTAAATCAGGATACGTTAAAGAGACTACAGGCGGTTTTTTCACGCACAGGATTTACTGACGGGTATTATAATAATCTGCGCGGGTATGATATGTTTGGATATCGCCGCAAAAACGATGTTGTATCAGCAAGTGAAAAGTTGTTTAAAGAGATACGCACCACTTACAAAGACGAGTGCGGTCGCGTTTTGATAGATTTTGAAATCGAAATAACTGAGGGTCAAAAAGTCAGTCTCTCTGTTTCAGATGGTAGCAATACTGTTTGTGTACAGTCAGATTTTGTCGCACAAAGTGCACTCAATTTACCGCTTGATGAAGAAAAAGTATCATCGTATCTCAATAAGACCGGTGATACGCCTTATATCGTCAACAGTGTAAAATGTAATATAAACGGCAAGCCGTTTTTGCCGGCAAAAGATATCAATGCTATCAGACGCAGTGCGCTTGAAAAATTGTCACAAAAGAGAGAAATAAGGCATAGTTACAGTATAAACGATTTACATTTCGTCGATTTTGTCGAAGAAAATGTTGAAGAAAAAGCAAAAGTTAAGTCAACTCGCGCCATTTCAAACGACCTCAATATACCGCAAAGTTTTGATAAGATGGAGTATGTGTTTGTTCCTCTTTTTGATTGTGTCAAGGATATTGAGTTAGTCAAGCAGTATATTAGTAATGGTATTAATATAGCGGTCGAAATTCCACGCGCTACATTTTCGGTTGATGAAAAGGTTATAAAATCACTCAAAAAGGTAAGGGAAATCGGAGTTAAGAATGCGTTGTGTCACAACATAGGTGCTGCATATATATGCAAAAGGATGGGAATAGATTTCCATCTGAGCTTTGCAATGAATATTGCAAACTCTGTTTCGCTTATGTGGGCAAAAGAATACGGCGCGTCTGATGTTGAGGTGTCGTTTGAGCTCGATGTGGACAGAATAAACGCACTCAAAAGTAGCATAAAAAAAGGTGTATTCGGATACGGATATATCCCGCTGATGATAACGCGCAATTGCCCTGCAAAAAGCGCAAAAGCAAGTTGTGCAACTTGCAAAAAAGACATTAAACTGCAGGATAGAAAAGGCGAAAAATTCATCATTAAATGTAACAAAATTGTAACCGAAATACTGAATTGTGTACCTCTTATTTTGCCAAAAGAGATTAATAAATCGAAAAACCTTGATTTCACAGTTTTTCACTTTTCTGTGGAAAACTCTGTGGAAAACAAGGAAAAAATACTTGAAAATTTAAGCGAAAATCGGAAATTCGAGCGTTTTACACATGGTTTGTATTTAAGAGGTGTGAAAAATTTCACAATCTTTTAAAGAATTATTTTAAAGAAATTCGTAAAATTCCTTATAGAAATTAAGAAATATTTTAATGTTCTTTAAAGTAATTGTTTTAAGGAAAATAGTTTTTATTATTGCAAGAATATATGCAAAAATGCAGGAAAGGGCAAGTATGACCACATTAAAAGTAAAAAAACTAAAACAAAACGCAAAAATGATACAACGCGCAACAAAAGGTTCTGCGGGAATGGATTTGCACGCATGCATAGACTCTCCAGTGACGATTAATCCACGAGAAATCAAGGTTATACCAACAGGACTTGCTATAGCACTCGAAAACGAAAACTATGTGGCGTATATTTATGCAAGAAGCGGACTTGCTATTAAGCACGGGATAACACTTGCTAATTGTGTTGGTGTTATTGATTCTGACTATCGCGGTGAACTTTGTGTGGGTCTTAGTAACATTTCGCAGACTCCTTATACTATCGAGCCAGACGAAAGAATAGCGCAGCTTGTTATCTCTCCTGTTTGTGTTTGCGACGCAGTTGAGGTAGAGCAACTTGACTTTACTGAGCGCGGTGAAGGTGGATTTGGAAGCACAGGCAGAAAGTAAGCATATTTTAGCTTTGTTTAGGCAACAAAATTAACAATTTATGTTTATTTTTTTGTTGAAATAACGGCTTTAATCGGTTATACTAAGAAATAATAGGGAAGTAGTTATATTTTCTAAAGATAAAGCATTCTCACAAAGGGGAATTTCTATGTTTTTTTCTAAGGATATTGGTATAGATCTGGGAACAGCTAACACCTTGGTTTACATGAAGGGCAAGGGTATCGTTATGCGTGAGCCATCAGTTGTGGCTGTTGATGTAAGAAAAGACACAGTTGTCGCTGTTGGTCAACAAGCAAAGGATATGATAGGCAGAACACCTGGTTCTATTGTTGCAATCAGACCACTAAAAGACGGTGTTATCGCTGATTTTGAAATTACTGCTACTATGCTCAAGTATTTCATCAAGCAGGTTGTTAAGAGTAATTTTTTCTGCAGACCAAGAATTGTTATTTGTATTCCTAGCGGCGTTACAGAGGTTGAGCGTAATGCTGTCGAAGATGCTGCACGACAAGCAGGCGGAAAAGACGTTGAACTTATCGAAGAACCAATGGCTGCTGCAATAGGTGCGGGTCTTCCTGTATACGAGCCAGTGGGCAGTATGGTTGTTGATATCGGTGGCGGTACATCTGAGGTTGGTATAGTATCTTTAGGTGATATAGTCGCATCGTGTTCAGTCAGAGTTGCAGGTGACAAATTTGATGAGGCAATCATTACTTATATCAAGAAAAAATACAATCTTCTTATCGGTGAACGCACTGCTGAGGATATAAAAATAGAGATTGGCTCGGCTTATCCATATGAAGATGAAGGCGAAATGTCAGTTAAAGGCAGAAATCTGGTTGACGGTTTGCCAAAAAACATCATGGTTACCGCTGCTGAAATAAGAGAAGCGCTCAAGGACCCGCTTGATGTTATTGTCGAGGCTATTTTAAGCACACTCGAGAAAAGCCCACCGGAGCTTTCGGCTGATATTATTGATAACGGAATTACCCTGACAGGTGGCGGAGCGTTGTTAAGAGGTATTGACCTTCTGATTATGCAGCAGACAGGCATGCCTGTTTACGTTGCAAAAAGACCGCTTGATTGTGTTGTTGATGGTACAGGCATCAAGCTTGACCCTAACTACAGATCAAAAGGCGCACACGCTGCTAACTGATAGCTCTAATAGTTGTGGTTTTTATTCACAATTCAGCACCGCACATCAAAGTGCGGTGCAATGTTATTTTATGAAAAGGAGGACAAAATGAAAGATTACCTGAAATCAAATAATTTCAAGATATTTTTATCTACAGTATTTGTTCTGATAGTGCTGTCTGTTTTTAGCAACAGCCTTGACAGTAATGTATTGTCCTCTTCGATAAATTCTGCAACGTATGGTCTGTCAAAGGTAACTGCTGCCGCAACGGGCGATCAGGATAACCGCTCTATTGAAGAAATCAGAGCAGAAAACGAAAAGCTGAAAAAAGAAAACTCACAGCTCAGAAATCAACTTGTAAGTTATTACGATACTCTGACAGAAAACACACGTTTGTGGAAATTCTACGACCTGAAAAAAACAAATCCTGAGTATTCTTTAGTGCCTGCTATTGTTCTCAGGAGAGACACTAACAATGACTTTTACTCTTTTACACTTGATAAAGGCACATCATCGGATATCTCGATAAACGACCCGGTAGTATCACAAAACGGACTTATAGGTTGGGTAAGCGAGGTTGATGCTAACACCTGCAAGGTTGTGACAATTTTGTCGCCACAAACAAGTGTAGGTGCGATTGACAACAGAACATCTGATACCGGCGTTGTCAGCGGAAGTGCTAAGTATTGTGATAAAAATCTGACTACCATGTCCAAGCTTGATGCTGACCATAAGGTAGAAAAAGGAGATATCATTACAACAACAGGTATAAGCGGACTGTATCCAAAAGGTCTTATTATCGGTGAAGTTACAGAAATCTGCTACGATACTTACAATACAGCATACTATGCGGTAGTAAAGCCATATGATGACATAAAAACGATCACAGAACTTGCCATAATAACCGACTATACCGGTCAGGGCGAAGTGCTTATTAACGATAAAACGGGTAAAGAATGATGAAAAATATAGTTTTTTACCGATACTTATGCTACAGCCTTGAGATAATATTATTTTTTATACTGGGCTGTACACCCAACCTGATGCCGCAGATTTTTGGTTCAAGTGCGTGCTTTTTGTTGCCGATAGCTATTACAATCGCAGTATTTGAACCTGAAATTCCTGCTATGTTTTTTGGTATGGCGTGTGGAATATTGACGGATTTGGGCTTTTCGAATTCAATCGGTACATTTACAATAGGCTTGACAGTTGTATGTTTTATTCTGGGTTTTTGTGCCAATAATTTCATTACTGCTAATTTTTTGAATGTAATGCTCAGTGCGATTGTTATAAGTAGTGCACTTATATCAATTCATTTTGTTGTTGTTTATATTGTGCCGGGTTATGATTATGCGTCAGTATATTTTGTTAATCACTATATTTCCCGAATTATTCAGACTATTGTGTGTACAATACCATTTTATTTTGTTAATAAATTTGTTCATTCCACACTATATGAGGAAGTGTAAAGGTATTATACTGTAAATAAAATCAAACTTAAGAAAGGGTGACTATAATGGGCAAGGATAACAGGAATTTTAATGTCAGAATTATCGTTTGCGCCGTTGTGGTTGTCCTTATTTTTTTTGGATTTTCGTTAAGACTTTTTGATTGGCAGATTGTAAAAGGTGCTCAGTATAAAGAGATATCAGCACAGTCCACCTCTTACACAGAGCAGTCTGATGCAACCAGAGGAGAAATACTGGATGTAAACGGAAAGGAATTAGTTGTTAACGAAACATCTTATAACATTGTGATAAATAAAATTTACGTAAAAGAGGATTCAACTAACAGCGTCATTTCTACATTGCTTTCTTTGAGCAATGTTTGTAGTATAGAGTGGGTAGATGTTTTGCCGATAGTAATAAGCGATGGCAAGCCTGTTTTCGAGAGTAACAGCGAAGCTGAACTTGAATATATAAAAGGCGGAAGTATGTTAAACTCACCTGATTTGTCTACAGCAGAGCAAATACTTGATGCGTTAGCACAGCGATACGATGTTAATCAAGATGATATCAATCTGAAACGGGACATAGTGTCTGTGCGTTACAATATGGAAAAAAGCGGATACTCATACTCTGAGGTTTATGTTTTTGCACAGAATGTCACTCAGGATGCAGTTGCTGTTATCTCAGAACAAACACAGACTATTTCCGGTGTCGAGATACGTGTCACAAACGAGCGAGTAATTAAAAACGGAACGCTGATGCCACATGTTATAGGTGTTGTCGGGTCGCTCAGTGCCGAAGAATATGAAGAGAATAAAAACAACGGATATAAAATGAATGATGTTATCGGCAAATTCGGAATTGAAGCCGCACTTGAAAGTTATCTCAGGGGTGAAACAGGTGAAAAAACTATTGTAAAAGACGAAAAAGGTAACGTTATTAAAGAAACTGAAACAGTAAAAGCCAAACCCGGTGATACTGTGTATCTGACAGTTGACTCCAATGTGCAGGAGGTTGCAAACTACTCTTTACTCAAAAATATAAACAAAGCAAGAGCAGAAGGCGAAAAAGAAGTAGCCAGCGCAAAAGCAAGCAACAAGACCCAACAGGAAAGACTTGGTGAAGATTGCTACTGCGGAGGCGCAGTAATGCTGTCTGTAAAAGATAATTCGGTTATAGCGGCGGCATCGTGCCCTAACTATGACCTTTCAAAATACTATGATGCTGAATACAGTGCGTGGCTTAATACAAATGAGCATTCACCGATGTTCAGCCGTACTTTTTCCGGTTCCTTCTCCCCTGGTTCAGTATATAAACCATGTGTTGCACTTGCGGCACTTCAGGAAGAGGTAATCACATCAAAAACATCAATTAAGTGCACAAAGCACTATGACTATTATCCAAAATATGTAGTAAACTGTATGGGAACGCATGGCTCCCTTTCTCTGAATAATGCTATGGCATTTTCATGCAACTACTTTTTTGCGGAAACCGGCAGACGATTGGGTGCTACAACCTTATATATGTATGCTGAAAAATTCGGCTTGGGTGTCAAGACAGGTCTTGAAATTGACGAATCAACCGGAGTACTTGCAGGCAGAGATTCCACAACCTGGTATGAGGGAAACACCGTTCAGGCGGCAATAGGCCAGTCTGACAATACTTTTACACCAATGCAGCTTGCGACATATACATCTACAATTGCAAACAACGGAGTAAGATATCAGACCCACCTGGTACGCAAGATAGTAAACTACGAGCGTGACGAAGTAGTGCTGTATAATGACCCTGAGCAACCGGTAGTGCTTGCAGATGCCGGTATTTCAAAAAGTAATATGAGCACTGTAAAAAGTTCCATGCGTAGTGTTGTCACAAACGGTACTGCAACAATAGTAGCGTCTTATCCGAAAAAGGTAGCGGCTAAAACAGGTACTGCAGAAAACGCAGGTAGTGACCACGTAATTTTTATATGCTATGCACCATATGACAAACCGGAGGTTGCTGTAGCGGTGGTTCTTGAACACGGAGCAAAAGGTAAGTACGCTATGTATACCGCTATGGATATGATGGACGCTTATTTTTATAATAAGACAGCAAATCAGATGAAAAAAGACGGCAGTTGGGGCGATTAATTAATAAAAATATCTGATATTTATTGAAAATTACTAATTTTTCAAAAGATTATTCTACACAAAGAGCAACGGTTTTTCGTTGCTCTTTTTACTTTTGTGTGCTAAAATATTAAATGAGGTATTATTATGAGTCAAGTAATTGTAGTTGCATCGGGCAAGGGTGGCACAGGAAAAACCACAGTGTCAACATCGCTTGCACTTGCACTTGCCAGAAAAGATAATAGAGTTTTAGTTATTGACTGCGACAGTGGTATGCGTGGTACAGATATGATGTTAGGAATTACTGACAGGCTTGTCTATGATATGTCTGATGTTATTTGCGGAACATGTATGCTGGAAGATGCGTTGTATGAATGTAGCGGAGCAAAAAATTTATTTACTATTGCTGCTCCTTGTTTTGCTGAGGATGAAATAAGCCCACAGCTTATGAAGCAGTTTATAGCAGAGAACAAAGACAAATACGATTACGTCATCGTTGACGCTCCTGCGGGAGTTGGTACAGGTTTTGAGACAGCAGCAATTGCGGCAGACCGAGCACTTGTGGTGGTTAACACCGAACCGACAAGTATTCGTGGTGCTGTCAATATCAGACAAAAGCTTAATGAAATGGGTGTTGATGATATCAGACTTGTTATCAACCGATTTGATACGGAACGATT
This sequence comes from Ruminococcus sp., assembly GCA_045604645.1. Taxonomy (GTDB): domain Bacteria; phylum Bacillota; class Clostridia; order Oscillospirales; family Acutalibacteraceae; genus Ruminococcoides. The sequence continues at coordinate 51,304 of JAZUOM010000035.1, read as the reverse complement.
TGTTAAGATGGGCATATATACTGATCTTGACCAGGTTATTGATGCAACAGGGATTCAGCTTATTGCGTTGGTTCCTGAGGATGTACGAATTACTGCTCTTTCTCAGCGCGGGATGCTTGCAACAAACTGGTCAAAATGCGTAGCAGTTTTTGACTGTCTGGCTGCCCGTATAGAAGGGCTCAATATACCGCTTGTAATTAAGCTATAATATTGCGTAGATAAAATACAGTTATGGAGGGAAATATATGAATATCGCATTGATTGCACATGACGAGAAAAAAGAGTTAATGGTACAGTTTTGTATTGCATACTGTGGAATACTCAGCAGAAACAACATCTGTGCTACCGGTACAACAGGTAAAATGGTCAGCGAAGCGACAGGTCTTGAAATCCAGAAGTTTCTTGGCGGTTCGCAAGGCGGAGACCAGCAGATTGCTGCGCGTATTGCATGTAACGAAATCGATATGCTGATTTTCTTCCGTGATCCTCTTACACCAAAACCACACGAGCCAAACGACATGAATCTTTTGCGTCTTTGTGATATGCACAACATTCCGGTTGCAACAAATATCGCAACAGCAGAGGTGCTTATTCATGGTCTTGAGCGTGGAGACCTCGACTGGAGAAATATTGTCAGATAACAACTTGTTGCATATAAAAAGCCCGTATCGACTGATACGGGCTTTTCTGTTATATATTTTAAGTTAACGAGTCAATTTTGTTTGCAATAAACAACTGAATTTTTGTTGCGTCCAATACAGTAACTTCATTGTCGTTATCAATGTCGGCAAGGGTTTGCTGTCCGCTTGTGATAGGTTTTTTGTGTGCTAAATGAAGTTGTATGGCTGTTGCATCTAAAACAGTAATAGTGCCATCTGTATCAACGTCGCCTTTGCTGTATTCATCAGATGCTTCGATTGTAAAATTTAAAGTGTTCATACTCTTTGTAGAGGCGACGATGTTTTTCGAATATACTTCTACGGTATAATCACCTGCAGGCAAATCTACCTGTACATAAGTATCCATTACATCGTTGATTTCCTTATATACATTGGTATCACCTGATTTGTAAATCTTGACATCATAAGAGTCAGCATACAATGTCATATTCCACCATATGGATGTAAGTTCAAACGGTGTGCCTGCTCTGACATCAACGTGAGTGCTTTGTGGGGGGTTGAGTTTTACAATCTTAAAACGCTGTGCAGAAGACGCGTTGTCAGTACACATCCTCAGGTTAGTGCCGTCTTGCGTTCCACCACCTGCATCAAGTGACAGGGTGTTGCACTGAGAGCATATTTTGTAGGAGTTTTCTGAGCCGTATACGTACCATCGCTGTGCTGGCTTGTCGTTGTCGAAATACACACCCACATTAGTGCCTGACGTTGTACCTGCACCTGTTACATCCAACGCAAGACCGTTAAAAATGCTGGTTATTTTGTAAGAACCGTCACTTTGACGTTCAAATTTCCAGATTTGGTTGGAAGCCCCTGTGTATGACCTTACTCTGGCGTTTCTGTTTTCACAGTTTTCGTCAGAATCATTAGTGACGACTTTGTCATTATAATTGTTCTGTATATATGCATAAAAATCGGTGCCTATATCAACAGGTTCGTCTTCGTATCTGAGAATACCGCTCCAGTTTGAGCGATTGCTGTATGTTACCGGACAAACCTCTTTGCCGGTGCTGTCACCCGGATCGTTATAGTCATAGTCATCATAAGTGCCCTGATGTGCACCACACTGCATATTGTTGCCTATGTAAATCTCGGTGTGACCGCTGATTCGAAGCAAAATATCGCCGGGTTTCAAATACTTTGATGTGCTCAGGTCGATTTCTGTATTTGGAATCCAGGTGAAGCCTTCTTTTTCAAACTCCTGTTTCAGGTTGCCACAATGTGCAACAATCGGCAATTTGAATCCTGCGGCTCTGTAGGCGTATACAACAAATGAAGCACAATCGTAATCAGGGTTTCCGAAACGATTGCCCTGTGAATAGCCGTGGCTGTCGTCGTTTGCTGTTTCGATTGCCCATTGTACAGCTCTGTCTGCAGCACCCGGCGCGACCTGCGCATTTGTGCTTACAGGTGCTATGACAAGCATACTTATTACAACCATAAGGCATAACAAAACGGACAGTATTTTTTTCATTACACGTCCTCCTAAAAATCAGTTTGCGTTGCTATTATACAACTTTTGATGAATACAAACAAGAAACAAACTGTGAATTTTTGTTAAATCAACAGTAAATTAGTTGTAAAACAAAGAATAAATATACTCATATATAAAGTATTTTTTACAACTTAGGTATTGGAAAAGCGAGAAAGATGTGGTATAGTATACAATAGATAAGTTTGTACAAAAGAGAGGACTTTGTGATGGCTATACTAACAAAAAAAGTCAGAGGAACAGAAGATGTACTACCAAAAGACAGCTATCGTTGGCAGTTTGTCGAAGATATCATGAGAAAAGAATCAGCTTCTTTTGGATATAAAGAAATCAGGACACCTGTTTTTGAACATACAAACCTCTTTTTGAGAGGTGTTGGTGAGACAACTGACGTTGTGCAAAAAGAGATGTATACTTTTGATACAAAGGGTGGCGAGTCGATTACTCTTCGCCCTGAGGGAACAGCCGGTGCGGCACGCGCACTTTTAGAGCATGCGTTGTACAACGACGGTTTGCCTGTAAAAGCAAGTTACTTTGTATCCTGCTATCGCTATGAAAAACCTCAGGCAGGTCGTCTTCGTGAATTTCATCAGTTTGGTCTTGAGTGCTACGGTACATCAAACCCTGCAGCTGATGCAGAGCTTATCTGTGCGGCAAAGTCGATTTTTGACAGATTACAGATAAAAAACCTGAGACTTCAAATAAACTCCATTGGTTGTCCTGAATGCAGAAAAAAATATCACGAAGCACTGAAAGAATATTTTGAAAACTCTAAGGAAAAATTGTGTGACACCTGTTTAGACAGATTAAACAGAAATCCAATGCGCATACTTGATTGCAAATCACCTGTATGCGGCGAGATTGCTGCAAATGCACCAAAAGTGCTTGATTATCTTTGTGATGATTGTGCTGACCATTTTGAAAAAGTAAAAAACCTGCTGACAAAAGCAGGAGTAGAATACACAGTAAATCCTACTATTGTACGTGGTCTTGATTACTATACAAAGACAGTTTTTGAATTTATATCAACTGACATCGGTGCACAGGCGACTGTTTGTGGTGGCGGCAGGTACGACGGACTTATAGAAGAGCTTGGCGGTCAGCATTTGCCTTCCCTTGGATTTGCACTTGGTATTGAGCGACTTCTGATGCTTATGGATGCACAAGGTATTAAGATTGAAAAACCTGATACCTGCGATATTTACATAGCGTCAATGGGCGATGTGGCACAGGCAAAAGCGTTTGAGCTGACACAAAAAATCCGTACAGCATCGCTGTATGCAGAGTGCGACGTTGTCGGCAGAGGATTAAGAGCACAGATGAAGTATGCCGATAAAATCGGTGCAAAGTTCTCGGTTGTTATTGGCGACGATGAAATCGCACAAAATAAAGCAAAATTAAAAAATATGCAGTCAGGTGAGCAAAGCGACATTTCGCTGGGCGATGACTTTCTTTTGCAGTTTTATGACGCATTGTTTGCAATGCAAAACCCTGACATTATATAAGGAGAGTGACTAAAATGGCAGAATTTATGACAGGACTCAAAAGGTCACATTACTGCGGTGATTTAAGGATTTCTGATGTTAACAAAGAAGTTACTGTGTGTGGCTGGGTACAGCGTCAGCGTGACTTGGGTCAGCTTATCTTCATTGATTTAAGGGACCGCACAGGCATTGTTCAGCTTGCGTTTACCGATACAACAGATAAAGAGATTTTTGACAAGGCTTTTTCTGCTAGAAGCGAGTATGTTCTTTGTGCAAAGGGTATTGTTCGCGAGCGTAGTGCAAAAACAGACAAAGTTGCAACAGGCGATATTGAAATTGAGGTTACTGATTTAAGAGTGCTTTCAAAAGCACAGACACCTCCGTTTGAGATTGTTGATGATTGTAAAACCAGTGAGGATATCCGCCTGAAATACAGATATCTTGATTTAAGAAGAAAGCCGCTCTTTGATAACATTTATCTGCGTTCAAAAATCGCAAAGGTAGCAAGAGACTATTTCTATGAAAACGGCTTTATCGAGATTGAAACACCGATGCTTATTAAGTCAACTCCGGAGGGTGCTCGTGATTATCTTGTGCCATCACGTATTCACAACGGCAAGTTTTACGCACTTCCGCAGTCACCACAGATTTACAAACAGCTGTTGATGCTGTCAGGGTTTGATCGCTATATCCAGCTTGCAAAATGCTTCAGAGATGAGGATTTGCGTGCGGATCGTCAGCCTGAATTTACTCAGATTGATATGGAGCTTTCGTTTGTTGATGTTGAGGATATCCTTGAAATTAACGAAGGGCTTTTCAAACGCCTTTTCAAGGAAGTTTTAAATCAGGAGCTTGAAACACCGTTTGAGCGTATGACATATAAAGACGCTATGAACCGCTATGGTTCAGACAAGCCTGATGTGCGTTTTGATATGCAAATTCAGGATTTGTCACAGCTTGTAAAAGATTGTGATTTCAAGGTGTTTACTGATGCAGTCAACAATGGTGGTTCTGTACGTGCTATCGTTGCAAAGGATGCTGCACAGACTCTTACTCGCAAAGAGATTGACAAACTGACTGAGTTTGTTCGCGGTATCGGTGCTAAGGGACTGGCGTTTGTGCGCTGGGTTGAGGACACACCTGCTTGTTCTTTTGCAAAATTTATGAAAGAGGGCGAGCTTGAAAACATCCTTGCTGCTGTAAATGCGAAAAAAGGCGACGTTGTGCTCATTGTTGCTGACAAAGATAGCGTCACACTTCCTACACTGGGTGCTTTAAGACTCAATGTTGCGAAAAAACTTGATATAATACCTGACATCTTTAAATTTGTATGGATAGTTGACTTCCCGTTCTTTGAGTATGACGATGAGAGTGGCGAGTGGGTTGCTATGCACCATCCGTTTACAATGCCAAAGGAAGAGTGTCTGCCTTATCTTGATACCGACAAAGGCAAGGTTATTGCTAAAGCGTATGACCTGACATTAAACGGCACAGAGCTTTCTTCAGGCTCTATCCGTATTACAGATTATGAGCTACAGCAAAAGATGTTCAAAGCGCTCAAACTTACAGACGAAGAGATTGAAGCCAAATTCGGATTCTTGGTTGAAGCATATAAATATGGTGCTCCACCACATGGTGGTATGGGTATTGGTCTTGACCGTATTGCAATGATACTTTGCAAGTGCGATTCTCTCAGGGATGTTACTGCTTTCCCTAAGGTACAGAACGCAAGTGAACTTATGAGTGATTGTCCATCGGTAGTTGATACAGAGAGTTTAGATGTACTTGGTATCGCGTTAAAAGACACACAGACAGAAGAATAATGCAAAACAAAAAGCCTGCTTACAAAAGCAGGCTTTTTTGATTAGAATTCATCAATCATATTTGCAACAAATTGTTGTATTTTTGTGGCATCTATTACCGTTACTACGCCATCCTTGTCGGCATCCCCAAGTATGAGTTGGTCATCAGTCAGGTCGACTATGGATGCCAGATACTTTTGAATAGCAGTTGCATCCAAAACTGTGATGTGTGAATCCATATCAACATCACCAAGCTCTAGTGGGACAAAGTTTCTTTCGTATTTTTTTGCATAGTTTTGGGCACTTGATGTCAGACAACCATAAATTGTAGCATTATTAGGGATAGTTTCTATATCATCAAATATCGCACAGTCGGGATTTTCGATAGTGACTTTTGCAAGTCCGTCACAAGCATAAAAAGCATGGTCACCAATAGACTTTGTATTACTGCCAAGAGTGATTTCTGATAACTTTAAACACCAACCAAAAGCACATTCACCGATAGAAAGTTCTCCGTTAGAAAAGGTGGCGCTTGACATATTTATACAGTCAGAGAAAGCGTAGTTTCCAATGGTAGTGACAGAGGATGGAATAAGAACACTGGCAAGTTTCTGACAGCGGACAAATGCGTTGTTACCGATAGTTTGCAATCCATCAGGAAAGTTGATAGCAGTAAGTTGTTTGCAGTCAGCAAAAGCTCTGTAGCCGATAGATTTTACGTTGCTACCAAGTGTAACTTCACTAAGAGCTTTACATTTTTCGAAAGCTTGATTTTCAATAGATACCACAGTATCAGGAATGGTTACTTTTGATAATCTGTGGCATTCGTAGAAAGCTTTTTTACCTATAGCTGTTACTGTGTGCCCGTCGATTTCATCCGGAATAACAAATTTAGTTTCAAGACTATCATAGTGTGTAATAACAGCCGTGTTATCCTCTTGTATATCGTACTCTAAAGTTGTATCAGGTTCAGTTTCTGCAAATGCCGAAAAGCAGAAATATGTGCAGAGCAAAGCAAAGACTAATAGAAAGATTGATATCTTTTTCATAAACACTCCTCAATAAGGTAAAATCAAAGTGAATTTGATTATATCACTATCTGATATTCAAATCAAGGACAGAATATCATCACAAGATTAAAACTTGAAACTTTTACCACCATGACTGGTTCCTGAGGAGCCAACGTGAGTACTGGAGCCGTTGCTCTTTGGTTTGTGTTTTCTTATAACATTGCGATACAAAAAGATGTCTCTGCTGTCGTTAATCTGCAGGCTTCCGGCACGCATATAATCATGAGCGTTTGTTTTTCTTACAACAGTTTTGAGCTGACCCTTCATGACTGATACAGCAATAAAAGCAATAACAATGCCTATTGCTATACTGATGAGCAGATAAACCATGGAATAAGGTCCTCTTGGCAAATTACCCGAGTCATATGGTTCGCCATCTTTTGCCTGTGAAACAAAGTCATCGCAAAGCTGTGCAAAGTTTGTGAAAGCATCGTAGTATTCGCCGTCACTAAGGTCATTACTAATCTGGGAGATGATATAATCCTGACCGGCATCAGTAAAAGCAGTAATACCATATCCTGTGGTTGTGATATGTGCTTCACCCTCGTTATCACTTATAGCAAGCAGGATACCGTCGTTTTCATCACCGTAACCTAAATTGTTGTAGTCATAGAAATCATCAGCGTAATCTTCAGCATAGTAGCCGTCAAAATCCTCTGATGTAACAATAGCAACAGCAAATTCCTGATCCTCACTTATTTCGCTGAGGAGATCCTCAAGTTCTTCCTCTTCTTCATCTGTGAGGATATCCTCATAATCGTATAAGCAGTTAAGATTTTCTTCGTCAGATGCAGATGCAGAAGCAGAAACAACGCTCACAAAAAGGAGGATAAATACGCAAATTATACATAGTAATCTTTTATTCATAATAACCCCTCCTTAAAGAATTCCGATAAGCCACAGCAAGACGGTGATAAGTGCCACACCTGCACTGCAAGCTACTGATAAAAGTGAAAGCCATTTGAAATAAGCGTTTTTGTCCATTGGCAAATCGCCGACAAACTTACCTGTCTGGCCGTTCATAGCAAAGGTGTATTTTTTGCCATTGTATGTAGTGTTTAAAATCCACACAGGGTAAAGTGCGTACTTTACAACACCGTTTGCAACAGAAATAGATGAAAATTCAGGTGTAACAGAAGTGTATCCGTTTACTGTGGATTCAAAAGCTTGCTCTGTGCTTTTTTTGACTCTTTCGTTGATTCGAGGAATGCTGTTTTCTACATTCACGTCATATTTGTCAGCAAGATAGCCTGACAGATATGCTGTCTGAAAATCAACAGCGTCTCTGAAGTCGTATGGTTCGATTGACTCCATGAGGTCGTCATCCATTTTTGTAGAGCCATCAACAGGGATTCGCTCAAAACATACGCTACCGCCTCTGTGAACAGCGTAGCGGGTGGTTTCTATATATTCATAGTCTCCTGATGTCCAGCAACGTACGTTTTCTGCTCTGTACTGTACATGGCCGTTAGATTGGGCATCAAACAACCAGAACGGTACATACACACCTTTGATTTCGTCAATATGATTCTGGTCTTTAAAAACTTTTGGCAGAAGTCTTTTGCCCATAAGGTGTTTTAGCAGTCCCGCTTTTGCCGCTTCTTTGTTGAGTTTGAACGGAATTACATAGTCCGGCTTGAGGTCGCCTGTGAACTGCCCTGTCATAACTATAGGGTTATCGCAATATGGGCATGATGATGCGGCGGTGGTTTGGTCTGTGACAATTTCTCCGCCACAGGATTTGCATGTATATACACGCATACCCTCAGTTTCGCCAGGGGCCCACTGTTGTGCAGAATCTGTGTTCCAATGGATATCATCAACAGGATTCTGATTAAGCACTTCATCATTACTCTGCAAAGCGGCAACATCAAATTCTGTATCACAGAAAGGACACTTCATCTTTTGGATGCTGCTGTCAAATTCAATTCTGCCGCCACAACAAGGGCACTTATATTGAAGTAAAGTTGACATAAAAACACTCCTTTTTAAAGATTTATATTAAAACTTTCGCAATAGTTTTTAATTGTATATTATTATGCATATACTTCCAAAATATAGAATTCGTATGGATTAAAATCTTTGTTTTCAAAATCCTTGCTTGTAACAGCCTTTTGCTCAGTGTTAAGAGTTGTGCCGTCGTAGTGCATAACACAGGTTGCGTTTTCAAATCCCAGGTCAACTGTTACGTCACCTACGTTTTCATAGAACGTATTGCACACAAAGATAAGGGCTTCATCTGAGGCTTTTCTTGATAACGCAAGTATATGCGAGTTGCTCGAGTTTAGATATTCGAGATTTGAGTTAGTTGAAGCAAGGGCTTTATTATCTTTTTTTAATTGAGACAAAGCAGCAATCATAGGAGCATATTTTGGATTGCTGTCCCAGACTACGGTGTCTTTTTCAAAGAACTCGATTTCGTGGTCGTATCCCTGCTCGTTACCGGTGTATATAAGCGGAAAACCAGGGGCTACAAATGACAACGCAAGCAACGGTTCGTATGTATCACCAAATCTCTCGACAATACTTCCTTCGTATGAGTTTTTGTCGTGATTGTCCAGATAGTTCATAGGGAAACTGCCCTCGACATAATTAGGACTAAGGGTGATGCCTTGTTCCAAAATTGTTGCGCCAAAACCACCTTTTACAGAGAGAGCCTGACCATATAACTGGTCGTTATAGCAACAGTCAAAGGCATATTGTGTTAACGCAGGAGCAGCTGAAACTTCAGCCAGCATCATAATATCATTGTTGATAGATTTGAGTTTATAAACAGCTGCGTTCCAGAACGAAGACGGAACACCGATAGCGTGGTCACATCTGAATCCGTCAACACCGACTTCTTCAATCCAGAACTGCATACACTTAATCATCTGAGCTCGCATTTCGTAGTTATCGTAATTAAGTTCAGCGATATCGCTCCAGTCGTATGAATATGTGATTTCTCCGTTTTCATCACGCTGGTACCAGTCGCTGTGTTCAGTAATCCAGGCGTTGTCCCAACCTGTGTGGTTAGCAACCCAGTCTAGGATAACCCTAAAGCCCATTTCGTGTGCTTTATCAACGAGATGCCGAAAATCTTCCATTGTGCCAAACTCAGGATTTACTTTCATATAATCGTCAACAGCATAATATGAGCCAAGCGTACCTTTTCTTTCGGTTTTGCTGATTGGATGAATAGGCATAAACCACAATGTGTTGATACCCATATCCTTGAGTCGCTGTAAATGTGATTCAAATGCCTTGAAGGTGCCTTCTTCGGTGTACTGTCTTACGTTTACCTCGTACAGCACACAGTAGTCAAGCCAGGAAGCGACTGTTTTTTGTAGTATCGGGTCAGTTCCTGCGATATCTGTCATAACACCGTCGATAACACTGCCCTCTTTTACCTGATCAGATAATTTGTATTCACTTGCTTGAACTTGTGGTTCTGCTAAAGGTTTTTCTGTTGTCTTTGTACATGAAACAAGGGAAAAAACCATCCCAAAAGCCAGAAAAAGCGCTACATATTTTTTCATAATACAACTCTCCTTACAATAATATATTGTAGCTAATATAATAATTTAAGTCAAGAATATTAAGTGGTTGAAGGCTAATAATTCAAACTTATTTTTTCCAAATAAAAAGTGACAACTGGTTGAATTATTCAGATTGAGTAGTATAATAAGGTTACAATCGAGGTGACATGTGTGGATTATCAATCTGTTAGTCAAGCAGCCCAAAGACTCGGTGTTACACAGCGAGCCATACAAAAGTGGGCTAAAGACGGCAAAATAGACGGAGCGACTAAATTAGGTCGTTCGTGGCTCATACCTGTTGATGTGAAAGCTCCCTGCACAGCAAGCACATCAGAAAATGAAAAAGTTCATGGTGTTGCCAATGATACTAAGCATACAGTTTTACCTTTGCTCAATGCATCGTTCGAGCCCGGAAAATGTATGGAGTATATAAACTCTATAGAAGATAAGGACGAGAGGAAAATTGCTTTGGGCGAGTATTATTACTTTAGTGCGCAACCGCAGAAAGCGATTGAAACACTTGAGGAGTATCTTGACAGCGACGATGAAGTGTTAAAGTATTCTGCGTCACTTATCTGTATGTTTTCGGGTTTTGCGGCAGGCCAGACTAATCTGCCTTTGTATGCTCTGCGTTCACTTAAAGAGCAGTTTCATAACGGTCTTAAAAAAACCGATGTCCCTATTGAAGCTCGTGCTGTCAGCATATTTACATCAAACACGGCAGATGTATTGCTTCATTTGCCACTCGATAATAATACACCTAATCTCGAAGAATACATGAGATATTTGCCGGCAGGAATAAAGCTGCAGGCATGCTATGTGCTTGCACATCGGGCATATCTTGAGGGTGATTATGTCAGAGCACTCACTATTGTCGATGTAGCGCTTGCGTTATGTCCACAACAATATCCTATCGCAACTATTTACGTGAAGATGGTCGGATGTATGGCACTGATGAAATTAAAGCGAGTAGAGGAAGCAAAAGAGCGCATGCAAAGAGCGTGGGAGATAGCGTCAAAAGACGGCTTTATTGAGCCGTATATCGAGCACCACGGCTTGCTTCAGGGTATGGTCGAGGTGTTCTTTAAGAAAGGTTATCCTCAACAGTACAATCGTATTGTAAATGCTGTGCAGATTTTTCATAATGGTTGGCGTGATATACACAACACCTACGCAGATGGCGAGATTACAGATAAACTGACAACCACAGAGTTTATTATCGCTATGCTTTATGGTCATGGTTGGTCAGTAAAAGAAGTTGCCGAGCATATGGAACTGTCTGCTCGTACAGTCACTAATTACATTTCTACTATCTATTCCAAACTGTACATCAACGATAAAAAAGGATTAATCAAATATATTTTGAAGTGAATTTGTACAAATTCATTTGTTATTTATTCCCCGTTCGTTTTAACGAACGGGGAGTTTTTTGTGCACAAGAATAATAAAAACTGTGTAAATAAGCGGATTTTTATACTATAAGCGGTTGTAGATATATTAGTACAAACAGTTGCAGATTGTTAAATTTGCGTAATATCTTTTAAAAATCACTCTATTGTTTGGGTGATTTTTACTATAGAATATATGTATAAGGTGAACACAAGAGGGGATTATATGGCGAAAATTGAAAAAAGAGCCTTTTGTGTCGACTATGACACAGTGCATGTTGAGTTTATATATGACGAAAAATTTGACGTGTGGATTGGCGACTTTCCTTATTTTGATGAAGAGCCGCGATTAACCCTTAACGGGCGACAATGGAAAAACGTGAGTTTTACTGAATGCCCTTATGTTGATTCACAGTATATGGATTGTGGTACCTGTCGATATTTCAAAAGACAAAACAAAACAGATTTAATCGGCGTGTGTTTTAACGATGCATTACGCGTAGATTTGAAATAAATTCATAGGAGGAAAAGTTATGACTAACACTAAGAATAATTTTTTAAAACGATTTTTCAGTGTAGTGATGTGCGTGGTACTTGTTATATCGTGCTTACCTTTCGCTCTGCCGGTAGCGGCAGCAGAGAAGGTTGACACAAGAAAAGTTGACCCATCAACTATGGACGACTGGAAAATGTATTTTGGCGAAGACGTCACAAATACAGAAAACGCAGGTGGTATCTGGACAGATAAATCCGTCTTCAAAGATGCATCAGAGCTTCCAGGGGTAACAATGAAAGAGGACGATAACTTCTTGGTTGCGCTCTCTGCTATTGCTACCAACAAGTCTATCACAGGCTACTCACATATTCCTACAGATACAATGCTTGTGCTCGACGTATCAGGTTCTATGAACAGCAGTAATAACAATGCTGTTGATGATTTGATTTCTGCAGCAAACAAGGCTATCAAAACTCTGCAGGAAGTTAACAAGCACAACCGTGTCGGTATCGTAATGTACTCCGGTAACTATGTAACAGGTCAGACAGCTGACGACGGCGATGCAGTGCTGCTGTTACCACTCGACAGATACACACACAGAAGTAACACTTTTTTAGTAAAAGATTCTAATACTGTCAATGTTAACGGACAGAACACCAGAACTGAAACTATCAAGGTTAACACTAATGTTACAGGTAAAGAACACGGTGCTATCAATAGCAGCTACGAAAAAGACGTACTGGGTGGTACATATATTCAGGCAGGTACCTACAAGGCTATGCAGGAGTTCTTAGCCCAGGAAGAAACCGAAATTACAGAGGATACTTTCCAGAAGGGCACAAAAAGAATGCCTATCATGGTACTGATGAGTGACGGTGTTCCTACAATCGCTACCAACAACTATATGGGTGGCAACAATGGTGTAGGTACGTCCAAGTTCGGTGACGGTACTGAAGATACATTAAACAACAGCCAGTATCTTTCTAGTGCTATTCCTTTTGTAGCTCAGCTTTCTGCTTCATATGCAAAAGAGCGTATTGAAGAAAAGTACGAGCGTGAGTCATTGTTCTACACATTAGGTTTCAAGGTCAATAACTCTGCAGTACTTGATCCATCACAGTCAACTACTGCTATCAACAATCACTGGAACACTTATAACAATCTTTCAGATGGCGCTTCTATGCAGCTCGCTGTTGGTGAGCAGTGGGTATCAACCGGTTATTTTGGTCAGGGCTACTACCAGACTGTTTATCAGAGCATTAATAAGAGCACTTACGACCTTTCTAAAGACTATGTAACAGAATATTTCAACAACGATGACTTGCTGTTGGCATTTGACAGAATTGTTGAGCAGATTATCCTACAGTCACTTTACTATCCTACATATGTTGAGGGCACTGACAATAACCTTGGTGGTTATGTTGAATTCCATGATGACCTCGGTGCTTATATGGACGTAAAAGATGTCAAAGGTATCCTAATCGGTGACCACCTCTACACAGGTGAGATTTTGGCTTCTAATTTCTCAGGTGGTGCACTTGGTACAATCGACAACCCGACAGATTTGGGTGACAATATGATTTGGGCGGTTAAAGAGCGTTTAGGTATTAAAGACACTCCAACTGCGCAGAAACTGGTACAGGACGCTTATGCTGACGGTCAGCTTGCGTACAATGCTCAGACAGGCGAGTACTCAAACTACATCGCTTGGTATGCTGATGAAAACGGCAACTATATGGCATTTGCTGACAAGGATGACAAAGAGCCGATTGAGGGTGCAGCGTATATCAACACGTCCTATGGCTATTTGGGTGAAGTAATCGACGGCCACAAAAAGGCTGATATGATGTATGTATCCGTTCAGGTTCACGAGCGTCTGTCTGACGGCCTGATTGGTGTCAGATTTGCAGTTCCTGCATCTTTGATTCCGGTTGTTTCTTACAACATCACACTCACAGGTGACTCACTCGAAAATCCGGGCGATATCACTCTAGAGTATGACAATACAATGGAAGTTGATACAACAGGAGACGGAGTCGCTGATACTATTCGTGAAGTGTCTCCTATCCGTCTTGTATACGAAGCAGGACTTAAAGATGAAATCAATGAGCTTACAGTAGCTGACATTGTTGCTGATGATTATCAGTACGTAAAAGACGGTGTTTATACTTTCTATACAAACCACTGGGATTTAAGCACTATTGATGCAGACAACCACATTGAAACAGTCAACACAGTAGTAACTTACGCTCCATCAGTAGAAAACGAAAGATATTACTACACAGAAGATTCTATTGTTCATATTCTTGATGGTGAAAACTACATTCCATATGTAGGTGAGAACGCTCCTGTATATGGCGAGCAAACCTACTACAGAGCATATCAGGTATTCGAGTTGTCAGACGAAGTAAACGGTGGCAATGCCAGAATGCATACACACTATGAGGCTATTTCCGAAAATTCGCTCAAAGTAGTTGAAAGCGAAAGTGATAGACCTACTGCTTCTACACAGTGGTATATCCCTAAAGGCACTATCCACAGAACACTTGAACAGTTCGCCATTGAAAAATCAGAGAACGTAACAGACACAGTTCCATACATCCACTATCCTGACATTCAGTATATCGGCGATGACCCTAATACTGCTGAAGATGAGGGTATATATTTCACGGAGAATATCCACGGCAACAACGGTCTTATGACTCTTACTGCTGCACAGGGTATTAAGATTTCTAAGGATATCGACGAAACTCTAATTGGCACTGATTACACATATACATTTATCGTAGAAGATCAGGACGCACAGATAGGCGATATTTCAGGAACATTCAGACTCAGAACTTTCAATGCAAACGGCACTGAAAAAGCAACAGAGAATGTACAGTTTACAAACGGCAAACTTGAAGTTGAACTTACTGCAGGCGAAAGAGCATATCTGATTGACCTGCCACAGGGTAACACCTACACAGTAAGCGAGGCTGTGGCTCCAAACAAAGAATACGTAGTAAAGAGCGTAAATGGCGTTGAGGGTGAGATGCAAGCAGAAATTACTGTTGAGCAGGGTAAACTGTCAGAGGCTGCGTTTGTCAATATGGTTGCTCCTCCTGACACAGACGGTGCGCTTGTACTTGCTAAAAAAGTAGAGCATCCTTTCTCAGATACATATATGATGGAGCTTTCTCAAGACAGGCAACCAGTATTTACATTCAATGTTACAATCGGCGATAACGAGCCTGTACAGTATCAGCTCAAAGCTGATCAGGTAGCTGTTATCGAGGGCATTGAGCTTGGTAAGCAGGTAACAATCGTAGAAGATATGACAGGTCTTGAAGGTTTTACGTCCAACTATGAGAACAACACTCATACATTCACAATGGAAACCAATGAATATCACGTTGTTACATTTACTAACACATATACACCTGACTCAATATCACCTAACGTAACAGTTACCGGCGACAAGAGCTTTACAGGTCGTGCAGACGACGAGTGGCTTGACAGCGATTCATTTACATTCAGGCTCGAAAAATGGGTGAACAACGAATGGATTGAAATGGGCACATCTGTTGCTACAAAAGACAACCCGACATTCGATTTCACAGACCTTATCCAGACTGAAGTTTATGACCATGCAGGCAGATATTCATACAGAATTACTGAAGTATACGAAGAAAACCCATATCTTGGTATCACCTATGATCAGGGCGTAAGATGGTTTGACATCTTAGTCGCTGACAGCGATATGGACGGTGCTTTCGAAGTAAGTGAAGTTGAAGGTTTCCAAGGCGCAGAAATTACAGCGACAGAGAACAGCTTCAATGTTCACAGCGTATTCAATAACACATACGCACCATCCGGTAGCGATGCTGTTACAATCGTTATAAACAAGACTGTTGTCGACACATCAGTAGAAGATCAGGCAGATAGCGCAGCTTCAAACGGCGGTTATCTCTTTGGACTGTATCAGGGCGACGAGCTTGTACAGGAATTCCCACAGACAGTTGGCGGTAGCGGCGAGACAATGCTTACACTCACATTCGGCGCTCAGGATATCGGCCAATATATCAGCTATACACTCAAAGAAATCGTGCCTGATAACCCTGTACCGGGCGTGATTTACAGCGACAAAGAATATATTGTAGAAGTGCTTGTTGAAGACGACACACTCGGTGGTGTAACAGCACAGGTTGCTATTGTTGCAAACATAGATGCAGGTCCAATCGATATCGGCGAACAGGTAGAGATAGGCTTTACAAACACATATGACCCAACTGATGCTACAGTCACACTGGGTGGCACGAAGACACTTGTTGGTAGAAATATCAAGGACGGCGAGTTCACATTTGAGCTTTACGCACTTGAGAGCGAAGAAGACGAAGGAACTCTGATTGATACAAAGACAAATGAGGGTACACAGTTTGTATTCAATACGCTTACATATGACAAGGTCGGCGTTTACAGCTACGTTATCACAGAAAAAGCAGGCGACGACAAGGATATCACATATGACGAAACAGTTCATGTGATTCTTGTTGAGGTAAAAGACGTTGACGGCAAACTCGTAGCAACAGCTTATGATGCAAACGATAAGGCGGTAACAAAGGTTGAATTTGTGAACACATACACAGAACCTCCTACAGAACCTCCTACAGATCCACCAACAGATCCGCCAACAGATCCGCCAACGGATCCACCAACAGTACCACCAACTGAAAAACCAACTACACCTCCTGGTACTAACACAAACCCAACCTCACCACAAACAGGTTACACAACACCATACTTGTTGTGGTTTGGAGCAATTACACTTAGTTCGTTAATAATTAAAAAATACAAAAAAAGTACAATAAAAAAGTGAACTGAATAATAAAAAGTCAGGCTGTGCCATCCGGTACAGCCTGAACTTTTATAAATATTGATACTAAAATCCAAAACGGGTTTTGAATATCCGTTGAAGAAAAAAAGAAAGTATGTTATAATCAAACGCAGTATAAGATAAAATGTGATTTTGAAAAGCACTACTGACACTTTATCGGAGGAAGTAAGATGACTGTTGCTTATGGAATTATCTGCGCAATTTCGCTTGTTTTGGTTGGCGTTTGTCTTGCAGTTGATAGAAAAAAAGATATATATCTGCTACTTTTGTTTGTATCGGTATTTGTGTGTAATCTGGGACATTTCCTGCTTTCAATAGCACCAACGCTTTCGTTTGCACTCAACGCAAACAGACTAGCGTACTTAGGTCAGGTTTTTCTGCCGCTTCTACTTTTGAAGATGATATTGAACCTTTGTAATTTAGATTACAAAAAGTGGATGTTGACAGTTTTGTGTGGAGTCAGCGTTTTTGTGTTACTTGTTACGCTGTCGCCCGGAATACTCAACTGGTATTACAATCAAGTGTCGATTGAAATTATTGATGGCACTACAAGGCTTTTGCGCGACTATGGTCCGTTGCATCTGTTATATTATATCTATCTGTTTTTATATTTCGGCTTGATGCTTTTTGTGATTATTTATGCCATGATAAAAAAGAAAATCAAGTCTAAACTACACGTATCGTTTTTGCTTTGTGCAGTGCTTTGCAGTATAGTGATTTGGTTTGCGGAGCAGTTATTGCCTAGGGGATTTGAGTATCTGACCGTCTCCTATGTGATGAGCGAATTGTTTATTTTGCTCTTGTATGGGATATTGCAGGAATACGGACTTGTGGCAAATAACGGCAGCGTTATCATAGCACATACAACTAATAAAACAGATACTCATGTGTCCGGTGAAACCGGCAGTGGTGATTTTGAAAATCCATGCTTGTTTTCGCAAGCAGACATCGAACATATTTGTGCGAGTGTACAAGCAGTTGCTCTGCTGACTGAAAGGGAAACTCAAGTTTTAAAACAAATTCTCACAGGTAAGCAGAGAAAAGAAATTGCAGAGCAGTTGTTTGTTACAGAAAACACTATAAAGAAACACACGACATCTATTTTCAAAAAGTTGGAAGTAAAAAGTCGATTTGAGCTTTACGCAAAACTAAAACAATACATATAACATTCAGCTGTTCACTTTGCAGTGGACGGCTGATTTTTTTCATATAATCACAGTTATTACCCATAAATGTACCTAAAAGTACCCTTATGGGTAATAGATTTTTTGTGCGTTAACAAATATAATATATTTGTTACTAAAAGGAGGTATGGCTATGCTTGTTCCGATTACAAAGAAATATGCTGACGATTCTTCGCTTAAACAGTTCAGGTTTACTTTTTATTGTGACTGTTGTGGAAAAGCAATACCCACACAGGCGTATGATTTTCACAATAACTTTTTAAAGAAAAAGTTTTTGTCCAATGACGAGAAAGAAGCACGAGCTATTATTTACGCCAGTGAACACAGCAAAGCTTATGAGCGTGCTAACAACGAGGTACGGCTTAACTTAAATCGTTGTGAGATATGTGGAAATATGGTGTGCGAGGATTGCTCAGTATATACTGACAAACTAAACGGCGGAATTTGTTGCAAAATATGTGCAGAAAAATTAGAGAATAAAGAGGAATAAAGTGGAGGAAGAATATTATGGAAAAAAGAGTAATAAGCATGATACTGTGTTTTATGATGTTAGTAGGCATGGTATCTGCCCAGTGTTTTTCAGTTTCGGCAAAAGAAAGTGAAGTGGCAGATACAAGTTATCAGATATTTGTCACAAGCTATCAGCAACTCAAAAACTTACTTTATAATTCACCTAACGGCGAAAGATACGTTTTACAAAACGATATTATCGTTGAGGATAACGAAAATGATAATGCGCTTGTAGTTAGTGCCTTTACAAACTGTACACTTGATTTAAACGGCTACACCCTTAGTCGTTCTACACGTGGCATCGACAATTGTCTGATTCAGGTGAATGATGGCGCATACTTTTATGTTGAGGACTCATCAGACGACAAAAGCGGCAAGATGATTTTCATCAGCGGTAACTACGCAGGAACAAGCTCTGTTATTATTGCTAATGGTAATGTTGATATCTACGGCGGTAATTATGAGATAAAAACTCCGTATCAGGTAGGTGGCGGCGTTGTTTTCTTGGTGGAAACAGGCTACCTTAATATATACGACGGGGTGTTCGATTCTCACACTGCCTTTGGTGGAGATACAATCGAGGTGCGCCATAATGCATATATTTACAATGTACCTCACTGTAATATTTACGATGGTACATTCTACGGCAAAATCTCTAACTTCGAAGTTTCCTCCTACAGCGATTTTTCATCTTACGGACGCTTTTATCCGAGCGTTTACGTTTACGATGGTGAGTTCTACATAGCACAGCCTGATGATGAATATGCAGGCTTTGCGTACTGTAACAACGGCTTCGGACAGGTTATCGTTGCAGGCGGTACAACCTTTTATAAATGCTTGAATAGTAGTGACCAGCGTTATCTTGATGGTGTCAGCAGAAACCTCACTACTGTTGAATACGAGGGCAAAACTGGGTACTACTGCGAGATTACTCCTCCTACTATGATAGGTAGCGAAGATTTATCTTTGGCAGAACGTCTGAGTGCTAATTTTATGAAAAAGGAAGTATCCTTATACGGTAAAAATAGTACTGTTTATAAGCAGAATCAGGAGATGATTGATGCTGTCCTCGGCTATGTTGATACGATTGAAGTTCCTGCATCAGCAGAAGAATCTCCGCTTTTGTGGATTGAAAACAAAGATAATGTTAATTCAGTTTCGTGGTATATGAGCGACGAGGCTCACTTTGATGGTGAAAACACATCTTGGTCAGAACTTGGTGATTATAGAGGTAAAGTCAATCCTTTCCGTTTTGATTTCAGACCTGAAGCTGAAACAAACCTTTACATCCGCTGTCTTATGACACTGGACGACGGACAAGAGGCTGAAGATGTAATTATTATTCATTACGAGGAATTAAAGCCAAATCCACCTATAACTTCAGTTAATATAACAGGAGTCACCGCTCCAAGTGTAGGTGCTTACCCTGACTTTTCTGTAACTGATACTGCCATGTATTACATAAACGGTGTTTACTGGACAGATGTAACAACCTCATCACATATAAACCTCAAAGAAACAGATGTTTTTGAAGCAGGTCATACATACGAGCTTGAGGTGTGGCTGAGAGCAAACGACGGTTACAAGTTCAAAGTAGATTCAGATGATTGGATTGATATCACCGCTACTGTTGAAGGTAAAGAGGCAGAGGCTACAGGTAATGAGATTGCAGTAATACTTACTGTCACATATACATTAAACGCACCACAGGTAGTATCATTTGTTGATATCGGTGAGGTTGACACTCCTGTCGCAGGTGCACTCCCTGATATGGAAGCTTACTGCTATACAAACGGCTGTAATGTAGAAACAGTTGAGTGGTACGATGTCACAAGCGGATCAGCAAAACACATTTCAGCTGACACAGAGTTTAAAGCAGGCGGAATTTACCGCGTTGTTGTAGGTGTAGTAGCAGAGGGCAACAGCACATTCTATATGGAAGACGGCTACAACGAAACAACAGGTGCAATAAACGGTGAGAGGGCTAATACTTTCGGCTCTCACGATGAAACATTCTTAGAGCTCTACTATGATTTTGCACCATGTGAAGCATCTGGTGATGTGAAACTGGGCGATGTAGATATGGATGGCAGTGTAACAGTTTTGGATGCTACAGCTATACAGAAGCATATAGCCAATATTAAGAAACTATCAGATGCTCAGTTGTTAGCAGCAGATACGGATGGAGACAAAAATGTTACTGTAATGGATGCAACATTAATACAGAAATTCATTGCAAATCTGATAACTGAGTTCTGATTATTAATCGATTTTAAGAAAGGCGAAATTTTGTAAATTATTTCTGCCAAAGATAATGCTAAGTAATTTTAGGAGGATATACAATGGGACTTTTTGATAAGAAATTCTGTGATATTTGCAACGGGAAAATCGGTCTTTTAGGTAATAGAAAGCTGGAAGACGGCAATATGTGCAAAGATTGCGCAAAGAAGCTGTCACCATTTTTTACGGACAGAAGGGGCTCTACCATTGCAGAAATTAAAAATCAGCTTGCGTACAGAGAGCAGAACAAACAGGCGCTGGCGTCATTTGCTCCTGCGATGACTTATGGAGACGGGCAAAAAATTTATGTGGATACAATGAGAGGGAACTTTGTTGTATCGCGCCGCACTCCTGGCAATTGGAGTGAAGAAAACCCTGATGTTATTCCAATTTCGAGCGTTATGAGCTGTAACCTCAGAATTGATGAGGACAGAGATGAGATTTATATGGAGGGTAATGACGGCGAGAGAAGAAGCTATAATCCTCCGAGATATAACTTTTATTACGAGTTTATTCTCGAAATCAGAGTTAATAATCCATACTTCGATGAAATCGAAGTGAGACTTAATAGCTCTCAGGTTGAGGGACTCGGCACATTAGAGTACAACCGCTATCAGCAAATGGCGATGCAGGTTACAAACGTACTTACACAAAATGCAAATGTTGGCTTTGGTGGCGGTTACAATTCACAGCCTGTCGGTGGTTATGCTCCTGCAAACGGCTATAATCAGCCGATGAATCAAGGATTTAACCAGCCTGTAAATCAGGGTTACAATCAACCTGCACAACAGGTATCTCCTGTATCACAGTCGTGGTTCTGCACAAACTGCGGAGCAAAAAATGAATCAGGAAAATTCTGTGAATCCTGTGGTACACCTAAAGTATAATAACAAAAGTAATATACCTACGGAGGCGATTTTATGAATAAAATCATATCTTTATTACTTGCTGTTATTATGGTATTAAGCGTGTTTTACGCTGTACCATTTACAGTTTCTGCGACGGAAGTTGATGTAGCACAGTCAGCTGCTTCACAACCTGTGATTTCGGTTGAATCGGTAAAGCTCAATCCGTATATGGGCAGCTACGGCGAGATTGTACTTAAGGTTACAGGAGCTACCAATGTAACTTATCAATGGCAGGCAGGTTATTATGACAGTGCGCTTGCCCCTGTGGATCTTGATGATAACGAGTATTACATCGGAACAAAAACAAACCATTTTAAGATTCTGGCATCAGGACAACTTGATACTCTTGAGTTCCGTTGCAAGATTACCTATGACGGCGGTTCTACTTATAGTCAGCTTTTCCATTTTACATTCCTTGACCCTAAGGTAATCAGCAGGGCATACGTTGTAGGTGTGGATGCTCCTGCTTTCGGATGCTGCCCAAAATACGCAACTGATGATATTCTGAGTGAACAATACGACTTGGATTCAATGGTGTGGTATGGACCAATAACTGACTCATCTGCTCCTGTGATGAAGAGTACTGATGTTTACCTTGAAGGTAAGTATAAATGCAGATTCTATCTTGATCCTGCAGAGGGATATACTTTCAATGAAAATTCTGATTGTAGTGTGGATGGCATTATTTGCAATGTGTATTCTGAAAAGCGTGACGATGGAACAACTGCTTATTATGCAGACCGTGTTTACACAGTAACTTATAAGGGAACCGTGCCTGAGGGAATTCTTGCTTTTGAGTGGAAAACTCCGTCTGATACAGCACCTAATGTTAATTTAGGCAAGGCGTACCTGGGCACTGATTCGATGGACATTCCGTTTGAATTTAAAATAAAGGCTTTGCCTAGAAATATGGCGCTTGCAGATTACACTGTTTACGGCAGCACGTATATTCAGGTTGGTGGTAAGGGTCTTTACTATACTCACACAGGCGATAGAGTTAATCTTAAAGATGTGGCAACTGTTGAGGGAAGATATTATATCTACCATGAGCTTTTCCTTCTTGATCCTGATGGAAATGAGATAGCAACGGAGTCTGTGTGTTATTTAGTAAATGTCTATACACCGATATTCATCACAGATTTGTCAGTGGAGGTTGATGAGCCTGTAGCGGGGCTTGACGCGGAAATAGCTTTCTTGAATAAAACAGAAGGTTGTGTTGTCAACAATATGTATTGGTATGACATAACCGACGGGGAGCATGTTCTGCTCAAGCAAACAGGCGCCTTTGAGGCTGGGCACACATATCAGGTTGAGATGTGGCTTAAAGCAAATGAGGGTTACTATATGAATACGGACAAGGACGGATGCCTTAACGTAAATGCAAGAATAAATGACAAGCCTGCAGAGGTTTTGCTTGATTCTTCTGACAAAGTAGTAGGATTCACACTTGATTTTGCTATCCCAAAAGACAGTTTTATGTTAGGCGATGTAGATATGGATGGCAGTGTAACAGTTTTAGATGCTACAGCTATACAGAAACATATAGCCAATATTAAGAAACTATCCGATGACCAGTTGTTAGCAGCAGATACAGATGGGGATAAAAATGTTACTGTAATGGATGCAACATTAATACAGAAATTCATTGCAAATCTGATAACTGAGTTCTGATATTTAACTATTATTAATTTAAAAAGGTGAAAATTTATGAAAAAAAGATTATTTAAGGCAGTACTGTGTTTTATGCTTGTTGTAATTCTCGTAACGTCAACAGCAATCTGTGCTTTCGCAGCTAACTCAAAAGACGCAATAATCATTTATGACATTAATCTGACAAATGTCCAGACTCCTTATGCTGGAGAAACACCAAAATATGATGTTAAGCTTAATACAGACGCATACTATCTTGATGAACAGATCGATGACGATGATGATGTTGAAAATGGTCAGTGGTGGTTTGACGAAACAACACAGAGTGTTGTACAGCCTGATGAAACATTTATCGAAGGTCATATTTATACTATAACCATACTTTTATGCGCATCAGACGGCTACGAGTTCAGAGTTGACGAGGATAATAAAAATATTGCAAGAGCAACAGTGAATGGAAATGAAGCAATCGTTGATTCAAATAGTAAATATAGTGCGTTTGTTGAGTATACTTTTGAGCCTTGCTATGAAAACCCGCTTATTAACGAGATTGAATTAGATGTTACTGAGCCTGTCCCGGGTGAGTACCCTGATTTTTATCCTGAACTTTTAACACAGGGTGTAATAATAGGCGATATGAACTCTCCATATTATATTGAGGGCGTTGCATGGTATGACTACACAACACAGACATTCATGAATTTCAGTGATAAATTCCAGGAAGGTCATGTTTACGAGATAAATGTTGCTGTTGAAACGCTCGGTGATATGTACTTCCCGACAGATGTTAATGGTAACGCTGCCGTTGTCGGCTATGTAAACGGCAACAAAGCGACCACTGAAACAGCAGGTGAAACCGGTCGATACTATGCAAGAATCTGTTATGCTTTCGGTGATAAAAGACGAGAGGTTTCACACGTTGATGTCACGGGAGTCACCGCTCCAAGTGTAGGTGCAACCCCTGATTTCACTGTAGCTGATACTGCCATGTATTACATAACCGGAGTTTACTGGACAGATGTAACAACCTCATCACATATAAACCTCAAAGAAACAGATGTTTTTGAAGCAGGACACACATACGAGCTTGAGGTATGGCTGAGAACACACGATGATTATAAATTTAAGACAGACTCAGACGGCTGGATAGATATCACCGCTACAGTCGGTGGCAAGCAGGCAGAGGTTGTTTTGCCTGGTGCTGAGATTGCTGCAATACTTTCTGTTACTTATACATTAAATGCACCACAGGTAGTATCATTTGTTGATATCGGTGAGGTTGACACTCCTGTCGCAGGTGCACTCCCTGATATGGAAGCTTACTGCTATACAAACGGCTGTAATGTAGAAACAGTTGAGTGGTACGATGTCACAAGCGGTTCAGCAAAACACATTTCAGCTGACACAGAGTTTAAAGCAGGCGGAATTTACCGCGTTGTTGTAGGTGTAGTAGCAGAGGGCAACAGCACATTCTATATGGAAGACGGCTACAACGAAACAACAGGTACAATAAACGGTGAGAGGGCTAATACTTTCGGCTCTCACGATGAAACATTCTTAGAGCTTTACTATGATTTTGCACCATGTGAAGCATCTGGTGATGTGAAACTGGGCGATGTAGATATGGATGGCAGTGTAACAGTTTTAGATGCTACAGCTATACAGAAGCATATAGCCAATATTAAGAAACTATCAGATGATCAGTTGTTAGCAGCAGATACGGATGGAGACAAAAATGTTACTGTAATGGATGCAACATTAATCCAGAAATTCATTGCAAATCTGATAACTGAGTTCTGATTATTAATTTAGTTGCGCAATAAAATATGAAAAACAAGCACCCGAAGAGAGATAAAACTTCGGGTGCTTTCCTTTACAAAGGTTTTTTGGGGTGGTATAATCAGCAATAAGATTATGAGCATTAAGTCTGAAAAAGAGATATATGCGCAAGAATTTCTGATTAATAATAAATATAGCTAATGGCTGAACGAAAGGATAATTTATATGAAATTTTGTAATAAAATCATATCATTTGTTTTGTTGTTGACGATTATTTCAGGTGTACTTGTGACAGCACCTTTTTCTGCTGTGGCAGCAAGCATAGAGCCCGATTCAACAATACAGTTGACTGCGACATGTAATTATGATGATGCATTTGACATACTTGAAAAGCTTAACAAAATGAGAACTATGATGGGACTTGAAGAGCTTAGTATGGACCCACAGATGATGGAAGACGCTATGCAACGTGCAGCAGAGTTGATGTTATATACCAGCCACACAAGACCTGATGGTTCAAGCTGTTTTACTGTTAACGAGAACGCATTTGCAGAGAATCTTGCTATGGGGTATGGCAGCACTGATAGCGTTATGAACTCATGGGCCGATTCTGAGATGCACTATGCAAATATGATGAGCGAAGATTTTAACACTGTTGGTATAGGTGCGGTTGTTCACAATGGAGTGCCTTGTTGGATTCAGCTTTTTGGAATAAAATCATACGAGGGTGAGACAAATATTCCTGAGAACACTACAAAAGTTTTTGATATTAATGTGGGTGATAATGAATACGAGCTTTTTATTGACGGTCCTCAAAGCATTTATGAGGGCGATAGTGCTCAGCTACAGATTAAAGGACAAACCAGAGATAATATATGTTACTATACGCTGAATAGTGATAGCTTTGTTTTTAGCAGTAGTGATGAAACAGTAATTAGCGTTGATAAAAACAAAGTAGTAGCAGCTGGTGCAGGAAAAGCAACAATTACGGCAACAAGTGCTTTTGCTACAATCAGTACCACTATAGAGGTACTCCAGTTCAGCAGTGGTAACAGCCGTCAGTGTGGCGATAATATTTTCTGGGACTATAAAGAAGGCACTTTAACGCTTAACGGCACAGGTGAAATGTATGACTACAATACATATTACAATGAAAATGATGAAATCGTCACAGATGCTCCTTATACTGACGGCTTCGAAAAAGTAAAAAAAGTTGTAGTAAACGAGGGAATAACCGGTATAGGTCAATGTGCTTTCGCTTGGTTTGAAAAACTGGAGACGGTTGAGCTTCCGACTACATTAACAAAGCTTGGCGACTTTGCATTTGCCGAGTGCCACAGGCTCAAAACAGTATCCATGCATGAGGGAATCAAGGAAATACCGTTTGGTTGTTTTGATACGTGCTACTCGCTCGAGAGTATAGACATCCCTCAGTCTGTGGAGACGATAGGACAGAACGCGTTTTTGTATTGTACCGGATTAAAACAGATACAATTACCTGACAATCTGCAACATCTTGTGTGTGGTGCGTTTTTCTACTGTTCAAGTTTGCGTGAAATTACGATTCCTGCCACGACAAAAGAAATCGAAAGCGGTACATTCAATCAATGTATGTCTTTGAGCAAAGTGACTATTTTAAATCCGAATATAAAATTTGGAGTACCGGATATGTTTAGCAGTATAGCAAAGAATTTAACGGTGTACGGTTACAACAACAGTACTGCACAAAGGCATTGTATGAATAACAATATTAATTTTGTTTCACTGGGAGATGCTCCTACTATCCCTGGTGATGCAAACCTTGATACAAAAGTAGACATTCTTGACGCAACCCTTATTCAGCAACATATTGCGCATATTATCAGTTTAGATGATATTGCTTTATCTGCAGCGGATGCAAATGCTGATGGCGAGGTTAATATTTTGGATGCAACTCATATCCAAAAATTTGTTGCACATATTATTCCTAGTATATAAATGAAAATTTGATGTTATAAAAAGTAAGACTGATGAGAAGTTTGTTCTCATCAGTCTTTTTATGTTTTAGATGTTAATTTGAATTTTGATTTTTTTATTCAGATTTTTGTGTAAACGTATCATTACTTTTATCTGAATAGTCAGTAAAATCAAACCAGAAACGCACGCCGGTTTCGGTGTTGTCAAAGCCACAGATGGTATGCTCCATCAAAGATATTTCTTTGACAATATACAGCCCCAGACCTGTGTTATCTTTACCCTTAGGCAAGGTGGTGAATGACTCTGTCCAGATTTTATCCTTCATCTCATCAGTGATTTTCGGGCCGCAGTTTTCAACAGACAATCGTATTGCATCAGCACGCTCTTGGAGCGACACGGTAATCTGTGTATGCTTTTTTGCATTCTGAACCGCGTTTGAAAGATAGTTTCTGAATACAAAATCAATATATTCGCTGATAGTGTTCAGCTTTAGATTAGGTGCGATATCCTTATTAAGTTTAAGTTCGCATGACTCGATATATGCACTATGACTGTCGCACAGTTGTGCGATTAATGCGCTGATATCTATGAGCTGTGATTTCTTGTCTATAAAGCGATGCTCATCTACAGTCATCTGTAACACATTGCTTATAAGTTTGCTCATTTTATCAATTTCTTCCATAGCAGATCTATAATAATAGTCCTTCTTTTCCTGCTCTTTACATGTGCTGATCATTTCGACCTGGCTGGAGATAACGGCGAGCGGTGTTTTCAGGTCATGAGTAATATTGCGCAGCAGCATACGACGCGACTGCTCATACTCCATCATATAGCGGTTGTTTTCGTTGAGAACAAAGTTGTAGTTTTCAAGATTGTTGATGTTCTCCTGAATTGTATCTGCCATCTTGTTGACGCTATGTGCAAGTTCTCCGAGTTCATTGTTGCGGATTTTTCCCTGATAACGTACCGAAAGGTTGTTCTCTGAGATTTTTACTGCAACATCAGTTAGTTTTTTGACAGATTTGACCGCCGGAGAAATTGCGAGGAACAGTAAGACAGAGCAGATAACAAGGTAGCCGGCAACGACATATCCCAATACCCGATTAGAAAAATCAAACACGGCGGCAACACCGCTGTGGCTGTCCTTGATGTAGATATAATATGTTTTACCGTTTTTTTCGCAACAGGTAGACAATCTGACAGAAGGGTCGTTATCTACTTCGGTGTAGTATGGTTTGCTATCTTCCTGAAAAGTGTCCATCTTACTTTTAAACAGTTTCTCTAAAAACTTTTTGTTATTTCCAAACTGATACGAGGTGTAAAATGGTTCGAAATCTTTATCAAAAATATATACTCGATAGGACTCGGTCGAATCATTTACGAACTGCGTGATATTATCTTTATCAAAAGGTTCAACTGCTTTCAGTTTTTTACAAAACTGGGAGACATTTTGCTTTTCCTGCTCAATATACATCTTAGGTTGAAGATAAAAGTAGATAGGCGCCATAATGCCTGCCAACAGCGTAACAGAAGCAATAATTATGATAATCAGTTTAATTGTCAGTTTATTCTTCATAGTTAACCTCAAATTTATATCCTATACCATAGACAGACACAAGGTAATCGTTGTGTTTGCCTAATTTTTTTCTAAGCTGTTTAACGATAGTGTCTACAGTTCGCAGATCACCAAAATAGTTGTTGCCCCATACACGGTCAAGAATTGTGTTTCGACTCATAACGATTCGCTCGTTTTGCATAAAAAAGAGAAGAAGGTCATATTCACGCGGTGTAGTCGAAATAAGATTACCATCAACAAACACTTTGCGGTGTGCGGTGTTGAGTAGCAGTGCGCCTTTTACTATATTTGTTTCATTTTCCGCGGAGCGTTTAGAGCGAGCGAGAAGTGCGTTGATATGCTCTTTCAGGATACTAAGCAAAAACGGCTTTGTGATGTAATTGTCTGCTCCCAGATGAAACCCGCTGAGCTGATCTCTTTCTGATTCGCGTGCAGATAGAATGATGACGGGAACGTCAGATGTTTCTCTTATTTTTTTCAGGATATCAAAACCGTCGATATCCGGTAGCATTCCGTCTAATAAAATAATATCAAACGAAGAGTCGGTCTCAAAACTGCTGATTGCAGATGCGCCATCTGCACAGGCGGTTACCGCAAAACCGTTCATTTGCAAATAATCCAATATAGTGCTTCTAAGTTTGTCGTCATCTTCGACCAAGAGAATCTTAATAGGGCTGCTCATACGTATCACCTCCGTATTATCTACACATAATTATATCACAAAATTTGATATAAAAATGATAAATCAACACATTTTTATCAAATTTTTATGTTTGAATTATAAAAATATGAGTAGGTATGGTATTTTTTATATCCAAGGAGAGTTTTTATGGAGGATAAAAACATAGAATATGTGCTCCCTGTTGAGAGGGATGACCTGAAGCCAAAGATAAACAAACGATTAATTATCATCATTTCTGTTGCAGCTTTTTTGCTTTTTTGCGGTGTAGTTGTATTAATATCTTTTTTAGTACCGAAATCAGTAAAAGGCAGTTGGGAGCTTGTGGTGAATCCGGAAATTGCACAGGCAACAGCAGATCAGATAGAAGACGCAGACAGAGTTTACTACGTTTTTGGAAAACCTAATCAGTACGGACAGGGTGAATGGAAGACTTTGTTTGATGGTGGTGTTGAGCATTACGAGTACAAGCTGTCAGAGAAAGACGGAGTAAAGAAAATTAATCTCGGCTCTGCTGATTTGGAGTACAAAATAACCGGTTCAAAACTTTTGGGTACTGCAAAAATGACAATAATTCTGCCACAGTACACAGATGAATTAACAGGACAGGTGCACAAAGCTCAGGAATATGTGTTTAAACAGAGAAGAGCACCGGATTACACCAAAGAGTCATATGACGACTTTGAAACAGATTCAAAGTTATTGGGTGAATGGGCTACAAACGAGCGCACATTGTCATACTATTACTACGAACTGTCGTATGAAGAGACAGTAAGCTTTAATGACAATGGTGTTATGGTTATCCGTTATGAAAGCGAAGATTTGGCACTCGATAGATATATGTACTATTCATATACAGTAAAGGATAACAAAATCACATTTAGTCTTGTGACAGATAAAGAAACCAAGTACACAGTCGGGTATGAGTTTGATAAAGACAATAACCTGAAATTTGTTGATGATACGACAAGCTCTTCGATTTTTGCTGATGCGTTCTTTGGAGACTTTACATATTACACACCTGAAAATCTGCCCAAACCAAGTGTTGCTACCGCAGATGAATCAGTTATACAAGAGTAATTTTAAATAGTTAATACATAACTGCTGAATAAGGACGGGAAGTTAATATTCAGTGTTTCATATTAAATATTTTTTGATGGAGGATGATTTTATGAAATCAAACATCTCAAAGCGTTTGTTATCATTGCTGCTTGCTTTGATATGTCTTGTTGGTACTGTTACCGCGAGCTTGACATCTATAACAGCAGTTGAAAACGACGTAGCAACCACGGCTGAAGCGTCAAACGATGAGCCGCAAACAAACGAGTACAAGATTGTATCTCCTGTACCACTGGGTTCGTCTATTACACCTATCACCCAGCCTGCACGTCTTAGTACTCTTGAGGGCAAGACTATTGCGCTTGTCGGCGGAAGCTTTTCTGCGTCAGTTACTCACAGAGTTCTTGCGGATATGCTCATAGAAGAGTTCGACTGTAAAATCTACTTTATGGAAGAAATCGGCAAGGGCGGTACATACAACCCGCTTAACCCAAGCGACAAAGCTAAGGAATTTCAACAGAAGCTCAAAGATTACGGTGTTGACGCTGTAATTTCGGGTAACTGCGGTTGCGGTATCTGTACAGTTAAAGAAACAGGTAACGCTATCGCTGCTGAGTACATTGGTATCCCTGCAGTAGTAGTTGCTGCCGAGACCTTTGTCCCACAGGTTCAGTCAACAGGTTATAACCGTGGTGTTCCTGTTATAAAAACAGCAGCTTATCCTGGAGCTTTTGCAAACGACGAAACAGCTGTTCAGCAGCAAAAAGCTCGTGATATTTTATACAGTCAGGTTGTAACAGGTCTTACAACTGAGATTACTCAGGCAGAAATCGATGCTATCGCCGGTGCCGCTACTAGCGCAAAGTACAACGATGTTATCTTCACAGGTTCTTACCAGCGTGTACAGGAATTCTACGAAGTAAGCGAAATGACCGACGGTCTCCCTGTTGTGCCTCCTACTAACGAGAAGGTTGAATATTACCTTCAGTTTACAAATATGACAGCAGAAGAAATCATTAACCAGAGAAGCAACGGTGAGATTATCGGCGTTAAGCCTGCTTACAAGACTATCACCGCGTATCAGGTAGCTGTTAACGCCATTATGGCGGGTTGTCCTGCTGAGTATATGCCTATTTGTATGGCTATTACACGATGCTTTGCAAACGGTGATTTTTACAAGTCACTTGATAGTACTCACGGTTGGACTCCTTATGTTCTTATAAGTGGTCCACTTGCTCGTCAGCTTGGCATTTCTTATGGCGACGGAATGATTAACGAAGAAGCCAACAAGTTACTTGGTCGTTTCATTTCACTTGCAATGCTAAACCTTGCAGGCTACAAGATTAAAGAAAACCGTATGGGTACTTTTGGTTATATGCAACCATTCTGTTTTGCTGAAGACGAGCAGACTTGTCTTGATATCGGCTGGAACCCATATCATGTTCAGAATGGTTTTGACTTGAACGACAATGTTATCACTTGTGGTTCTACTCTTACATGGGGTAACCCTGTTACAGTTGGCACAACAGATGCCGAGAAAGCTATGCAGCTGCTTGCTTGGGATTGTACTGAAAAGCAACAGAATGGTCTTGGTAATACTAACCCTGTCGAATCCCGTACAATCTGGCTTACTAAAGATGCTGCAACTACAATCGCAAAAGGTTATCAATCAAAAGACGCACTTGAAAATGCACTTATCGAAAATGCACGCAGACCACTTTGGATGCGTACATACGCTCATTACTGGGCAAACACCGGTTCTAAGATTCATATGAATACTACATTTGATGAGCATTATGCTGACATCAAGAGTGGTGCTTCTACTGAAAACGTTGCTGCTGATAAGGTAGAAACTACAGCAGTACCTCAGTGGTTGCAGGGTGTTGTTCCATATGACACAATCGACACTACCCAGACTATCAACGCTAATTCTACTGTTACAAATTCAGGTACTGTTCACACAGGCTTTGTTGTAACAGGTGGCAATGTAAGTAGCCAGTTCCAGGTTATGCCGGGTGGCGACTGTGTTTCATATGAAGCATATCTTCCTTCTACAACAAAGTGGAACAACCTTATGGCTGAACTCGGATATGCTAAATTGAGCACATTTGAACTTTCACAGTAAACTAAGCATTAACTTGTTATTGCATTAATAAATTATTTTTACTTTAACGCTGAATAGAGAAACGTAAATAATATTCAGCTATACCATTAATAAGAAAGGATGGTACCATGAAGTCAAATATATTAAGACGTGCTATTGCGTTGATGCTTAGTTTGTTGACTGTTATAAGCATTATGTCAATTCCACTTAGTGCCAGCGCAAGATACACAGACGAAGATATTGCTAATAAGATTTCATATGAAAGCCTTAATTGTCGCGAGGACGATTGCGACTGTCTTGAGCCTCAAAACAACAAATTCGCAGTTGTTTCACCTGTTCCGGTAAGCGGAGATCAAACTGCGTATGTTTTGACCGACACATATCAGCATGTACAAAATTACTTTAACGAACAAGGTTGGACAGACGGCCTGCCAATTATTCCACCTACCTGGATTAAGGCAGATAAATTCATGAGATACACCTCATTTAATGCTAATGATGTAGTTGCTACTCTTGATGGCAAAAACATTACTGCATATGTGGTAGCGGTTAACGCTATTATGTCAGGTTGTTCTGCTGAATACTTGCCTGTATGTATCGCTTTTGTGCAGGCTTTGAACAACACTGAGTATCTTGACTCTTTACGCTCGGGCGAACTTACACCTATGATGTATGTCAACGGTCCTATCGCTCGTCAGCTTGGTATTGACAATGCTCAGGGTATGACTACCGAAGAGTGCAATATCGCTATTGCTCGTTTTATGGAGCTTGCTCTTATCAACCTTGCAGGTCTTGATCGCACTAACGCTTTCGGTAACGTTCAGCCGCTCGTTTTCTCAGAGGATGAGCAGAACTGTATCAACATCGGCTGGGATCCACGCCATGTTGAAGAAGGCTATGACCTTACTGACAATGTTATCACAGCAACATCATTCTCTATGTGGGGTAACAACGTTACTCCTGCTACAGACCTTCCTGAAGAGATTATGAAGGTTATGGCTTGGGATATCACAGAGAAAAACCTTGGCGGTCTTGGTAGCAAATCTGTAGAAGAAAACGCTGACACACACCGTCTTATCTTTATAACACCATCTGTTGCTTCAGCACTGGCTAAGAAGTATAAGACTAAGGACGCTTTGGAGAATGCTCTTGTTGAGAATGCCCGTCGTCCACTATGGATGCGTACATACGCTTATTTTTACGCAAATACAGGTACAAACCTCATCGGTAACAAGTCATTCTCTGATGTTTATGATGAGCTCAAAGCTGTTGAATCAGAAGATGCTAAACTAACTGCTTCGCCAGCTTGGATGAATGGTATCACTTACGCAGAAATAGATACAGTTGCTACAATGAAAAAGGGCAACACTGACTTTATTATTCATGGTGATGAGTCAAGAAACAAAACACAGGTTATGCCAGGTGGTGTTTCTGTATCACAGGAGATTTCACTCCCAACAACTTGGGATGACCTCCTCACAAGCATGAGCATAAGTATTGTTTATCATCCTCTTAGTGAATACGAGATTTCTGCTGTTGGTGTGGATGACTCTGTCAGCCTTCCAAGTGGTGAGGGTATTCCAACCGTTTTACAGGTAACAAAACAGACAACATATCGTATTGCGGCTTCTGCTAGTTATGCTAACGGTACAGGTAAAATCTACTACGATTCTTCAACATCTACACTTTACTACTGGGACGGCTCTGCTACACAGTCAGTAGTACTTGATACAAATACTTACGCAGATTTTATCACACTTGTAGAAGCATTAGGTGTTAACAGTTCTTTCACATTGAATAGAAATAATACTGTTACTGCTGTAATTGCTCGTTTCTCATCTAATGCAAATTTACCTGATAAGAATATGGTGGATTTGACTGATGATACATTTGGCACAGTAGTGCCAACAATCGCTGCTAACGCAACATCAGGTTCAAATGGTAACGCTTCTCTTGACGGTGCAGTTATTACTATGAACGATACTGTTACTACATTTACAGCGGACCTTGGTGGTGACATTGTTGCGGGAGATACTACTGTTGATGGTTTTGTCACAGTAAGTGGTACAACCGTTACTGTTGACCCTACTGTTGAAACCGGTGCTACTGCTGTTATCGGTACATCAGATGGTAACGGCACATACAGAACAATGACATTTGTTAACGGCGGCGACGGTACATACACTATCACTTACAACAGTGCTAACACACTTACACTTACAGCATCATCATATTACCTCAAGGGTACATTCAACGATTGGGGTTCAACAGATGCATTTGCAAAGACCGGTAACGATGATGTTCTCTCAATTATTAAAGACATCCCTGCAGGTACATATACATTCAAAGTACACGATGCAGGTAAAGATGTATGGCACGGTAACGCAGGTACAATTAATGATACCGCTAACCGTTGGACTATGGATTCAAGCTCTGACTGTACCTTTAAAGCTACAGGCGGTAAATATGAGTTCAAGTACGAAATTTCCACAAACAAACTTTCTGTTTACTATGCACAGACTGATGCTGCGGCAACACCGACAACAAAGACAGTTTATGTCGGCGTTGTAGAGCATATCAAAGACTTTGTTCCTACACTTCACTACTGGAACGACTCAACAGGTTTAGCTGGTGATGCAACCTTAGTTGCAACCGGTGATACACAGTCGTACGCAGTGGGCTCTGCTTACTGGGACAACGTAAAGCAGAACTTCAAGATTTATAAAACAGAAATTCCTGTTGCTGCAAACGGTATGAAGACTTACAATAAGTCTGCTAATTCCGCTTGGGCTGAAGAAGAAGTAAACCCAGGCGACAGCCAGATTATACTTGTGTTTGAATATAGTGATAAATATCACAATATTCTTACTACTCGCACAGTAGAGGACCCTGAAGACCCAACAGATGCGCCTACAGTAGCACCAACAGACGCTCCTACAGATGCACCAACAGACCCACCTACAACCGCTCCTGTATGCGAGGCCGGTTACTACATTGTTGGTACATTCTCAGGTGTTGATATGTGGAGTTTAAATACAGTCACACCTGATAGAAAACTTACACAGAGTGCAACAGCAGGCGAGTATACAGTAGAGTATACTCTCGCTGAGAACGACGAATTCAAGGTTATCTATACTGATGGTAATACAATCACAAAGTGGTATCCAAATGAAAGCAGTAGTTACAAGGTTCCTGCTACACAAGCAGGTGAATCAAAGACAATCTATTTCAGACCTGCAGGAAACACTGCTTGGGATAGCACATATATCTATGTTGAAGACAATCCTGTTGAGACAACGGTTTATCTTGTAAACTCAAAGGACTGGACAACAGTTAACGCTTACGCTTGGACAGAAGGCGGCGATAAAGATGCAAGCTGGCCTGGCAAAGCGATGACAAAGACTTCTGAAAAAGATGTCAATGGTAATGATGTATACTCTATTACATTTAATAAGGCATACGAAGAAATTATCTTCAACAACGGTAGCTCACAGACTTCTGACCTTACACTTGAAAATGGCAAGTACTACGACTTAGGCACAAACAAGTGGTATGATACACTTGCTGATGTTCCTGAAAACGTAGCACCAACAACAAAGACAGTGTATGTTGGTGTTGTAGAGCATATCACAGACTTTGTTCCAACACTTCACTACTGGAACGACTCAACAGGTTTAGCTGGTGATGCAACACTCACTGCTACAGGCGAGACAAAGCCGTACGCAGTAGGGTCTGCTTACTGGTCAAACGCAGCACAGAATTTCAAGATTTATAAGACAGAAATTCCAGTTGAAGCTAACGGCATGAAGACTTACAGAAAGTCAAACAATGACAGATGGGCTGCAGAAGAAATAACCACTACTGATGGCAAGATTATCCTCGTATTTGAGTGGGGTGGCACATATCACAACGTTACAGGTTCATACACACCTGTTGAAGATGTTGAGCCATCAGGTACATACAAGACTATCTACTTCTTAGATGGTACTTCAAATAGCTACATTACAAATGATGATGCTAATATGTTTGTCTACACAAATGTAGGCGATAAAGTCAAGATGACTCAGACTATCGACACCAAGAGTGGCAAGACTCTCTGGTCTGCTAAGATAGACGAGGCTGCTACAAATGTAACATTCCATCGTGCATCATACTTCTTTGATGAAGATAATGCATCAGATTGTGATTGGGGTACATGGTCTGCAGGCGAACCTACAACCTCTATCTACAAAGCTACAGCAAGTGCTACAGGTTCTTGGGTTGCTGATAGTACAGCAGTTGCTCCAAGCGGTTCAATGGATGATTTCTGGTATGGTATTTGGGTTGATACAAAGGGTGACTCAAATACTGTTGATGCTATCAAGTGGCACGAAGTATCTGCTTCTGAGCATCACCTGTACATTCCATCATACGTTGATTTGACAAACGTTAAGCTTTACTCAAGTTTTGATTCATTTACAATTGACAATACATCATATAACAACGGTGACGCTGTAAACCTTACAACAGGTTCACATAGTCTGAGTACGTTAACAGGTTCTACAACAAAGAACTGGGGTACACTGAAGGTTTACCAGACAACTTCTACAGCTGCTATGATGATGACTACTAAAGAGGAGCTCTACACAGGCACTACTGCAGGTCTCCAGAGTGATAACGCATGGCCTTCAGGTTCAGGTATCACAGCAGACAACTACAATGGTGTTTATAAAGACGCTATTGAGACAAAGGGCAGTTACTACTTCTACACAGAAGACGGTGAGCTTTTGAATGCAGATGACCAGGTACTCAAGAAGATTAAAGGTCGTGGCAACTCATCATTTGAAGCATCAATGCGTATCTACGGTAAGTACGCTTACAACTTCAACCTTGATTCAAAGCAGGAGCTTATAGACGGTTCAACAGCATCAAAGAAATGGTGTATGCTCGCAAACAACGTAGACCATTCAATGCTCAGAAACACCTTTATCTATCAGCTCGCTGACGATTTGGGTATGTCTATGGGCCCTGAAACTCGCCTTGTTGACGTATACGACAACGGTAAGTACCTCGGTGCTTTCGTAATCACAGAAAAAGTCGAGTACGGCAAGAACACTCTTATGGCTAAAGACTCACTTGGAAACAAGATCAACAACCTTGACGATGCAAACGTAGATGCAAACTCTGTATTTACTGCAGACGGCGAAGATTACCTCTACGAGTTTGATACAGATGACCTCGACGCTGGTATTGAGACATCTATGACAGTTGGCGGTCAGACATACAAGTACAAGTACTATGCAACATACGACCGTCCTGAATATGAAGATGAAAGCGGTAATGTTGTTGAAGCTGCTGAAAATCTTACTTTCGAAACACCTGAAGATTATAATACAAAGTACAACTATCTCCTTGAGCACGAGCTTTCTAGCCGATTCAAGGCAGAGGCATCATGGTTCGTTACTCCAAAGGGCCAGCCAGTGGTTGTTAAGTATCCTGAGTTTGCAACACAGGAAGAGATGCAATGGATTATTAATGAGTACGCTACAATGGAGCAGGCTGTTTACGCTAGTGGTGAAGAAGACCTCAACGAAATCGGTGAGCTTATCGACGTTGATTCATTTGCTAAGATGTACCTGATTCACGAGCTTGCTATCAACCTTGACTCTTGTGCAACATCTTATTACATTCATAACGAGTATATAGACGGCAAGAGCGTTCTCTTTGCTGGTCCTACATGGGACTTTGACTGGGCAATGGGTGCATACGCAGGCAATACAAAGTGGATCTACAACGGTTCATCAGTAGTATCAAGCGAAAATATGTCTAACCCAGAGCAGATGTTTGCAAAGAACAAGGCTATCAAGACTGACGACAGTGCTTCAAACGGCGTATCATGGTCAAGCAACTACAACCTGCAGGCTAAGCTAGCACACAACGATGCATTCTGGACAGAGTGTCAGCGTATCTGGACAAACGATATGGCACCACTGCTTTACAGTTATCTTATCGATGACTATAGCAAGGAAACAGATACAGGTATCATCGTTGACGAGTGGCTACCTAAATTCCAATCATCAATGGATATGAACAACGCTCGTTGGGGTGTATATACAAAGAACGACGACTGGGGTACAAAGGTAACTACTGACTATAGTAAGGGTACTGGTTTAACAGCTACTTCTAACTTCAAGATTGGTAACACAGGTTCTTCTGGTTCTGCTTCTAAGTGTTACGCTAACACAGTCTACTACTTAAACGACTGGCTCTCAACTCGTAAAGACTATATGTCAGGTACAGGCGATCTTTACAATGCCGCTCTGCTTGAAACATATAAGGTCGAGAACGTAGACTTTGAAGCGGTACTTGATGATACAACCGGTGTGCTTACAGTAACACCATCGGCTGATGTTACTATAAACAACGAAACAGTTGACAAAGCAAACTACTTCTACACAATTTATGTTGATGGTAAAGCTAAGACAGATGCTATTCCTTTTACAACAGCTTCTTCAACAGTTACACTTGAAGCTGGTAAGGAAAGCGAAGTTTACGTTGTAGTTACTGTCAAGGATTCTGATGTAAATGCTACATCTGCTACAAAGACTTATTCGTATAAAGTAGTTGTCCCTGATGGTGAAATGACTGTTTACTTCAAGTCATCATCTTCATATCGTTACATTCCAAAGTTAACGGTTGGTGACAAAGAGTACACAATGACAAAGACTGGTTCAGCTATAGCAAAGAACGCAACACAGACACAGCAGTACTTCTGGTACAAAGCTACTGTTAGCTTCGCTGAAGGTGACAGTGTAACATTGCTCTTTACTAACCAGTACTCAATGCGTGCAAACGTGACAGTTTCTGCACCAGAAAGCAAGACATACTACTTCGGTTGTGACAATATGAACAGTGGTACAACTGCTGTTGATATTACTGATTTAGCTGAAAACCTCCGTAACTTTGTCAAGTCCGCAACTCATATGCTGACTAACGACCCAGAGGCTGCTGGTGTTGCTACAACATCACTTGACGGTGTCATCTACAAGATGGGCGACACAGATGTTGATAACACATTGTCAGTAATGGACGCTACAGAGATTCAGTTAGCTCTCGTAGAGAAATCAAAGCTTTCTGAAACATCAGCACAACTTGCAGACTTTGACCTTGATACTTATGTATCGGTAATGGATGCAACAAGCATACAGGTTTATTTAGTTAATAACTGATAAATCATATTAATTAGTCTAAGAGTTTTCTTAGAAACTTTCGAGATATTCACACAAAACACCACCGGATGTAAATTCGGTGGTGTTTTGTTATGTTTGCAAGCAAAGTGAGATTAATATATGAATTTTGAAAGAAATTTGTATAATAGATATATAAAGATAAGGTTTTCTGTCGGTTAATATAGAGAATGGGAGATAATCTCTGTGAATAGATATATTTTTATAAATAAAATGAAAAAATCCCTGTAATCAGAGCCTAAACACTCTTTTTACAGGGATACTTTCTTGCACATTAGGTTTGCCTATGATATATTATTAATGAGGTGATTTTATGAAAACAGTTGTGAAGAAACCATCTTTGTTTTCAAGACTTTCATTACTTTTAGCATGCGTTTTTATGCTTTGTTCAATCGCTTCTTTTTCTGTTGTTGCAGAAGATTTAAAGAGCGATGAAATTATTATTCTCTACGAAAACGATGTGCATTGTAACATTTCGGGGTACTCAAAGCTCTCTGCTATGAAACAGCAGTATAAAACTACAAACGAACATGTCGGTGTTGTCTCTGTCGGCGATTTTGTTCAGGGCGATACTTTGGGTACTATTTCCAAAGGTGAGTATATTGTTAATATTATGAATATGGTTGGATATGATGCCATAGCTCTTGGAAATCATGAGTTTGATTATAAATTACAACGACTTAATGAAATCTGTGATTTACTTGACACAAAACCTGTGTGCAGCAATTTCTTCAAGTTAGGCACCAAAACTCCTGTGTATGAACCTTATGTTATAAGATCATATGGCGATATAGATATTGCATATATAGGTGTCACCACTCCTGACACGCTGACATCATCTTCTCCTGTACAGTTTATGGACGAAAACGGCAAATACATCTACAGCTTCTGCAGCGAAAACCTTTATGCCACAGTGCAGAACGCCATAGATAGCGCACAGGTTGCAGGCGCTGACTACATTATCGGTTTGACACATTTGGGTACAGAAGATGTTTTTGAACAATGGAGTGCACAAACTCTGATTAAAAATACAACAGGTTTTGATGTAGTTTTAGACGGACATTCTCACAGTGTTATCGAAAACATGGTAGTTAAAGATAAATCCGGAAGCGAAGTTACTGTCTCTTCAACAGGAACAAAATTTGCTAATATCGGCAAGCTTACTATTTGCGGTGATAAGATAACCACTAAGCTTATAAAAACAGAAACATATACACAGACAGATGAGGATATTGATAACTACATATCTGTGATCAATGATGAATACAGCGAGCTTGGAGATCGTGTTATAGGCAAAAGTGAATACGACCTTGTTTTTGCTGACGAAAACGGCGACAGACTTATCCGTAACACTCAAACAAACTTAGGCGATTTCTGTGCGGATGCTTTCAGGGTTGTTACCAATGCCGATATCGGTGTTATCAACGGCGGTGGAATCCGTGCAGGACTTTCAAAGGGCGAGCTTACTTTTAACGATATACTCAGCATTTATCCTTTTAACAACAACGTCTGTGTTGCACGTGTCACAGGTCAGCAGTTACTTGATTTTCTTGAACTGAGTGTCAGCATGTATCCTGAAGAAAACGGATCATTCCAACATGTTTCAGGACTAACCTATACTCTCAACGCATATATTCCATCATCTGTAAAATTCGACGAGAACATGGCTTTTGTCAGCGTTGAGGGCGAGCGCAGAGTTTCTGATGTAAAGGTTTTGAACAGCAAAACAGGAAAGTACGAGGCAATTGATGTATCAAAATACTATACTCTGGCATCTCATAACTATCTGCTTCTTGACCACGGTTCAGGCGCCACTATGTTTAACGATGTAGAAATCGTTAGCAACAGCGGTATGCTTGATGTTGAACTTCTTGAGGTATACATAAATGACTATCTTTTAGGAGTTATCGGCAAGGAATACGAGCACTCACAAAACAGAGTGAAAGTAGTCACCGAAAAACCTGCTGAAACTCTGCCATATGAGCCTGATACAAACTCAGACAACACAAATAACTCGGACAAATCTCCGAATACAGGTGATTCACATATATACCTGCTAATCTCACTATGCACAATGGTATCATTACTTTCTGCTGTATGCACAGCAAAAAAATACGTGAATAACAAGTAAATCAAACATCTTCATCTTATACATCTGAATTAATCTGTACACATAAAAAAGCACCCACCTTATCAGTGGGTGCTTTCTGTTTTATGGTGCGAATGAAGATAAAGAATTTATTTTAATATAGGTTTTAACGACAGCATATTTATACTTCTTCTGTAATCTTCTTCACAGTCGGCTTTTTGAGGGATTTATAAAGACACACTATAAGTGAAACAAGTGCTGTAAGACCACTGATGATTGCACATGGATAGGAAGAAAAAGCTCCGGGTTCTCCTGGAATAGGAATGTTCTCGCCACCTGTAACGAAAAACATTGTTGTGGAGATAATTGCAAAAATTAATTGAACTGCCATAACGACAAATAGTGGAAGAAGCATAATAATATATAATGCTTTCTTATCCTTATTTCTTAATTTGGTAGCAACTAAAGCCCAAACCCCAGCGGCAAGTCCGATGGTTGTCCAAAATATAAAATCGCCAATTTCATATGTGGTTAGCGCGTCATGCAAACCGTTATCATTCATAGGATCTGTCATAAAATAATAAACTCGAATAAAGAATGTATACAGATAATAGAAGAAATCTAATCCTATAAAAAACAGAAGTAAATCTCTGAATTGATGTTTAGGCGGAACATCTCTTATGATAACGAGCAGAATAATTGCAGCATATATCGCCAGATGTGCCATTATTTCAGAAAAGTCCAGTATTACTTTTCCTTGGTACTCGATGGAGCCAATAGCACTTAAAAATTGATGAAATACTCCCAAAAAACCGCCAATCCATAGAAATTTAGTGATTGTAAAGAATTTTTTCATAGTTATGACCATTCCTTTCTATAAGATACTTTAACTATACGTTACAGTTGCGAATTAGTCAATAGTTAAAAGTATTCTATAACACTAAGTTGATAAGCCGCTTTTATCTTCGTTTTTACATTAAGAGCATTATAAATGACAAAAAGGCAAAAATTGATATAAAAACAAAAAGAGCGCTGTATTTGTATCAATACAGTACTCTTAATATGGCAAAGGTGTAGGGTTTTGATACAAAAAGGGCACCCCTTATAAACCCTGCCCTTTTTGTTTGCGTTCTTTGCAGGTGCTTATAAGAAATGTAAGATTGTATGCTTTAATTATGCTTTACTGTTACACGAACTCGCTTAGTTGTTATTTTGTCCATTAGGTCTTGTATTTCATTGCAGTTGTATTGTTCTGCACTTTCCTTAAGCCACGAAAGAGATTTTATGTGATCAATAATATATAATCTTGAACGCTCAGGAATATCTTTATGTGTTACTGCATGGCTAATATTATCAAGAACATCTCTAATTAGTTTTAATGTATTCGCAGGATCTGCTTCAAATCGATCTTTAGCTGCATTAATTAAAAGCTCGCAACCCCAGAAGACAGTAGAATACGAGTTGCTACTGTCTAAACAAAATACTGTATTTGCTACAAAATTATGTAAGTCATCTAACTGCTTGTGTTCCAAGCAGTAAACTCCAATGTGCTCAATAGCAGATGCCACTTCAACGTCAGCAATAACCGTTCCAGTGTATCGTTTTCCAGATAACTCTCTGAGTAGGTGACCGTTGTAATGGAGAAGATTACCCATATTATTGTCGATTAAGGAAAATGAAATGCGTTCAATAACATCGGGTAGTATTCTCAAAGGGTGGCTGGGATTTTGCCCACTATCATAGTTCAAGGGATCATCACCGCAGGCATATATATTCATAATATCAGAGATAGCATCTTGGCATTCCCTGATATATCCGCCCTGTCCATTACGTACAGCAGATATAGTAATTTCTTCAAGAGCAAAGATGATATCAGAACGTTCCTTGTTGGTTGCAGCTTTTTGAGCCTTTTTAAGTAAATGCGATAATTGGCTACGTGGTGCAATTGTTTGAATAACAAAAACAACATATATTAATGCCATTACAATCGGATAGGTATTAAGTGATGCTACGAAGTCATAAATATATTTACAAAATGGAGAAAAATCTGTTTTTAGCAAAAGAATTACAGTAACATCCATTCCGATGACTATTAACGTAACCGTTAGGAACAGAATAAATAGATTCTTTGGGTAAAAATTAACAGAGTTAGGTGAGAAAGAAGCTATAAATTGATATGCAACCAATGTGCTACTTGCAATAAATGCAAACATACTGCCAATCACCTGAAGTAAAGAGCTAAAAACATAGCGATAGTTATCTATACTATATGATATATACTTTCCAAATAGAGTGAATAACATAAAAAATAGTAGTTGCAGTATTATACACCCAATAATAATCCAACCAGACCATATTATCTTAGAATGTTTCTTGTCTTTAATTTTATTCTTCATTACATGACCTTTCTAATATACAATCGCTATATAGCACTATTTCTGTATTTTAGTTCTTCTCAAAATTTATTACAATTTTTGTTTTGTCGGTATTAAACTGTCTTGTTATAACACCGGATGATGCCAACATCTTTTTTGATGCTTTTGTTTCCTCAGAATCAGCATACTTATCGTAAAGATATATTACCTCTTTTATACCGGATTGTATAATTGCTTTGGCACATTCGTTACAAGGAAAAAGATCAACATAGAGTCGTGCACTTTTAAGCGACTTGCCGCTAGCGTTTAAGATTGCGTTAAGTTCAGCGTGCACAACATATTTGTATTTCGTGTCATCTCCCTGTCGTTCCCACGGATAGGAATCATCAGAACAGCCAAACGGAAAACCATTATACCCTGTTGAAATGATGATGTTGTTTTCGTCTACTATACAGGCACCAACTTGAGTATTAGGATCTTTGCTTCGGTTTGAAGCGAGTATAGCAACACCCATAAAATATTCATCCCATGATATGTAGTCTTTTCTTTTCATAAGCCACCTTTATAATAAATAGAATGTATTTACATCATTATAAAGCAATACAACGAGGAATTCAATAAAATAATAATTGCTGTCAGGCTTGATTTTTATAGTGCAAACGATTAGTG
Source organism: Ruminococcus sp. (assembly GCA_045604645.1). Lineage (GTDB taxonomy): Bacteria > Bacillota > Clostridia > Oscillospirales > Acutalibacteraceae > Ruminococcoides. The sequence goes on along the minus strand of JAZUOM010000035.1, from coordinate 6,457 downwards.
ACTAAAACCGCAACGGTTACCCAAAAGCCACAACGATTACCCACAAACCGCAACGGTTACTCAAAAGCCACAACGATTACCCATAAACCACAACGATAACTCCCATAGCCGCAACGATAGGTTTTAGGTAAAAAAGAAAAAATCCCTGTAATCAGAGCTTAAAATACTCTTTTTACAGGGATTGTTGTTTTGCGAAAATGCTCGAAAACGGCTTTATTATGCGAAAAATAAAGGAGTAAAGCATTGTATCAATACTCTTTTAGGGGACCCCAAAATCTCAGATTTTGGGGAGAGGAGGAGCGACGGTCAGGTCGGGCGACATTTTTAAAATAAAAAATCGTCGCAGACCTGTGTAGTCCGCGACGACGATGGCAGGGGCAGAAGGACATAAATCCGCTTTTTGGCGGATTTGCACTGCTTGACGACCCAAATCTGACGATTTTGGTACCCGTCTTCGCACCTTCTCACTACAAAACAGTAATCCATACTGTTTTGCTTAACGCTCAAAGCCCTCTCAGGCTTCGAGCCCTTTATATCTCTATGATAAAAAGAAAACATCCACCGAAATGGTGGATGTCTCTTTTTATGGCAGGGGCAGAAGGACTCGAACCCTCGGCACGCGGTTTTGGAGACCGCTGCTCTACCAACTGAGCTATACCCCTAAATATTCCCGTGCGGTGTACTAGCACATTTGCCACTACACTGCACGGGTTATTGTATCATTTTGAAACTAAAAAGTCAAGAGCGATTTAATATGTATGAAAAATAAATGTTCTTGCACCGCAGTTATACATCGCTACGCTCGATAACCATACAAGTTATGTTGTCCTCGCCGCCATTTTCAAGTGCTTTTTCAAGCAGGGTCAGAGATATGACTTTTGATTTTTTTGAGATGATATCCAGAATCTCTTTTTCTGAGCACATATCATACAGACCGTCACTGCACAAAAGCAGTTTGTCGTCTTTTTCAAGATTGAAAACAGGATAAATCTCAGGAGCAAGGTCCTGATCGCCAAGGTCAACCCCCAAAAACGATGTAAGTTTATGACTGTCTAAGCTTTTTTGTGCCTCTTCTAAAGTATAGATGTTGGCTCTGTATTTTTTCATAGCAAGTGTGTGGTCACTTGTTATGAGCTCAAGCTTCCCGCCACGATACAGGTACATTCTGCTGTCACCCAAAGAATATGAGTGCACAAGTCCATCACATATAACTGCTGTGACAAAAGTGCTTCCGCCGCGGCTTGAGCCTGTGTTGTGCAGGGTTGTGACTACATCCTGGTTGCTTGTTGTGACGAACTGCATAATTTCGTCATCGATTGATTTGTTAACATTATTTTTGAGATTGTCATAGACTTTTATCGCGTTCTCTGCACTTATCTTAGATGCGAGCTCGCCGTTAGCTTCTCCACCCATACCGTCGAATATGCTACACACCAACGGCTGAGGAACATTAGTTGCCCTGAGATTTCGGGTCGATTCTGACAGGCTTCTGATTACGTTATTGATGCAATAATTGTCCTCGTTGTTCTTTCTGACGTTTCCCTGATGTGTAGAAAGATAAACGTTATATTTATTGTCCATATATTTAATCCTTATGAGTCTCTGTTTTTGAGTTTAAGTCCTAATACGCTGACTACGGCGCTAACTGCTGTAATTAACAGACAAGCCGCCCATGAGCCGAGTACGTTGCCTACTTCGCTTTCATAAGCGTCAACAGGCTCAAAAGAATCAGCAAGCATTTCTGCCATTGCAGGGTTGTCGCTGAATGCCTGTTGGATTTTGTATTCAAGTCCGTTCATATCGCCTGTGCTACCAAATGCAGACATACCCCATTTACTGTATGTGATGTTTGCGATAGCTTCACTTGCACCTGACAGTTCAAACAACACACCACTCATAATAAGCTGAAGAATCAGCACAAATGGCATAATTGTCATTGCGGTTGTAGGGTTTCCTGAAATAGAAGAAACCATAATACCGAGTACAGATGAACCGAATGTCAGCAGGAATATAGTAACAAAATATTCAACCAAAGCCGGCAACATAACGCCGTCGGACGGGCTTTCTTCAAAGAAACCGAATGCAATACAGATAACAAAAATTATGATTGATTGAATAAGGCAAAGTACAGCCTGCCACAAAACATTTGCGCTGATGTAAGACGAGAGTTTCATACCCTGTCTGTACTCAGAGCGGATGATGTCGTGCTCTTTACATATGCTCTGGATTGAGTTAAAAATACCAAGCCAGATACATGCTGACGCAAGTGTAAAGAAGCCTGATTTTGTAGCTTCAAAGGTTTCAAACATATCGTCACTTGTGACCGCTGCAACGATAAGTGCGATAATTGCTGCAAACAGTATAAATTTCCAGACTTTTTCTCTTATAGAGATTCTTGCAATTTTGCTGAAATAAACAGATGTCTGTTTAGAATATGATACATTATTCAATTCTCTTACCCGCTTTCATTGATAAATATTTTTGGATATAAAAATCAGCCTTTCCTCTGCCGCCTTCATGAGGAGGATTGATTTCTTTCATAATATCCTGCAACCTGTTTACACCAAAATACTCAAGTGCGCCCTGTGGACTTCCAAAGAACGCAAGGTGACCGCTGTTATCCTGACTTGATTTTGCCAGAACAATAACTTTTGTAAACAGGATTTCGTTTGTTCTTGAATCGATAGCATCGTCAGGCTCGTGCGAGATAAGCATTACGATTTTGACGTTGTTTGATATTTCCTTTAAGATTTCCATCTGCTGTACACGCGACGCCGCATCAAGACCGGAATCAGGCTCGTCACAGATAAATACTTTTTGGAAACCAACAAGCTGTGCCGCAACGGATACTTTCTTTTTCTGTCCACCTGATAACTGACGAATAAGGTGGTTTTCAAGATTCTTGACACCGACCTTTTCCATTACATCATTGACACGCTTTTGCTTGTCTTCTTTTGAGTAATACTTGTCGTCAAGCTTAATCTGTGCAATATCCATCAGAGTCTGGTTTACCTTGTCGTTAACTCTGAGGTTTACAAACTGTGGTACCAAGCCGATCTGTGATTTCATAGTCTTGAAATTCTCGTACAGATTAAGACCGTCCAAGATAACCTCGGCGTCGGCTTTTCCGTCACCCAGAATAGCATTTACAAGGGTTGTCTTACCGGCACCTGAACCGCCGAGAATAAGGATGAAATCTCCTGTGTCAGCTTCAAAACGAATATTTTTGAGGAGGGTCTTTTTGCCAAAGTTAACATCTTTCTTTCTGATGAATACAGACAAAGCACCGGCTTTTTCACCGGCATTGTTATACAAAATTTCATTGTTCATAATAACAAGAACTGTGTTTGCAATTCTTATTACATCATGATTGTAGATAACTCTTGGTGTGTTTATGAGAACGCCGTTTACAAAAGTACCGTTCTGACTTTTTTTGTCAAGTATAGACATAGCGGTCTGTCCGATGTTGATAACGGCGTGCTCTCGTGAGGACATCATATCCTGCAGACAGATGTTGTTTTGTTTTCCACGACCTATGGTTATCTGGTTTGTGTTAGTAATTTTAAAAGAATTCCACTTTTCATCAACTTTCATACTGCGACTGAAAATCATCAGAACTGACTGTGGATGTGGGTTGTTGAGTACAGCGCGGTCGATTCTGAGGATGTCGCCATCAGAGAGCTTGTACGCCTGTGAACCCCTTTCGTTATACTGTGGCAGTTTGAAACCGTTGATATATGTACCGTTAGTAGAGTTGTTATCGATGTAGTAGAAGTCATCTGTAGAACTGTCATAGACAAATTCTCCGTGACGACGACCCGCTATCTCAGAGTGAACGCGAATATCTGTGATTGCGTTTGCGTACTCTCTACCCAGCGTCATATCGCCCTTAAGCGGTATCATCAACGGCTTTCTTCTGTTATCAATAACTAAAAGAGTAGCCGCTCTTGCCACATTTGGGTTATAGTATTGTGTGGTTGGTTCGTTCATAATTTACTCCTCATTTTTTATCATTAAAACAATTCCGCTCAGACAATAAGTATGTATGGGGATTGTTGTGCGTCTAAATTAGCCAGATAACTGAGCACAAAGCTTTTGTCTGTGCCCACGCAACCTGCTGTGGAATCATAACTTACATGGAAAAATATTGCAGACCCAGCATTGTATTTTGCTTCAAGATTATAATTGATTACAAATCCGTATTCGTACGAGGTTGTGTAATCAATCATATGCTCAGCAGAGTTCCAGTCTTTGTTTGCTGTACCCTCTATGCGTTTGTTGTAATAAACAGAGTCAGGGTCGTCCACCCAATACGTATCATTTGTTATTTCAAATGTAGGTAAAGAGGTGGTAGGTGCTTCGTATATATAAAAAGCTTCGCCGATAGAATATAGTCCTTTAGGGGTTGCGTAGCCACCCTCGTGCATATCAGTCGTCACACCGTTTGCGCCGACATAGCCATAACACGACAGGCTGTCATCTACTACCCATGTGTTGTTTTCAAGACGATAAAAATCAATCTTTGCAGTTGAACCGCTGGAAGACACGGTCACTAACTGTTTGCACGATAGTTTGCTCAGGTCTTCTACTGTGTTACCGTTTAGAGTTAACAGGGTTTGTAATGTCTGTGGTGCAGATACAGTTGCCTGAGTAGGTGGGGTCGTAGGTGGTTGAGCTTTTGTTGGTGCAATTGAAGACACTTGCGCTGATATTTGTGATGGTGTGGCTTCGTCAACACTTGATTGTGTTTGTGTGTTGCTGTTGTGTGGCGCTGCAGGAGCGTCGTTCTGGTTGATCAACACAACTGCAAGAATAGTACTTACAATAACTAAAGCCAAGGACGTTATGCACAAAGCAACTATGAGAATTTTGTTTTTCATATTATCACTTAACCTTGATTTCAATCATAGGATTCTTGTAATAGTCAAGTTTTGACAGCAGGTCTATCATATCATCAGATGAAATGTCTACATCTCCGTATGTTGCAGACAGAGAGCCGTACTGTCCCCTGATACCAATGGCAGAACCTTTACCGGGAACAACATTTTTTGAGGAAAAACCGCTACCGTTGTGCTCTATGTATATGGTTGCGTATGTTGTGCCGTCGGTAAGACTCTTTCCTAAATTGTCAAATTTAACTCCGGATGGAGCCATATCTCTTTCTAAGATTATGTTGTAGTACGAAGAAGTTGTTTCGTATACCACACCGGTGTCTTTAGTTACTTTGTAAGTATTCATATTTGTATCAACACTATAAGCGCTGAGAACAACACCCAGTTTATGTAGCCCTGATGGGGTTGTCGAGCTGCCCTCTGATGCGACTCCGATACCATTGGAGCCAACAGTTGCTTTGTACGATGCTATTTCTTTAAATTCGCCATCTTCCCATTCGTACAGGGTAGCAGTAGCAGAAGTTGAGCCTTTGGCTGCGCTGACAACAAGTTTTTGTTCGTAGTCATATGGACATTCTTCAGGGCCTTTTGAAACAACAAGCGTGACTTCAGTGCCGATATCAACACTCGTTTCACCTTTTATGCTCTGGGATATAATATAACCTTTTTCTATATCTTCGCTGAACTCCTCTTCTTTGTTAACTACAAAACCAAGGTCAATCAGGTCTTCTTCAATCAAAGCAAATTCTTCGTTTTCGCAAGAAGGCATAGTGATTTGTTCAATTTCAGGGGCTTTTGTTTCTGACTGTGAAGGATCGTCAGATTTATTTCGGCTTCCACCTGACGAACTGCCGGAACCATCAATCAGATGCAACGCGATAAAAATGCCACCAACAATAATCAGTGCAGCAATACTTATTATCAGAATAACACTTACTACAGGAGACATTTTTGTGCTGGTTTTTGCAGGGGTCGGTTGGTTGAAAACGGGACGGCTTACTGGTTGAGGCGCAACAGTATTAACAGAGGTGCTATATATAGTGGCTACCTGTGTTTTGTACTCGCTATCAACTGCCATTGTTTTTGTGATATCGATAGTTGCTGTCTGGTTAACTGTAATTTCCTGCATACTAAGAGCTTTTGTTGTAAGTTCGGACAGTTCGGTCATATTTTGACAGCGATTTTCTTTAAATACAGCAAGGCCATACATCAGGACAATCTCAAGCGGATTCTTGATTTCGACACCTAACTTGCTTGGCGCTTTTAAGTTGTCCTGTCTTATTCTATCGAGTGCATCATCAGGCACAACACCGGTAATACAACGATACATGGTAGCACAAAGACCGTAAACATCAGTCCATGGACCTTGCTTTGAGTTTTTTCTGTATTGCTCTTCAGGTGCGTAGCCTTGCTTGAGCATAATAGACATTTCTTTTTCTTCGTTTGTAAAGTAACGTGCACTGCCAAAATCCATCAGCTTTAATGTGCCGTTTTTCATATACATAATGTTGTCAGGAGAAATGTCTCTGTGTATAATTCCTGCTTCGTGTACTCTTTGCAAAGAG
>JAZUOM010000034.1:0-81988 GCA_045604645.1 Ruminococcus sp. | reverse complement strand
AAAGCCCATAATTTCTCCTTAATATCAATTAGCTTTTAGTCCAAGTTTAGTGGCAACCTCTGTTGTGCGAAGTTCAAGCAACTTAGAAATACCCTCATCTTGCATTGTAACACCATAAAGAACATCAGCTTCTTCCATTGTACCACGTCTATGAGTAATAAGGATAAACTGAGTGCTTTCTGTAAGGTTACGCAAATACTGTGCAAATCTATCAACATTTACTTCGTCGAGTGCTGCCTCAATCTCGTCCATAACACAGAATGGTGCCGGTCTTACTTTTAAAATAGCAAAATACAATGCAATAGCAACAAGCGCTTTTTCACCACCGGATAACGCTTCAAGATGCACAACAATTTTTCCAGGTGGATGAACAATAATGTCAATACCACTTGTGAGTATGTTATCAGGATCAGAAAGCTCAAGCGATGCAGTACCGCCACCAAAAAGCTCCTTGAATGTAGCAGTAAAATGTTTGTTGATCTGAGCAAACGACTCAACAAAAACTTCTCTCATCTGCTTTGTAAGATCATTGATAAGACGTTCGATTTCTTTCTTTGAATTCTCTACATCTGTAACCTGAGCGGTCATAAATTCATATCGTTCAGAAACTTCCTTGTACTCCTCAATCGCAGAAACATTTACATTACCAAGTGACTTAATCTTTTGCTTAAGCTCAGCAAGACGAGATTTTGCAACAACTAAATCCTCAATATCCACTGCCTGTTTCTGAGCTTCACTTCTGGTGAGTTCATACTCATCCCAAAGCTTTTGAATAATATCATCAAACTGCTTTTGCAAATTGACCTTACGTTCTTCAAGACGCGAATACTCATTAGACGCAAGTTCGCGCTCGGTATTTTTGTCACGCTCAGTTTGTCTGAGTTCAACAGAACGTTTTTCGAGTTCATCACGCTGAGTGTTGATACTCTCTATCTGTGAGTTAGAATCCTCAACTTTCTGTCTTAAAACACTAATAGTATTCTTGGTATTCTGGATTTTTAATTCTAAATTAGCATTATTATTTTCAATAGCCTCAATTTCAGTTTTTAGTTCCTGAACACGTATATCCTGATTACTACCTGATGCTTTAGCAAGTTCGATTTCAGCCTTTAATGTCTCAATATCCTTTTGTTTTGTGACAATCTGCAATCTTATATCCTGTAATGTTGCTGACAAATCCTCTCTCTTCTGAGATAAAAGTTCTTTATCCCCAGAAAGTGATGCAATCTGTGTATCAATAACCTCAATTTCTGAAGTATACTCAGCAAGTACAGACTTTGCTTTAGCCTGACTATCCTTGTGTGAGTTAATTTTCTCAAGAGATAATGTTATTTCTGATTCTATCTCTGAAATTGAATCAGAAAGATTATTCAATTCATTGGTGCAAGCGGCAAATTCAGTCTGGACTTTGATTAACTCCTGCTGTGCAAGTGATAAATCTGCACGTGTACCAAGAACATCAGCCTCGCACTGAGCATATGCTTGTTGTGCTTTAACAAAATCTTCTTTGGCATTTTCAGCTTTTTTCAAAAGTTCATCGGCTTTTTTCTTGAGTGACTGAATTTCAGTCTCTCTTGAAAGTAAACCTGATTTTTTATTCATAGAGCCACCGGTAAAAGAACCGCCTGCATTAATAACCTGACCATCAAGAGTAACTACCATAAATCTGTATCCGTACTTCTTAGCCATAGTAGCCGCACTGTTCAAGTCTTCAGCAACAACGATTTTACCCAAAAGTGATGACTTTATACTATCGTACTTTTTATCGCAGGAGCAAAGTTCTGACGCGATACCTATATATCCATAACAATCGTCAAGACCTTTTTCATCCAGAGTTCTGCCTTTGATAGTAGTAAGCGGTAAAAATGTCGCTCTGCCGGCATCAAGCTGCTTAAGTGTCTTTATCGCTCTTTTAGCATCCTCATCAGTAAGCGTTACAATATTCTGCATTTTTGCACCAAGTGCAACCTCCATTGCAGTATTGTACTGTGAAGGAACATTGATAAGCTGAGATACAGGTCCGCATATACCTGATACCGAGCCTTTTTTTGCTTCTTTCATAATAACTTTTACGCTATTATAAAAGCCCTCATAATTTGCAGACAGATCCTCAAGCAACTTTGCCCTGCGAGACTTTTCCTGTGCATCAAGCATAAGTGTATCAGCGGTAGTCTTTAACTCATCACGTTTTTTAGAACGGGATTCAATTTTAATTTCAAGGCCCTTAAGACTGTTATTTAACGAATCAACCTTCTGTGAGTATTTTTTAACATTAGATGCAAATTCGCTATGCATCTGTTGTAAATCAGTAAGTTGTTCTTTCTTTGCAGATGCACTTTCTTTTAAACTTACCACACGTGATTCGAGCTCAAGTATACTGGATGCACATGTCATATCAGTAACTCTGGCATCAGCAGATTTCGCTGACAATGAAGCAATCTGAGCAGATAACTGTTGCAGTTGCTCGCTGCTTCTGCTTGAATCAGTATTTATATTGTTGAGCTCATCAGCTGTTTTATCATAATCTTTCTGTAAATCATCTATCTGAGTATCAAAGAGAGTAATTTCAGTCTCTTTCTTTTCGATTTCTTGCTGTATATCAACGTTAGAGTTCTCTGCTTTTTCAATTTCGCCTTTTATACGTTCTATATTCTCATTGTTGTGTAAAATATCGTTTTCTGCAACGGAAACAGTAGATTTATGGAAACTGATTTCTCCCTCACTTTGTGTGATGCTTGAACGTATTTCATCGATTTTGGAAAGCAAAGAGCCATTCTGAAAATAAATACTCTCAGTTTCCTGAGCAATTTTATCAAGTTCACGCTCTGCTTCTTCGTATTGATTTTTATACACAGCAATCTTATCCTCGTGCTCCTTGAGAACTGAGGAAGATTTGTTTAATGTATCAAGCCATAAAGCAATCTCAAGTCCACGCTTTTCGGACGCATATTCAAGAAAAGCCTCGGCTTTCTTGGATTGTGTAGCAAGCGGACCTATACGATCTTCAAGCTCAGTAACGATATCACGCAATCTGATAAGATTATCTTCAGTATGTACAAGCTTTCTTTCAGCTTCAGTTTTTCTGTATCTATATCTGGATATACCTGCTGCTTCTTCAAAAATTTCTCTTCTGTCTTCACTTTTTGACGCAACAATAGAGTCAATCTTACCCTGGCTGATCATAGAATAGCCGTCTCGACCAAGACCAGTATCCATAAACAGTTCATGGATATCCTTAAGACGCACTGATGCCTTGTTTATTAGGTACTCACTATCGCCACTTCTATAATATCTACGGGTAACAGCAACTTCGTCTCCGTTAAAAGGCAGCACCCTGTCCTTATTATCTATGGTGAGTGTAACCTCAGCATAGCCCTGTCGCTTTCTGGAATCTGTACCGTTAAAAACAACATCCTCCATCTTTGAACAACGCAAAGACTTTGGTGCCTGTTCGCCTAAAACCCAGCGAATAGCATCACTGATATTACTTTTTCCGGAGCCATTCGGACCTACAACCGAGGTAATACCTTTATCAAAAGTTAATTTAGTTTTATCAGGAAAAGTTTTAAAACCTTGAAGTTCAAGTGATTTTAAGAGCATAGTTTACCCCTCTGATTTTTTCAAAACAACATCCATTTCCCTAACATTGTCACTTTGAATTATTTTTATTTTATATCCTAGCTTGTTGAGTTTCAACAAGTTGGATTTTTTATTTCCAATTAGTTTTGATACACACTTAGGTGACACCATCACATCAATTTCAACATTTTTATCTTCATTTTTTAACAAACACAATAGCTTATCAAAAAGAATTCTGCTTTCACACAGTTCTCTGAACGACGGATGAAATGGTCCACACACCATATCCTCAACAAGACTTTCGCTATAATGAAGCCCAAGTCGTATAACTTTGATATGATTTTCATTAAAAAGCGTCAGCAACTGTGAACACAGTTTTACTGCATCATCTACGCTCTCGGGTACATATTGCCCTGAATTGTAAAGTTTCTCAAGTTTAGTACCTTTCATAATAACAGTAGGATAAATACGAACTGTATCAGGTTTTAGTGAAATAAATTGGCGTGCAGTATCAACATCCAACTCATCAGTACTCTTATACAAGCCTGTCATCATCTGCAAACCAAGAGAAAATCCGGATTCACGGATAAGTCTTGATGCACTATATACATCATAAGCAGTATGTCCCCTATCGTTGTATTTAAGAACATCATCACACATGGATTGAGCACCCAGTTCGATAGAAGTGACCTTGTATTTTTTTAAGATATCAAGTACTTCTGTATCAATACAATCAGGTCGTGTTGAAATCCTGATGCCTTTGAATCTATCAATGTATGGTACCGTAGCCTCAAGAAGTTCTATCATATAACTTCTTTTGATAGCAGTAAAACTTCCACCAAAAAAAGCAATTTCAGAATTATACGTATTTTCTTTTAAAGAATTAACGGCTAATTCTATTGTATTGGCAACATCTTCTTTGGTTGGCTGGTAAACCTGTCCTGTTATACTGCATTGGTTACAGAAACTGCATTGATGCGGACAACCGTTATGCGGTACAAAAATAGCTACATTTGAGTGTTTAATAGCCCATCAACTCCAAAGCTTCTCTGGCGGCTTGTTGTTCGGCTTCTTTTTTACTTTTTCCGCCACCCTTACCTATGATGTTACTATTAAGATGAACCTCAACTTTAAAGTGTTTATCATGGTCAGGACCGCTAGAGCCGATTAAAATATACTCAAGTTTCTCGCCTGGATTTTTCTGAATAATTTCCTGAAGAGTCGTTTTATAATCCTTGAAAGATATGGATTTTCTATGTTCAATTTCAGGAACCACAAAATTGAGTATATGTTTTCTGGCAGGTTCAATTCCGCCGTCGAGATAAATAGCCGCAATTACAGCTTCAAAAGCATCAGAAAGTATCGATGCCCGCAATGCTCCACCATTTCTTTTTTCGCCGTGACTCAAGAGTAAGTATTCACCAAGTCCCAATTCTTTTGCAAACTTATGTAAACTCTTTTCGCAAACAAGCGAAGCTCTAAGCTTTGTAAGCTCACCTTCAGGAAGTTTCGGACAGTTTGCAAATATATAGTCAGACACAACTATAGAAAGTACTGCATCTCCTAAAAACTCAAGTCTTTCGTTGCATTTGAGCTTTTTGTGCTGTTCATTTGCATATGACGAGTGTGTAAGTGCCTCTTTCAGAAGATCAACATTATTAAATTGATATCCTATCTTACTTTGAAGTTCATCCATTGGATGTTTCTCCTTCTTCATATTCCTTAAGTGCAGTAGAAATCGCTTCTACAACATTGTTTTCGACATATTCTTTGGTAAGTCTGATTGCACTCTTAAATGTTTTTGCGTTAGCACTACCATGTGCCTTGAAAACAGGTTTTGCACATCCGATAATCGGTGCACCACCATACTCATTGTAGTCAATAGACTTTTTCATCTCTTTAAGGTCAGAATAGACCATAGCGGCAGCAAGTTTAGTCTTAAGGTTCTTGCTAAATACTCCCTTAATTTTACTCATCAAAGCACTAGCTACACCTTCATATGTTTTGAGTATAAGGTTGCCTGTGAAGCCGTCGGTCACACAAACCTCACAACCGCCAATCGCTACATCTCTGCCTTCAATATTTCCAATGAAATTAAGATTTGAATTGTTAAGCAATTCATATGTTTTAAGCTGCAACTCTCCACCTTTGTGAGGTTCAGTACCTACATTAGCCAAACCTATTCTCGGGTTATTTATACCCATAACTTTTTCCATATAAATAGAGCCCATAACAGCGAACTGCTGTAGCATCTGTGGTTTACACTCAACGTTTGCGCCGCAATCGATAAGCATCATGCTTCCCTCGAGCGTAGGAATAACAGGAGCAAAGCCGGGTCTTTTTATACCTTTGATACGTTTAACTATGAGTGTCGCACCAACACAAACCGCTCCACTGTTACCTGCAGAAACAAACGCATCGCCTTTACCATCGTGAAGAAGTTTCAACCCAACAGCCATAGAACAGTCTTTTTTTGATTTAACGACTTCGGTACCTGCCTCATTCTGAGATATAACTGAATCAGCGTGTACTATACAAACGTCACTGATATCTATTTCGTTTTCTTTTGCAACGTTTCTGATTATCTCTTCATTGCCGACGAGTGTTATATCTACACCGTATTCATTTTTTGCATCAATGGAGCCTTTTATTATCTCCAAAGGTGCGTTATCCCCACCAAACGCATCAACTATAATATTCATATAATTACCCCATATTATATTTTATTATCACCAATAAAATCAGATAAACTCTCAAGTGATCTTTGAGCGTACGCTGCTCCTCTTGCAAATTTATCCCTTGGTCTGTCCACTAAATCAGGTAAAACACCAAAATTTGCACCCATCGGCTGAAAATCAACCACGCTTTCGTCGCTTATATATCTTGACAGTGAACCAATCATTGTAAATTCAGGCATAACAACAGTTTCTTTACCTGACGCTATCAAAAAAGCGTTGATTCCGGCAATCAGCCCGGAACTTGCAGATTCCATATATCCCTCAACACCAGTAATCTGACCTGCAAACAATATATTTGAATCAGATTTCAAAACAAAATCAGCACCTAAAAGTTCAGGTGAATTGATAAAAGTGTTTCTGTGCATAACACCATATCTGTGATACTCGGCATTTTTTAATGCAGGTATAAGACCAAAAACACGCTTTTGTTCGTCAAACTTCAAATTGGTCTGAAATCCGACAAGATTATACATATCGCCACTTTTTGTTTCTTTTCTTAATTGAAGTACTGCCCAAGGACGATGACCTGTTTTTGGGTCTCTGAGTCCTACAGGTTTCATAGGTCCAAAACGAATTGTGTCAACACCTCGTTGTGCTAGAACCTCAATAGGCATACAGCCCTCATATACTTTTGGATCTCTGACATCAAAGTCGTGTACCGGTGCACGCTGTGCATTTACAAGTTCATTGTAAAACACTTCATATTCTTCTTTGTTAAGCGGGCAATTAAGGTAGTCATCGCCATCACCTTTTTGATATCTAGACTCAAAGAAAGCATGGTCCATATCTATACTTTCAGCACTGACAATAGGCGCAGCTGCATCATAAAAAGACAGATGCTCACCAAACCTTGCTGCAATATGCTGTGACAAAGCATCTGAAGTCAATGGACCAGTTGCGACGATAGATATCTCGTTATCAGGGATTTCTACAACCTCTTTGCTGATGAATTCAATATTCTCAAAAGATTTTAGTTTTTCACTGACAAGAGATGAAAACTTTTCTCTGTCTACAGCGAGTGCTCCACCTGCAGGTACAGCACAACTATCTGCACATTTAACTAAAAGTGAATCAAGATACCGCATTTCTTCTTTTAAAAGTCCTGCTGCAGATTCCACCCTTTTTGCTTTCAAAGAGTTTGAACACACAAGTTCAGCAAACAAATTGCTTGTATGTGCCGGTGTTTTTTTATGTGGCTTCATATCATAAAGCTTGACAAAAACACCTCTTTTTGCAAGTTGATAGGCAGCCTCGCATCCAGCGAGTCCTGCGCCAAAAACATTAACAGTCATTTATTTCTTGTAGCCACAACCCTCTTTTTGACAGAAAAGTGTGGCTTTTTTACCTTTCTTTTTATAAAGAATCTCGCCGCATTGAGGACATTTCTCTTCAACAGGCTCATACCAGGAAACAAAATCACATGTCGGATAATTGCTACAACCATAGAAAGCTTTGCCTTTCTTAGTGCGCTTGATTATAACATCGCCATTACATTTAGGGCACTTTGTTCCTGCTTCTTCAACAAATTTCTTAATATTCTTACACTCAGGATATCCAGGACAAGCGATAAACTTTCCGTAACGACCAACCTTAACGACCATCTTTTTACCGCATTTTTCACAGATTATATCAGTTTCATCTTCTTTAAGTTGAAGTTTTACTCCCGCCATATCCGCTTTTGCTTTTTTCAGCGTCTTTTCAAAGTCAGTATAAAATTGGTCAAGCAGTTTAACCCACTCAACGTCACCTGACTCAACAGTATCAAGATCCTGTTCCATCTGTGCAGTAAACTTGACATTTACTATTTTAGGGAATCGTTCTTTCATAAGCTGTGACAGGGTTTCGCCAAGTTCGGTAGGAACCAGAGTTTTGCCCTCACGCTTAACGTACTCTCTGCTAGTAATAGTAGATATAGTAGCCGCATAAGTCGATGGTCTGCCGATACCATATTCTTCCATAGCTTTTATGAGAGATGCTTCAGTAAATCTTGATGGTGGCTGAGTGAAATGTTGATTCTGTGCTATATCCTTAACCTTGCATACTGTATCAGTCTCAAGAGGTGGTAATTGTGTCTCTTTCTCCTGATCATCATCTTTGCTCTCTGTATAAAGAGTTGTAAATCCATCAAAATCAACCTTGTAGCCTGATGCTTTAAACACATAACCATTAGCTGTAATATCAGCCTGAGTTGTCTTCTGGATACAATCAGCCATCTGTGATGCAATAAAACGCTCCCAGATAAGCTTATAAAGTCTATACTGGTCAGAACTTAAGCTTGACTTAATCTGTGCTGGTGACAATGATGGTGTAGAAGGTCTTATAGCTTCGTGACCATCCTGTGCGTTAGAACGAGACTTGAAAAGTCTAGGTTTTGATGGCAAGTATTTTTTGCCATAGTTATCACCAATAAATTTTGATGCTTCAGATATAGCATCGGCAGAAATTCGTAAAGAATCGGTACGCATATATGTGATAAGACCAATAGCGCCAATGCCCTCAATATCAATACCTTCGTATAATTCCTGAGCAATTTTCATAGTCTTTCTTGACTGAAAGCCAAGTTTTCTTGATGCTTCCTGCTGTAAAGTAGAGGTAATAAAAGGTGGTGCAGGAGATTTCTTTCTTGTTGAATTTTTCACCTTTGTTATAACAAAATCGGCATCTTCAAGGTCAGCAATAATCTTGTCAGCATCTTCTTTACACGAAATCTTAATCTTACCTTGCTCGTTGCCATAAAGAGAAGCAACAAATGATTTACGCGAGCCTTTAGGCACGAGTTTTGTGTCTATTGTCCAATATTCCTCTGGCTTAAAAGCTCTAATTTCAAGCTCTCTGTCAACTACAATTCTCACAGCAACCGATTGCACTCGACCGGCAGACAAGCCTCTGTGAATCTTTTGGGATACAAAAGGACTGAGCTTGTAACCAACAATTCTATCAAGTATACGTCTTGCCTGCTGTGCATTAACAAGGTCGATATTAATAGAGCGTGGATTTGACATACCGTTTGATACACCGGTTTTTGTAATTTCGTTGAACTCAATTCGATTTGTTTTATTAAGATCAAGATTGAGCAGATATGCAAGGTGCCATGAAATTGCCTCACCCTCTCTATCAGGGTCAGTTGCAAGATACACGTTATCACTTTTTTCAGAAAGCTCTAAAAGTTCTTCAACAAGCTTTTCTTTTCCTTTGATAATCTCGTATCTCGGAGCAAAATCATTATTAAGGTCAACGCTCAGTCTTGCTGATGGCAAATCCCTTACGTGTCCCATAGACGCAACAACATCATAATCTTTACCAAGATATTTTTTTATAGTCTTTGCCTTTGCAGGAGACTCCACAATAACAAGGTTCGACATTTTGTCCTCCTAAAATCAAACTAATTTATATAGTCTGCCTTGATGGCATGATATAAGTCCTAATAATTCAAGTTCTGTCAGAGATTGTAGCACTTTGCTGACAGGCAGGTTTGTTTTTACTACAATCTGATCAATGTGTATCGGCTCGTTGCCGATAGTTTTGTATATAAGCTCAACAGTTTCAGATAAATCTAGCGATGTCTTATGCGTTACAGGTGGTTTATTAATCTCATCGTTGTTTCTTGATTCAAATTCGATGACATTATTATCGTCATAAGATAGCTCGTAATTCGGAAACGCATCAATTACATCAATATATGATGTAACGGGTATGGCACCGTCTTTTATCATTTTATTTGTGCCGGTAGAATACCTTGAGTTGATATTGCCCATAACAGCAAAAACTTCTCTATTCTGTTCAAGTGCATGATTAACGGTTATTAAAGAACCGCTTTTTTCATCAGCCTCGACAACAATAACTCCGTCAGATAAACCGGAGATAATTCTATTTCTTACAGGAAAATGATATGGTAGCGAGCCGGTACCAGGCGGATACTCAGAAATAACCGCGCCATTTTGTGATATATTCTTACGCAAAGATGCATTACTCATAAGATAATGATAATCAATACCACATCCAAGAACGCACACAGTAATGCCACCGGATTGCAACGCACCGGTATGTGATGCACTATCAATACCAAGTGCACCACCACTTACAATAACTACGCCAAGCTTAGCTAAGCTTGAAGAAAGCACGTGTGAAGACATCACACCATATTGAGTTGCGTTACGTGTACCTATCATAGCGATACTTAATCTGCTGTCAATTTCAGGCAGTTTACCCCACACGTACAAAACACATGGAGGTGCATAGATGTTTTTGAGTTTTACAGGATATGTAACATCATCAAAGCAGATGATATCATAATTGAGTTTAACACATTTATCTATAACACTCTGTGCATCAGCAAGTTTTGTCTCAGATAAAGCCGTAAGTTCTTTGTCAGTAAAAATACCGCTCAAACGCCACTCATAGATTCCGCCGTTATAAAAATCAACTATGCTGTCGTAAGTTTCAAATATTCTTTTTGGTTTTTCGCTGTTGAACCCAATAGCCAGAGTCAACCATACCCAATACTTTGTGGTGTTCGTCATTTAATCATTTCCCACATAATAATACTGGCAGCAACCGCCGCATTAAGAGATTCGGCGTTATTCTGCATAGGAATATATAGTTTGCATTTACAAGCATCAACAACTTGTTTGCAAACACCATTGCCCTCGTTTCCGATAACAGATAAAACAGGTGATGAAAAATCAGCCTTATCTATTGTTGTGGCGGTATCATCAAGCACACATGCGTATGACATACCATATTCATTAAATTCACTTATAAACAAAGGCAGGTCATCAGTGATAAAAAACGGTATCCTGAAAACAGCACCCATGCTCCCCCTGACCACCTTTGGTGAATAAACATCACAACAATCAGAGGACAAAACCACACCATTTATGCCTAAAGCATCAGCAGATCTGAGTATTGTCCCAAGGTTTGATGGATCCTGAATATTATCAAGAGCCAATAATATTCCATTCTTCTTAATTGTATCAAAGTGTGCCTGTTTGTCAAGTGTTTTCACAACGCACAACACACCCTGTGGTGTTTTTGTGTCTGATAAAGCACTAAATATACGGTCTTCGACACAAATTGTGTTTTTTGCCGTTGATGATATTTTTTTCACAGCATCAGCATACTTCCTGTGTGCACTGGTTGAAAAAACAAGCATTTCAATCAGTGCACCACTATTCACAGCATCAACACAAAGCCTTACACCTTCTATAACAAACTTCTGCTCTTCTTTTCTGAATTTACCGCTTGATATAAGTTTGTTTATGTATTTAATATTTTTATTATCTCTGCTTTTAATAATATCCATTAAATCATTCCTATAATAAGCAAATGCGTTTGGGGGTTAACCCAAACGCAGTTATAGCTTTTTTATGCTTTTGTAACCTTCTCAACGAGTTCTGTAAATGCCTTAGGATCAGCGATAGCGATTTCTGAAAGCATCTTACGGTTGAGTGCAATATCAGCTTTTTTAAGACCATTCATAAATGTTGAATAGTTTGTACCATTAGCTTTACAAGCTGCAGAGATACGAGTAATCCAGAGTCTTCTGAAATCTCTCTTCTTCTGTTTACGACCGATGTAAGCATAGTTGCCTGACTTCATTACGGCCTGTTTAGCCATTTTAAAGTGCTTACTCTTAGCACCATAGTAACCCTTAGCGAGTTTTAATGTCTTTTTTCTTCTTTTGCGAGTCATCATCGCGCCTTTAATACGTGCCATTATATGTTACCTCCGAATATTAGAATAAATAAGCGATTATTTGTAAGGAATTAAGCGCTTAACCTGTGCTACATTTGTCTTGTCTGCAACAGCGTTCTGTCTCAAACCTCTCTTGCGCTTAGTTGTCTTTTTGTTCAGAATGTGTCTTTTGTTAGCATGAGCGCGGATAACCTTACCGTTCTTTGTGAGTTTGAAACGCTTTTTAGCTCCGCTGTGTGTTTTAATTTTAGGCATAGTAGTGTCCTCCTTTAATTACTTTGCTGACTTTGGTGCAAGGAACATGAGCATCTGGCGACCTTCAAGTTTAGCTGGTTTTTCAATATTAGCAACTTCCTGACAAGCCTCAGCAAATCTCTGCATAGTATCATAACCATACTCTGCGTGGCCCATTTCTCTTCCTCTGAATCTGATAGAAACCTTAACTTTGTCGCCATGAGCAAAAAACTTCTGAGCATTGCGAAGTTTGGTGTTAAAATCATGTGTGTCAATATTAAGAGAAAGTTTGATTTCTTTTATATCAACAGTATGCTGATTTTTTCTTGCTTCTTTTTCTCTCTTAGCCTGTTCAAAGCGATACTTACCATAATCCATAATCTTACAGACTGGTGGTGTAGCCTGAGGAGCAATCTTAACCAAGTCAAGATTCTTCTCAGTTGCGATATCAAGTGCCTGTGCAGCGCTCATAATACCAAGCTGTGCACCGTCATCACCTATGATACGTAATTCTTTGTCTCGAATTTCTTCATTGATCTGAAGTTCCTTTGTGCCGATGGTTAGCACCTCCAAAGTTAAAATAAAATAATAAATGCGAACAGAAACACTTCTGTCCGCATAGCAATACAAATCATTAAACGGTTAAAACCGCTACGAAAGTATTGACCCGTGCAGACGACACCCCACAGGTGAAAGCATTTCCGCTTTGCTTTATTGTTCTAGTGTATTATATATTCATTTATTATGTTTGTCAAGAATTATTTTTACATTTTTTTGTATTATTATATATAAAAAAGATTTAGGAGAATTTAATTGAACTACTATGTTAATCAATTTCAGTTGAACAAACATATTTATAAATCAACCTTAAAAAAAGATATCAACAAAACTGGTTTATTTCTGATTATACTGGTGCTGATATCCTTTGTATCAAGATTTATGATACTCATATTCACCGAATTTTTTAACTATGATTCGCAAAATTATGAGCAGTTACTCATCTACAACGACACTACTATATTTCTGATAGCCAATGGTTTAATATCTACCCTTACATTCTTTTTGACGGGACTTGTATACTGTAAAATCGTTAAAATAAGAGTTTCTGAAATCATACCATTTGAAAAAAACCAATTGTCTGTGATTGTACCGCTTTTTGCTATGGCACTTTCTATTGCTATGCTGGCAAACTACGCATCAGCAGGTATAATGGAGATATTTGAAACATTTGGTACAGACGCAAATATAGACACAAGCTTTTATTGCGACGATTTTTTTGATGTTATTCTATACTATATCACTGTAGCGGTAGTACCCGCCTGTGTTGAAGAATTCACATTCAGAGGTATCATTCTTGGAAGCCTGAGAAAACACTCGGATAATCTCGCTATTCTAGTATCAAGTATCACATTTGGCTTGATACACGGTAATTTCTCACAAATTCCATTTGCTTTTATAGTAGGACTGATACTAGGGTACATAACAGTTAAAACAAACTCTATGTTACCGGCGATTATCGTTCATTTTCTTAATAACGCAATCAGCGTATCTATGTCACTTCTGGTAGAAAGCAACAATCTTTCAACCTTTGCTATAAACCTTATATATAATAGTATAATGCTTATTGTTGTGTTATCAGGAATCGCAGGAACATTCACACTAATCAAAAAGCATAAAGGTATATTCAAATTAAGCAGTAAAAACAATACAGTTTCATTCAAAGAAAAGGTACTTACTTTCTGCGAAAGTCCGACAATGATCATATTTGCTGTTTTAACATTAAGCGAAGCAATTCAAACAATAAATCCGGGAGCTAATTTATGAACATAAGGTTTATGGAAGAAGCACTTATACTTGCAAACGAAAGTTTTAAAGACGGCGAAGTCCCTGTTGGTGCTGTAGTAGTAAAAGATGATGTTATCGTAGGAGTTGGCAGAAACCGTCGCGAAACAACTAAAAATGCACTTGCACACGCAGAGATAGAGGCTATAAACAACGCCTGCACCAAACTTGGAGGTTGGAGGCTATGGGAATGCGACATTTACGTAACACTTGAACCCTGCCCTATGTGTTGCGGTGCAATAGTTAATGCCAGAATTCCAAATGTATACTTCGGTGCATATGATAAAAACTTTGGTTGTTGCGGCTCGACACTCGATATACCAAAAATCAAAAATTCTTTCAACCCAAATGTACAAGGCGGAATTATGGAAGAAAAATGCAGCAAACTATTATCAGATTTTTTTAAAAAACTGAGAAAAAAATAGCAAAAGCTCTTACCACTTTAAGGTAAGAGCTTTTTTGTTACTTGTTAATATTCATAACTTCCTGTGCAGCAAGCATAATACCTATTTTACTGCTGCTAAAATTAAGTCCACCCTGCATCCATACAGCATAAGGTTCTCTGAGCGGTGCGTCAGCAGAAAGTTCTATTGAAGAACCCAAAGTAAATGCACCGGCCGCCATAATAACTTTTGAATCATAGCCGGGCATATCAGATGGATAAGGGGTAACAAAGCTGTCCACAGGTGAGCCTTTTTGAATTCCTTTGCAAAAAGCAACCAAATTATCACTATTATGAAGTTTAACAACTTCTATTATATCTCCCCTGTTTTCGTTAGTTTTAGGCGAAACATCATAACCCATAAGTTCAAACAAAGCAGCAGTAAACACTGCTGTTTTCAATGCTTCTCCCACAACCTGTGGAGCATGAAAAGCTCCCATAAACATCTCTCTGAGTACCGACAAAGTACAGCCAAGTTCTTTGCCTGTACCAGGAGTGGTAAGTCTGTATGAGCACATTTCCACCAAATCTGCTCTACCTGCAATATATCCACCGGTTGGAGTTATGCCGCCTCCCGGATTTTTTATAAGGGACCCTGCCATAATGTCAACTCCATTAGACAGTGGTTCATCACACTCAACAAATTCACCATAACAATTATCAAGCATAATTATAGATTCATCAGAAACACTTCGTACTACATCACAAATAGCCTTAATATCCTTGCAAAGAAGCGAATCTCTTGTAGAATACCCGCGTGAACGTTGAATGTAAATCATTTTAGGCTTTCTCAAAGCCGCAATTTTAATTGCATCTAAATCAACTTTTCCATCCTCAGTAAGCTCGACCTGACTGTATCTGACACCAAAATCTTTTAAAGAGCCGCTATAGTCAGAGTTAATACCAATAGTACCCTGTATGGTATCATACGGCGTTCCGGTTACACAAACCATCTCATCCCCCGGCCTGAGCATACCAAATAACGCTACTGCCAGAGTGTGAGTTCCGCTTACAAAATTATGTCTTACAAGTGCATCTTGCGCATCAAAAACATAAGCATAAACCTTGTCAAGAATCTCTCTGCCTCTGTCGTCATAGCCATAACCTGTAGAGCCGGCAAAGTGGCTTTCTGACACACCTGCCAGTTGAAATGCCTTAAGCATTTTTTGTTGATTATATTCCTGTATTCTTTCGATTTTTCCAAAGCTCTCTTTGCACATCAGAAGCGCTTTATCAGATAGCTCTAAAATCTCATTGTTAAAATCAAATAAATTATTCAATATTATCCTCCGAAAGTATATTTAACCCATCTTCCAGCTACTGAAAAACCAAGTTTCTCATAAAATTTTGTGTTTTTCTCAATAGTAGTGTAAATGTACACTTTTTTGTCGCAAAAATGTTGTGCAAGTTTTTTCACTATAAAGCCAGCATAACCATGTTTTCTGTGCTCAGGATGCGTCGCAACAGCGCCCAGAATAACACTGCTATCAGTCTGAGACACATTCATAGCACAACTTACTAACACATCATCCTGATAAACACCAAATATTTTGCACATATCTCTATTAATTCTTCGTACCACATCAGACAAAAAATACGGATAATCAGCAACAAAAAAATCTTCACTTTTACATAAAAGCAACAGATTATGATAATCCCTGATTTCAGGTAAAGAAAGCGTGTAAACATCAGGAATTTCAACATTATTTTTATATTCTAAAATATCTCCGTAAAAGCGATTATCTGACAGGCATGAAAATTTATCAGCGTAAAGAAAGTCCATAGTAACAGAGGTCTTTTCCTGAAAATTCAAAAAAGATAAAATTTCGTCAAAATCGGCATTTTTGCCGATACAAACAACCATTTCTCCCTCAAGCTTACAAAAAGCAGAAGTTATCGTATCGCAAGTTACCTGAACCCAAAAATCAACAAAATTCAAACTGTAGCCGTAGCACAGAAAATGCGAGTATATTCTGGTACCAAAAGAATCAATTTTACAAAATTCTTCAAACTCATCAAAGAGACTGAAGTTTTCATCAATAATCTTAATCATTACAGTTCATTAACAAGCTGCTTAAAGTGTTTGCCACGCTCTTCAAAATTCTTGTATAAATCAAAGCTTGCGCTTGCAGGTGACATAGAAACAATATCACCGCTCAAAGCTAAATTTTTAGCGGTTTTTACGGCGTTTTCCATACTATCCACACGAACAATATTAATACCGCTTTGCTCAAATTCAGCACAAGTTTTAACTGCATTTTCAATCTTATCAGCTGTCGCTCCAAGCAGTATCAGATGCTTGACTTTATCACAGATTTTACAACCTAATTCTGTATAATCAAGATTTTTATCATAGCCGCCTGCTATAAGGATTATTTTATCTTCATAAAGCGACAATGTACCGGATGCTGTACGAGTTGGGCTGCTCGCAATAGAATCATTGTAATACTTAACACCATCAATTTCTCTGACAAATTCAGCACGGTGCTCAACACCGCAAAAAGTCTTTGCGACATCGACGATTGTTTTGACATCAACAAGACCCCATACAGCACAAATAGCAGCCATAAAATTCTCAACATTGTGCATACCCGGAATTCTGATATCAGCAACATCCATAACTTTTGTCACACAACCAAAATCATTATAAAAAATCTCATTATTTTTAAGATAACAACCGTTGGAAACTTCATTTTTTCTGCTGAATTTAGAAAGTTGACCTCTTACATCAACAGAAAAACTATCTGATAAATCATTATCCAAATTCAAAACAGCCTTAGAAAAAGCATTCTGATGCAAAATTACGTTTTTCTTAGAATCAACATATTCCTGCATATCTTTATGTACATCAAGGTGATTTGGTTCGATGTTAGTAACAACAGCAACATCAGGACTATTTCTCATAGAAATCAACTGAAAACTTGAAAGTTCAACTACCGCAATATCATCGGCTTCGATTTTCTCGATATCAGGTAATAGTGGTTTACCGATATTACCGCCAAGATGTACGGTTTTGCCTGATTTTTTAAGAATTTCTGAAATGATTGTAGTAGTTGTTGTCTTACCGTCTGAACCGGTAATTGCAATAATTTTGCATGGGCAAAGATCAAAAAACAACTCCATTTCAGATGTAATTACAACACCTTTATCACGCATATTTATAAGCTTGTCCAGATAAAATTTCATACCAGGTGTACGAAGAACAATATCCACATCATCAATATCAAGGTAGTTTTCACCCAAGGACAGCTTTGCTCCGCTATCTTTAGCAAGTTGAGCATACTCGCCTAAGTCATCAAAACTGCGCCTATCGCAAGCGAGAACATCAGCACCATATGATGAAAAAAGTGAAATAAGCGGAAGATTACTCCTGCCTATTCCGATAAGAGCGATTTTTTTATTTTTTAAAGAGGTTAAAAAGTCATAAATTCTGTTATCCATAAAGACCCTCCGTTTACATATATAATGTAATTATACGTATTTTCAAAAAAATATCAACAATCTTTGCTATTATCTTTATCTGAAACAGAAAAAACAGGTGAAAGAACCGATGCTTCTACCAAAATTTTGTAAGTAAGTGTGAGTAAAATTATAAAAAACAGAACCCAGATGCTAGAGCTTACAATAGAAAAGTATAAAGCAGATAATATAATAAGGGGATTGATTTTTATTGTGTCTGACAATATTTTGGGCTCAATAATCTGTCTGATTAATAGAACTATAATCCAGAAAACGCCAAGAGTAACAGCGGACAAAAAATCGCCGTACAACAGCTTAATAACAGCAAGAGGTATATAAACCGTTCCCGGCCCAAAAACAGGCAACACATCGGAAATTGCGGTCAAAAACGCAAATACCAAAGGATAATCAAGGTCGATAAGAACAAAAATAAAAAGTGATTCAACAAAAGTTATGCAATATAAAATGATATAAGATTTTACAAATTTTCTTAAAATATACCTTGATTTATCAATTATACGTTTAAACATTTTGCTATTCTTATCAGACAGTTTATTACTAACTGAGTTAATCACATCAGATACATTGTTTATAAGATATATTGTAAAAACAAAAGAAACAATCAATAACGTAATGCTAACAGGTACAATCTTCACAATACCAAAAGCCGTATTTGAAATCATAAAAAACATATCTCCGGAAATATTCATACCACTTAACAAATCAAATATATTATTCTGGGTAAAAATTTTCTTAAAAAATACAATATTATCATGATATAGATTAATAATCTCGCTAACAAACAGATAAGTGACAAACGAAAATATAAGTATAATAATCGAAAACACAACAAAAGTTATCACAGTAGCAGAAAAAGCGGGCTTAAAAGACAGTTTTTTCTTCATAAAACTATAAAAAGGATACATAAGAAAAGTTACTATAAAACCAATAATAAACGGAAGAAGATAAAGAAAAAAAGATTTAATAAACAAGAAACTGATAATAAATATCACAAGAAAATAAACATATGGTTTATACAAATATATCTTTCTTTTCAAAATATCACCTCAACACTATATAAAGTATGAGAATAATAATAAAAAAAATTCAGGCGACAAGCACAAAACTCATCGCCTGAAAAACAGAAACCAAAATGCTGGAAAAACTCTAATATATTATTGTGATCTACCCAAAAGGAAATCAACAGAAACCTCAAGTATATCAGCAAGAGCAATAAGCTCAACATCTGTGACATATCTGATCTGACCTTCAAGTTTAGAAAGACCTGATGCATTCATATCAACACCATTAACCTGAAGCTGAGCTAAAAGCTCCTTCTGTTTCATACCACGTTTTTTACGTGCCGCTTCTACACGAGCACCAACCACATTGCGGTCGCCAAGTTCTTGTTTACGTAATCTCATTTAACTTCTCCCCAAATCTATACAGTAATGATAGTAATTCTTTTAGATAATTCTAATTAGAAATTCTTTAAACGCAAAAATCTAATGTAAACGTAGTATAATACATTATTAGAAAAAAAACAAATCTTTTTTGTAAGAAAATTTAAAAAAATGAAATATTTTTGCAAAAATCATTACAAAACTTTAATAAATTAGTTAAAAATAGGGTGTGAAACATAGGATTTATGTGATATAATGTGTGTAAACACTATAATAACCTAATACTTTCAAAAACTTAGGAGTGACAATTATGACAGAAAATATCGAAAGAAATTTAACACTTCTCACTGATTTCTATGAAATCACAATGGCTGGTGGTTATTTTGAAAACAACTTCAAAGATAAGATAGCATACTTCGATATGTTCTACAGAAAAAATCCTGACAACGGCGGTTTCGCTATTATGGCAGGTGTCGAACAAATGGTAGATTATCTCAAAAATCTGAAATTCACAGACGAAGATATTGAGTTTTTAAAGAGCAAGAATATGTTTTCTGACGATTTTTTAGAATACATCAGAAATTTCAAATTCTCTTGTGATGTATGGGCTATACCTGAGGGTACTCCTATCTTCCCCGGTGAGCCTATCGTTGTTGTAAAGGGACCGGTTATACAGGCGCAATTTATAGAGACAATGATTTTATTGTGCATTAATCACCAGAGTCTTATCACAACCAAAGCAAACAGAATTGTTCGTGCCGCAAACGGACGAGCTGTTATGGAATTCGGCTCACGTCGCGCCCAAGGTTTCGATGGCGCGATACTTGGAGCAAGAGCCGCATATATAGGCGGATGCACAGGAACAGCCTGTACCATAACCGAGCGTGACTACAAAGTACCTGCTTTGGGCACAATGGCTCACAGCTGGGTTCAGATGTTTGATTCGGAAATAGACGCCTTCAGGGCTTATGCAAAAAGATACCCTAGCTCCTGCACCCTGCTTGTAGATACATACAATGTTCTTAAATCAGGCGTACCAAACGCAATAAAAGTATTTAACGAAGAACTGGTACCAAACGGTTACAGACCGGTTGGTATCAGAATTGACAGTGGTGATATAACCTACCTGTCAAAGAAAGCCAGAAAATTGCTTGATGACGCCGGTTTTCCTGATTGCAAAATCTGTGCATCAAACTCACTTGATGAATACATAATCAGAGACATGCTGTTGCAGGGTGCTAAAGTCGATACTTTTGGTGTTGGCGAAAGACTGATTACATCATCATCACAGCCTGTTTTCGGTGGAGTATACAAACTTGTAGCAGTTGAAGACGAAAATGGTAATGTAACCCCTAAAATTAAAATCAGCGAAAACGTTGAGAAAATAACAACACCATGCTTCAAAAAAGTATGGCGCTTATACGACAAAGACACAAACAAAGCTATCGCAGACGTAATAACATTACACGACGAGACAATCGATGATACTAAGCCATATGAGTTATTTGACCCACAACACACATGGAAACGCAAAACTGTCGAAAACTATATAGCAGTTCCACTGCTGAAAAAGTATTTTGAAAACGGTGAACTCATTCAGGAAATGCCAACTATTGAACACATCAAACATTACTGCAAAGCACATCTTGACACATTATGGGATGAGGTAAAACGTTTCGAAAATCCACATACATATTATGTCGACTTATCACACGACCTGTGGAATATTAAAAACGAACTGCTTAAAAACAAAATAAAGTAAAAAAACACCCTTTTGGGTGTTTTAAATGCGACTAAATCTATAAGCCGGGTTTTGTATCTGGCAGTCATCTATCTTGGCTGTGCGTTGCCGCATCAGCTCAGCGCCACCTCCTAAAGACTTGCCGAGCAGGCACTACATCTTACCACGGTGTTGCTCCGAATAGGGTTTACATGGCAGTTGGGTCTCCCCAACCCCGGTGAGCTCTTACCTCGCCTTTCCATCCTTACCACAAAGTGGCGGTTTATTTCTGTTGCACTATCCCTGGGGTCGCCCCCGGCGGCCGTTAGCCGTTATTCTTGCTCTATGGAGCCCGGACTTTCCTCGGACAGGCACTTTCGCGCTTTGCCCGCAACTGCCTGATTTACTCGCACATACATTATATAATAATAAAAATAATTGTCAAATATTTTGAAAGAGTTATTATGGATATTAAAGAAAAATCACTTAAATTACATTATGATTGGAACGGTAAAATTGAAATAAAATCAGCGGTTACGATAAACACACGAGAAGATTTATCACTCGCTTATACTCCCGGAGTTGCACAACCTTGTCTTGAAATTCAGAAAGACGTAAATAAATCCTACGAGCTTACAAGACGAAATAACCTTGTTGCTGTTATCACTGACGGCACAGCAGTCTTAGGCTTAGGCGATATCGGACCGCAAGCCGGTATGCCGGTCATGGAGGGCAAATGTGCATTATTTAAAGAATTTGCTGATGTTGACGCTTTTCCAATTTGCATCAATAGCAAAGATGTCGATGAAATAGTTAACACTATATATATGATAAGCGGAAGTTTTGGCGGTATAAACCTCGAAGATATTTCTGCACCAAGATGCTTTGAAATAGAGCGAAAGTTAAAAGAAAAATGTGATATACCTGTTTTTCACGATGACCAACACGGTACTGCTATTGTTGTAGGTGCTGCTTTGATAAATGCATTAAAATTAACAAATAAAGATATATCAAAGATTAAATTGGTCATAAATGGTGCAGGCTCTGCAGGTATTGCAATCGGAAAACATCTGCTTAATCTTGGTGTTAAGAATATTATAATGGTTGATAAATCAGGTATAGTACAAGACACCGATAGTTTCAACCAGTCACAACGTGATATGGCAAAAATTACAAACCCAGACAAAATCAGTGGCAATTTAGCGGATGCTATGAAAAACGCTGATGTTTTTGTAGGTGTTTCTGCACCTGATGTCGTGACAAAAGATATGGTAGAATCTATGAGCAAAAAACCGATTATCTTTGCTATGGCAAACCCTACACCTGAAATTATGCCTGACAAAGCAAAAGAATACGGCGCTTACATAGTAGTCACAGGAAGATCTGATTTTCCAAATCAAATCAACAACGTGCTAGCTTTTCCTGGAATATTCAGAGGCGCACTAGACTCAAGGGCATCTGATATAAACGAAGAAATGAAAGTCGCTGCAACCAAAGCTTTAGCAAATCTTGTAAAAGATAACGAACTTACAACTGATTTTATACTACCTGACCCACTTGATAAACGTATTGGTAAAGAAGTAGCGAAAGCAGTTGCCAAAGCTGCAAAAGAAACAAACATAGCACGAATTTAAGTTATAATAGCAAAAACCTCGCAGTAATTAATACTGCGAGGTTTTGTCATATTTATATAATAGTTTTTAATTGCTCAAAACTATCGCAAACAATAGTATTGCATTTACGCAATAGTTCAGGTGACTGCTGTCCACAAGTCATAAGTATACAATCAACCCCGAGTGCAACTGCAGTATCATAATCATATACGGTATCACCAATATATAAAGTGCTATCAGGTTCAAATCCATGCTCTTTCATATATGCTTTGCCGCGTTCTAACTTGCTCTCCATAACGATATTACTTGCACCGAGAATATCATCAAAGTAATGCTCAACATTAAATTTTTTAGCGTGATTTAATATCTCAAAAGTATCAAACGCAGAAAGTACAATCTGATTACAATTTTCATTTTTAAAGTCATTTAAAACATCTTTAACACCATTATGTAAAAGTATTTTACTTGAAAGTTCATTATACAGTATGCACCACTCTTTATTTAGTTGTGACATATCTTCTTTATCCAAATCAATAACTTTTCTGTAAAAATTCTCTATAGGTGTATCAATATTCTTTCGATAGTAATCTAGGGTGATAGTATTGTAGTCGTGTCTTTGAAGTAGTATATTAGTTGCTTCAAAAGCAACAGAGGTATCATTAAGAATAGTTCCGTTCCAATCCCAAATTATACTTTTATACTTCATTTGCAAAACCCTTCTGAATCTTATTTAACGACTCGTCGCGTAATATTCTACGTAATTCTCTCAAATAATCTGAAAACTCTGTTTTGTCCTCAGCGTAAACTAAATTCAGTTCATACTCGTTTTCTGACCAAGTGCTTAAATCAGCCTCGTTGTGAGAAATAACTGCTTCAAGTCCATCTAGTGCTTTATAAAGCTTTGCTTCGTTAGTTTTTAGTTCCAGCATTTCATTGTACAAATCAAGCATTTCTGTACAATATGGTTGTGGCAAAGAATTAACCCAACTAAATAATTGCAGTTTTTCCATTTCTTCGTCAGCATCAGTTTTTTCAAATGATGGAATATCACCAGTAAACGCTTCACCCAAGTCATGAATCAAACACATTTTAATTACTTTATCAATATCAACGTTATAAAACTCATCTTTAATAAAATAAGCCAACAAAGCTGTGCGGAATGTATGCTCTGCTACACTTTCTCTTCTACCACCCGATGTATAGGAATGCCTAGTAACATTTTTAAGTTTTTCAGCGATATGTAAAACATTAAGTAAATCTTCGTGTTTCATATTTTTAATCTCTTTTCATACTCGTTTATCAAAAATGGTTGAATCAATGGATATGTCCATTTGCTGGGCAAGCTGTCAAACAGCATAACTTTTTCAATTTCGCTGTGAAGCTCCTTTTCAAAACTTTTAATTTCTGCAAAATAAAGCTTTCCAAAGGTTTCCTCACCACTAATCTTATCCATGTCAGTAACAGAATATATGCAAACAGGTTCAATAGTATAGTCAATAGCACCAGTTTCTTCATACAGTTCACGCTTTGCAGCTATATCAATATCTTCTCCCTTTTCCCTGTGTCCACCAGGACACTCGTAAGTATCACGTTGTTTATGTTTACAAAATACCCACTTACCATTTGATTTTGCAATAATAACCGCATATTTTAACAAGTTATCATCAACTGTATCATAAAAATTCACCTTTAACACAACTACATTTCACGCTTTCTCAATTTCGAAAAAATTAATCGTCGTCAACTTCATTTTCTTTTGGTATAAGCTCGTAAACTTCTGCGACTTTGTCACGTTGCCAAAGCATTGGAGTAATACGCATAGAGTAACCATAGCCATTATCGCACGCCCAATCAAAAGGCTTAGCTTGTGGTAAACCATATACAGCAAGCAAAGTCATAATAATACCGCCGTGAGTTATGATTGCACAGTCAGTATTACCGGTTTTGATAAGTCCGTTTACTATATTTTCAAACATAAGGCAAATTCTGCGTGTGAAATCCGCATTAGATTCGCCTCTAGGAGGCTTGATATCATTATCACCGGCAAGCCATTTTGCAAAATCAGGGTCAGAAGAAAGCTCATCTGCGGTTTTTCCTTCCCACTCTCCAAAATTGCACTCAATAAGCTGGTCAATTACAATTGGTTCAAGGTGGCTATAAAGTATCTTGCAGGTTTCTTTGCATCTTTTTAAAGGACTTGTAAAAACAACCTGAGCATATGGATAATCCATATTATGGTCAAGGAGTTTCAACTGACGTTTACCCTCGTCAGATAAAGGTATATCAGTTGTGCCAATATAAGCACCATTTAAGGTATCTTTGATAGCTCCGTGTCTAATCAAATGTATTCTGTAAGATTTCATAATTCCTCCGTCTTTACAAATCAAAAAGTATATATTATACTATTTGTATAATTAATAAGGTGGTAAGATAAATGAACAACGATTTCAGCAGGATAATAACTCTGCTCAGAAAAGAAAAAAAACTAAGCCAGAAACAAGTAGCAGCAGATTTAGGAATATCTCAGGCGTTACTTTCGCACTATGAGAAAGGAATCAGAGAATGCGGTCTTGACTTTTTGATAAAAACAGCCGACTACTACAATGTTTCGTGCGATTATCTGCTAGGTAGAACCCCGCAAAGATATAATGACGCTACTGATGTAACTGACGAGACTGCAACAGCCAATCGGGATAAATCAACATTAGTAATAAGTAAAAAGCTATTGCAAAACACTCAAACTGTAATATATGACTATTTGTATAAAATAGGCAACAGAAAATTATCTAAAAACGTGGCATATTATTTAATGTTATCAACATATAACATGTTCAGAAAGATATATTCGGCTAACAGCGAAAACCCTCAGGATATGTTTGCTGTGCACAAAGAAGTGTACTCAGGTTTTTCAACTGCCGCTATGGACATTCTTATGGCAAGGATTTCTAGTGCAACAGACCCGTCCTGCAAAACCGATTATATCAAAAAATGCAAAGATATAGAACTGTCAACAGAAATTCTTGTATCAGATTATCCACAGACAGCGAGCTCAATATTCAACCTGATACAGCATGCTGAAAGCAATATGAAATTTAAAAAATAATACTTATATAAAATCAGGTGGGTTTAATACCCACCTGATTATTTTTTATTGTTCATCCTGATTAATTTCAGCACCAAGACTTACTCGTAGTTTGATTTCTGAGCCTGACTCGACCTTGTCGCCGGCTTTATAATCAACATAGCCCATAACAGCATCTTCTTCATAAGTACTGCTATATTCAGAAACCTGTAATACAATAAATCCTTGTTTTATCAATTTTTCAGAAGCCTGCTCCAATGTCATATCATCAATATCAGGAAGCACCTGCATTTCAGGTCCCTTGCTTAAAACGACATAAAGAACAGATGAGTTGTTTTTAATTGGTTCACCCGGAAGCGGAATTTGTGAAATAACCGCACCCTCAGGAACAGTGTCACTGTATTCACCATCAGCAGAAACCTGTAACGTGATAGTTCCATCAGCATCAACGATAGATACAACCTCATCATATGTTTTGCCAACATAATCAGCAACCACAGGACCGGTCCAATCTTCGGTAGCAGCAGGGATAGTCGCATTCTCAGTTGGTGATTCAAACACACCCTTGAGCGGATTTATAGATAACCATAAAAATCCGATAGATGCAAATAAAAGTAATGAAACAATAGTAGCAACAATACCAACAGCGGTTGCGTTGACATTTGTCTTTGAATAGCTTTCGTTTTTGATAGGTGTCATACTGGCTGTTCTTGATATTTCATCCTGAATAGCCTGTACTGTAGATGCAACAGATAACTGTGAACGAAGTTCTTCAAAATCTGACACTCTGGATTCTCTGCGAACCTGAAGACCGTTTGCTAATGCTGTAACAACATGAGGTGGCAAACGCTTAACTGTATTTGTGCTTATGAGAAGTCTTGAGTCTTTGACTCTTTCCTTAGCGTTAGCAGGCAAATTACCTGTCAAAGCATAAAACAGAGTCGCTGTAAAACCATAGATGTCTGTTGAATCATCAAGAACGTTGTCGTTTCGATACTGTTCAGGTGCGGCGCATCCACTGAAAAGTTGAGATTTAAGCATTGTGCCACGCTTACGCTCATTTTCAGTAGCAAATCCAGCAAGAATAAGCTTGCCGTCTTCGTTTACATAAAGATTGCTTGGTGAAACAGCATAATGACCTATGCCAATCTTGTGCAAAGCTTCAAGCAGAGATAGAATTGGCATAAACAAAGGTCTGGCTGTATCCCAGTCAAGCTGACCACCGTTTTTCTTAACATATTCTACAAAAGATATATTATCGTAATTATCTTCAATTACATAACAAGTGTTGTTCTCTCTGAAAATATCGTCAATAACAATAATTGAGGATCTGTCAGACAAAGACATAAGTTTCTGATAATAACTTTCAAAATCAGCAACAGCAACACTGTACTTTGTGACAGCTTCAGGCAGAATTTTGATAATTTTTTCTCCCTGTTTTCTTTCAAAAAGACCAATTGGCAGAAACTCACGTATATTGACAACCTTTCCTGTTGTTTTGTCATAGCCAAGATATCGAGTGCTTTCACCGTTTGTTGCTAAATCCTTAGCAACAACATACTTATTGTTAAGTACAGTACCAAATGGTAAAAAAGGTGCACTCTGGTCTACGCTGTTATCAAAACCACAGTTTTCGCATTTTATTGATTTATCCTGAATTTCATTAAGGCAACCCATACATAAAGGCATACAGTATCCCCCTTAAATGCACATTAACTCATTTTGGTATATTATATCACAGCATAAACAACAAATACAAGATACACTGCTGATTTATGTGTTACATTTTTGTAAATAAGAATTAAAAAAATAAATCCCAAATGAAATATTTGGGATTTGGTGGAGACGGACGGGATCGAACCGTTGACCTCTTGAATGCCATTCAAGCGCTCTCCCAGCTGAGCTACGCCCCCTGATTATTATTTTTGTATCTGCCAATCTTTTATGTCCTTGACCTCGTTGTACATTTTGACATAGCTTTCATGACGCGACTTGGATATATCCCCTTTTTCCAGTGCTTCTAACACCGCGCAACCTTTTTCGCATACATGTGCACAAGATGTAAATTTACACTCACCTATAAATTTTGAAAATTCAGGAAAACAGTACTGCAAATCGTCTTTTTTTATAATTTCGTATCTATCTAAATCAACAGTAGAAAATCCCGGTGTATCAGCAACATATCCGCCAAAGCATTTAAAAAGTTCGACAGTACGGGTTGTGTGTCTGCCCCTGCCCAACTTGTCGCTTATCTCCCCTGTTTTTAACTCAAGCTGAGGGAACAAAGCATTTAAAAGAGTTGATTTACCAACACCGCTGTTGCCTGAAAAAGCAGAAACTTTGCCCTGTAGCACAACCTTAATTTCATCAATTCCTTTACCATTAACAGACGAATACTCGATGGCCTTGATGCCTGCTTTATGATATATTTCAAGGTATTCTTCGCATGATTTCAAATCAGTTTTAGAAAAAACAACTACCGGCTCGATATTCTTATCAACAGCAGCACAAATCATTTTATCAATAATATATGTGTTTATGCTCGGTTCAACAACAGAGCTTACAATAACAAGCACATCAAGATTAGCAAGTGCAGGTCTTACTAATGAGTTTTTTCGCTCGTTAATGCTTTCGATTGAACAATATCCATCACCATCCGGAACATCAATGACAACATAGTCACCAACAAGCGGTGTACAGCCTCTTTTTCTGAAAACACCACGTGCTTTGCACTCAAAGGTATTATCGGCGGCTTCAACATAATAGAAGCCGCCGGTTATTTTTGTGATTATACCATTTAATTTAGCCATAAACTATCCTTCAGTAGGTTCGGTTGTTGGTTCGTCTGTTGGATCAACAGTTTCAGGTTGTTTTACTGTGTATCCGTATTCATTCAATACATTAATTGTGCCATCTTCAAAATTAACTGAATATTCAATATAGTTCTTACCATCAATCAAAACGAGAACTGTTGCCTCATCAGTACCCTTTACAACAAAAGAATAAGTGAGGGCTGTAGACGGAACAAGAGTTTTTGTATACTGATTGTCGGCTACACCGTCAATCAACACTGTAACAGAAACTTCGCTTGTTTCATCAGTTGGCAAATTTACGCTGATTGTCTGTTCTTTTTCTTCTTCACCTTTAGCGCAAGTAATAACGATATTATAATCCTCGTTAATCACGCTACCTTTTACAGGATTATGGCGAAGAACAGTATCTTTTTCTTCCTTGCTGTTTTCATCATAAGCAAGTTTGATGTTCTTAAAGCCAAGTTCAGTCAGTTTTTCCTGCGCTTGTGTTGCAGATAGCCCCTTGATATCAGGCATTTCAATACCTTCTTTAAGCGGACCTTTTGACACAAAAACATATACAGTAGAGCCAATCTCTACTTTAGAATTGATTGGTGGGAATAAGCTATCCACAGAAGAAACAGGCTTATCGGAATTGATGTATAGCACCTGTGGTATCAGATTAAGCGATTTAAGCTGATTAACAGTAGTGTCAAGGTCACCGTTAACTCCAACATAAGGTATAGTTACTTCAGAATCAGCGGAATTGATAACAAGCGAAATTTTTGAGCCTTCTTTGACTTTCTTTGAGCCAGCTTCAGGTGTCTGATAAATAATAGTATCTATAGGAAATTCATCACTGTAGCGATTTTCATATTCGAAAACAAAACCACCATTATTAAGCTCATTTGCATCTGAAACAGTAAGACCAACAAAATCAGGTACCAAAACTTCCTGAGGACGTGATGACTTGTATCCATTAATCAAAGCAAGAGCAGCAAACACAACAAGCACCACTATTGCTGAAGCAATAACACCTTTTAAAGCTGATAACACAGGTGATTTCACAGGTGAATCATCGTAATCTTCCTGCTCATTTACCGGCACTTCGCTGTTATGTGATTTCTTTGATTTTTTAACAGCATCACTGTATCCTGATTTTTCATTAAAATACTTATATTCAAAACTGATGCTTGGGTTAAGGCGGAATCGCTCGATATCAGACAACATTTCCATAGCGGAGTGATATCTACTGTCAGGAGTTTTCTGCATAGCTTTGATTGTGATTTCTTCTAATCCACCAGGAATGTCAGGGTTAATCTGACGAGGGCGTTTAGGTGTTGTCTGCAACTGCATCAAAGCAACAGAAACAGCGGAGTCAGCATCAAAAGGTAAACGTCCGGTAAGCATTTCGTACATCATTACACCAACAGAATAAATATCTGTTTTGCCGTCAGTCTTATCGCCTCTAGCCTGTTCAGGAGCAATATAATGAACAGAACCGATAGCCTGTTCTGTCATTGTACGGGTTGCGTTTGATGAAAAACGTGCAATACCAAAGTCGGTAACTTTGATAGTACCATCCTGCAAAAGCATAATATTCTGAGGTTTTATGTCACGGTGCACAATACCGTTTTCGTGAGCATGCTGCAAGGCTTTGAGTATCTGGGTAGTTAAATGCAGAGTTTCCTTCCAATCAAGCACACCCTGCATCTCGATATACTCCTTGAGAGTTATACCGTCAATATATTCCATAACAATATACTGAATCATATCACCAAAGCTGACATCATATACACGTACAATATTAGGGTGATTTAAAACAGCAATCGCCTTTGACTCATTTTTAAATCTACGGATAAAATCTTCATTATCCAAAAATTCATCTTTAAGAATTTTGATGGCTACTTCACGATCATCAATAGAGTCGTAGCAATGATATACGTTAGCCATACCGCCAACGCCAATGAGTTCTTTAATTTCATAACGACCATCAAGTTTTTTTCCTGTATATTTATCCATCACATAACTCCTCTTAGTAAATTACAGTAACAGTAATGTTATCACTACCGCCACCAATTTTTGCTAGTTCTACAAGAGTATCTATAAGTATTATGCCACGATTTTCATGTACTGTTTTAACAATATCTGCCTGAGAAACACAATTTGTCAAGCCATCAGAACAGATAAGCAAAACGTCTCCATACTCAAACTCAGCCTCGATATAATCAATGTGTACAGTAGGGCTGACGCCAAGCGCTCGTGTTATAAAATTCTTATTAGGATGCTTATCAGCTTGCTCCTGAGTAATTTCGCCTCTTTTTACCATTTCCTGAACAACAGAGTGGTCCTCAGTAAGCTGTAAGATTTTACCACCACGAATAGAGTATGTTCGACTATCACCAACGTGAACTACATGAACTACGGAACTTCTGATAAAAACCAAATCACATGTAGTGCCCATTCCCGTTAATTCAACATCATCAACTGACGCATCATATATCTTAGAATTGGCACCATCAACCGCATCGATCAAAAGTGCTGATAAATCTTCTTCACTTAATTTATCGTTATAATTTTTGTTAAGAAACTCCGTTATGTATTCAACAGCCAGAGAACTGGCGGTTTTTCCGCCTCTTGCTCCACCCATACCATCACAGACAACTGCCCAAACACAACTGGAAGATATGACTGAAAAACTACAGCTATCCTGATTCTCTTTTCTTATAAGACCTATATCGCTACGAGAAAAAACTTCCAAGTCATACTCCTCCTTTATTATGATTTCTCTTTAGCTGTCCACACGACGCATCAATATCGCTACCAAGTGTACGTCTTACTGTGGCTGTGATGCCTTTTTTTGACAAAATATCAACAAAATTCTGTTGCTTTTCAACTTTGCTTTTCACAAAACTACTGCCGTTAACGGAATTAACAGGGATAAGATTGACATGACACAACATACCGTTAAGTTTACGTGCTAAAACAAGTGCACATTCATCAGTGTCGTTAACTGAATCAATCATAGCATATTCAAAAGTAATCCGACGGTTAGTTTTATCTATATAATATCTGCAGGCTTCCAAAAGCTTGTCGATATTGTAAACATTATTAATTGGCATAGTCTCGCTTCTGATATTATCAAGCGGAGCGTGCAAAGATACAGACAAGGTAATCTGCAGTCCTAAATCAGCAAGCTCATATATCTTTGGGACAACACCACAGGTAGATAAAGTGATATGACGCATACCAATATTCAGCGAATTTTCGCTTGAGACTATCTTTAAAAACCTGACAACATTATCAAAGTTGTCAAGCGGTTCACCCATACCCATCAGGACAATATTAGAAATCCTGATGTCAAGGTCATTCTGTGCACTTTCAATCTGAGCCAGCATCTCAGAAGCAGAAAGATCGCGCGAATATCCACTTTTTCCGGTCGCACAGAAAGTACACCCCATTTTGCATCCAACCTGAGTGGAGATACAAATAGAATTTCCGTGGTGATATTTCATCACAACGCTTTCGACACATTCGTTATCAGCAAAAGAAAACAGATATTTCACAGTACCATCAATTTTTGATACCTGTTTTCTTTCTATCATAGCACTACAGATATAGCATTTCTGTTCAAGCGTCTCAATCATATTCTTTGGAAGATTGGTCATTTGCTTAAACGAAGAAACTCCTTTTTGGAGCCATAACACAATCTGTTTAGCTCGAAATTTTGGAAAACCTGACTGTGTAACAAGATTTTCTATCTCATAATCATATAGCGACTTAATATCAATCATTTATGTCCTACCTTTTTAAACTTAGCGATAAAAAATCCGTCTGTCATATTTTTAAACGGTAAAAGCGTAAGCATATTTTCCGGTTCATCAATGTATCTGTTAATTCCATCAGGTAATATAAGCGCCTGTGCTTTAAAATCTTTGTGTTCGGATAAAAATTTTTCGGCTATTAACCTGTTTTCTTTATCACACAAAGTACAGGTAGAATAAATTAATACACCACCAGTAGATAACATATCAGCATTTTTACACAATATACTGTATTGCAACTGAGGCAAATTGTCAATAATTGTTGCTTTTTTGTAACGAATTTCAGGTTTTCTACGTATAATTCCGAAACCAGAGCAAGGAACATCGCAAAGAAGTCTGTCGCACTTTGGAATCTCAAACTCCGTATCTTCTGCATCTCTGACCTGAGCGTTGATTATATTAACAGACAGCCTTTTTGCTGAACTGTTTATCAATTTAATCTTATGCTCAAACAAATCATATGAGTATACATTACCGCAGTTATTCATACTGATCGCACAATACAGCGACTTGCCCCCCGGTGCTGAACACACATCACAGATTGTCATCCCCTCTTTTGAGTCAAGCATCTCACAGCACAACTGTGATGCACAATCCTGAACATAAAACTCTCCATTTTTAAAAGACTCAAGTTCTTCTATTGATCCTGTATTCTCAATGTTAAGTGCATTTGGTAAAAATTGTACATCGCTGACTTTTACATTTTCGGACTCAAGCTTTTTTATAAGTTCTGACTTTGTAGTCTTTAACGTGTTAACTCTGATTGTAAGAGGTGGACGAGAGTCAAGTCCCTCTAAAATATTTATTGTGTTTTCTTCTCCATATTGCTCAATCCACATAGTGACAAGATAATCAGGACAGGAGTATTTTATGGAAAGAAATCTAATTTTGTCTGACTCGTCAGGTAGATTATATTTAAGTTCGCTTCTGACAAAATTTCTGAGGACTGCATTGATAAAACCTGATGATTTATATGCGCCAACTTTTTTCGAAAGATTTACAGTTTCATTTACAGCTGCGCTGTTTGGAACTTTATCCATAAACAATAATTGAAAGATACCAAGTTCTAATAACACAAGGGTTTTGTTTTCAATTTTTTTTGGTTTTATCTTTGAGTATTGAGAAATTATATAGTCAATCAGAATTTTTCTTTCGAGCACACCATACACAAGATGTGACAAAAAAGATGCGTCAAGTTTATTGAGGTTATGCTCTTTTATTGCGCTGTTCAATGCCAAGGCAGAGTACGCCTCATCATGGAGCACTCTGTACAATGTATTAAACGCAATTTTTCTCACATCAACCATAATAACCTCATAATAAAAAAGAATTTATCTTCTTCTGTTTGCTAAAAGAAGCAACCTTAATAATTGTGCAATAGCAGTAACCGCAGCAGCAACATAAGTCATAGCGGCAGCAGACAGAGTTTTCTTGGCACCATCATACTCGTCCATATAAAGCAGATTGTTACTCTGAATAGTTGCCAGAGCTCTTTTTGAGGCATCAAACTCAACAGGAAGAGTAACCAGTGTAAACAAAACTGAAAACGAGAAGAAAAAAATACCAAGTGTCACTACAAAATTGTATTGAACCGGAAGTAAAAAGCCAACAAAAATCAATATCCAACTGAGTTTAGACCCTATGTTTGCTATAGGAACAACAGCTGATCTTATTTTATTTGGCATATAATTCTGAGCATGCTGTACTGCATGACCAGCCTCGTGTGCCGCTACACCAACAGCAGCAACAGAGGTGCTGTTATACACACTGTCAGAAAGTCTGATAACATTTGTACGAGGGTCAAAATGGTCACTCAGGTGTCCTGAAACATGCTCTATGCGTACACCGGTTACACCATTTGCTACAAGAACCTGATGTGCAGCCTGAGCACCTGTAAGTCCTCGCTTGTTTTGTACCTGAGAATATTTTTTAAAGGTTGTGTTAACCTTGGTACTGCAATACAAAGAAAGCAGCAAACAAGGTATCATAAAAATAAAATAAGTTATATCGTAACCGTAAAAAAACATATTAGTCCTCCAAAAAATTAGTTCCGCAATCCATCTTGTGTCCTAAAAGAAAAGATTTATAATCCATCCTCTTTTTCCCCTCTAACTGGAGCTCTAAGATTTCTATTGCTCCTTCTTTGCACGCAACAGTAAGTGGACTAAGTGACACAACCTCGCCTACTTTTCCAGACAAATCAGAAACAGCAGTTCTATATATTTTAAGCTTCTTGCCATGATAAAATGTATGCGCAATAGGCCAATCGTACAAACCTCTGACAAGATTATGAACCTTTATAGCTGGCATATTGAAATCAATCTCGCTTATAGACTTATCAAGCATAGGTGCATAGCTTGAATCAGCGTCGTTTTGCTTAACAGGCTTAAGTTTTCCGTCTTGAGCATCTTTTAGTGTTCTTACAATCAAGTTCGCACCAATTAAGGCGAGCCTGTCAAAAACAGAAGATGCTGTATCATCAATGGATATAGGAGTTTTTTCAACAAGCAGAATATCACCAGTATCAAGACCTTCATTCATCAACATTGTTGTTATACCTGTTTCGCTGTCGCCGTTGATTACAGACCATTGTATTGGTGCAGCACCGCGATACTTAGGCAAAATTGAACCATGAACATTGATGCATCCGTATTTAGGATACTCGATAATTTCTTTAGGAAGTATCTTGCCGTAAGCCGCAACTACTATTACATCAGGAGCAAGTTCCTTTATTATCTCAAACGCTTTTCCGTCTTTTAATGTCTGCGGTTGATATACATCAATATTGTGCAATAAAGCACACTCTTTTACTGCTGGTGGTGTCAATACCATCTTTCTTCCGCGTGGTTTATCCGGTTGAGTAAAAACTGCGCAGACATCGTGTCCTGCATTAATAATGCTCTCAAGGCTAGAAACCGCAAAATCAGGTGTGCCCATATATACTACTTTCATATAATCACCTTATTCTTCATCGTCACGGACAATCTCGTCTTCACGCAACATTCGTGTAGCTTTTGTTTTGAAAAGTATACCGTCAAGGTGATCAAACTCATGACACATGGCCTGTGCAAATAAATCCTCACCCTCAATCGTGAATTCGTTACCGTTTCTATCATATGCTTTGGATACAACCTTCTCAGGTCTGTTCACAAGACCGAATTCACCAGGCGAAGAAAGGCAACCTTCAACGCACTCGTGCATGCCCTCGGTTTTAATAATCTGTGGATTAATAAACTCAACAACGCCATCTCCGACATCAATCACACACACTCTTCGCATAATTCCAATCTGAGGTGCAGCCAAACCAACTCCGCCGGAATCTTCAAGTGTTTCTATCATGTCATCAAGTAAATCCCATAATTTCTTATCAAATTTTTCAACAGGGCGACATTTTTTAAGAAGAATGTCGTCGCCTTCTTTTACTATCTTTCTAAGTGCCATATTAACACTCCTTATTCTTTACTAAACTATCTTTACAATTCAACAGGGTGCATATCAGCGTATACAGTAACATCGCTAAACTCCCTTACCTTGGAAAAGTTTTTTAGTACTGTATCAAGCATTTTTCTGAATTTTGCATCATTTCTGCATTTCAAGATAATTTTATATCTGTATTTGTTATTTATCTTTGAAACTGCTGCAGGTGAAGGTCCGAGCATCCTTATAGGTATATCGTTATACTCACCGCTAAGCATATTAGTCAACATATTTGAAAAGACGCTTGTTGCACGTATAATCTTGTTGCTGTTTGCAGACACAAACCCAACAAGGCACATATTTGCAAACGGCGGATACAACATCGCTTTTCTTATTTTAATTTCATCCTGATAGAAAGCGTCATAATCCTGACTTGCTCCCAAAGAAATAATCGTATTTTCAGGGGTATACGTCTGGATAATAGCTCTACCCTTTTTGTCACCTCTGCCGCTACGACCTACAACTTGAGTAATCATAGAAAAAGCGTTTTCGTAACTTCTGTAGTCATCGCTATATAACATATGGTCAGCACTCAGCACACCAACCAAAGTAACATTTGGAAAATCAAGACCTTTTGCAACCATTTGCGTACCAACTAAAATATCATAGTCTCCATTTGCAAACTCTGACAGTTTCTTCTCGTGAGATGATTTGCTCATAGTTGCATCGGTATCCATACGCAGAATCTTTGCTTTAGGAAAGATTTGCGCTAATTCGCTCTCAGCGCTTTGGGTGCCGTGCCCTAAAAATGCGAGCGACTGACCGTGACATGTAGGACATACACCGTCGTATTCAACAGAATGACCGCAATAGTGACACATAAGACGATTGTTTGCGCTATGGTATGTCATAGATATGGAACAATTAGGACACGATACTGTTTCTCTGCAACTGCGACATGTCACATGTGTATTATGTCCTCTGCGATTAAGCAGTAATATAGTTTGTCTTTTTTCAGACAGGTTTTGTTCTATATTTTCAAGTAGCAGAGAAGAAAACTGTGAAGAACTACCATATGCAGATTCTTCATTCATATCTGCAATCAAAACATCAGGCAATGTTGAATCACCGTATCTCTTTGAAAGAGTAGCCATATGGTATTTTCCGCTACAAGCATTGTAATATGTCTCAACACTCGGAGTTGCTGATGCAAGAACTAACAAAGATTTATTATACGCTGTTCTGAATTTTGCAAGTTCACGTGCATGAAAACGAGGTTTCCCCTCTGATTTGTACGTGTGCTCCTGCTCTTCATCCATAATAATAAGTCCTAAATCAGAAAATGGTGCAAAAACAGCGGAACGGGTTCCGATAGCAATACTCGCAAGACCTTTTTTTACACGCTTGTATTCATCAAGCCTTTCTCCAAGTGACAATCCACTGTGGAACACAGCAACTTTGTCAGGAAAATTCGACTTAAATATAGATATAAGCTGACTGGTGAGTGCGATTTCAGGTACCATAACGATAACACCCTTTTTTTCACGTATTACGTCATCAATCAGTTTCATAAATACTGATGTCTTACCTGAGCCGGTGACACCGTAGAGCAAAGACACCTTGCCTTCATCAATATGATAGCACTCAAGCAAAGACCTGTACGCCAAAGATTGCTCTTGCGTAAGCACAACATCTCTTTTTTGTGATACAAAGTTTTCAGGTGTTCTGAACACCTCATCATCATAATATGAAGCCAGA
This sequence comes from Ruminococcus sp., assembly GCA_045604645.1. Lineage (GTDB taxonomy): Bacteria > Bacillota > Clostridia > Oscillospirales > Acutalibacteraceae > Ruminococcoides. The sequence continues at coordinate 44,391 of JAZUOM010000034.1, read as the reverse complement.
CCTTTTTTCACAAGTGAATCAACTACGGATGTTGTCACACCGGTATAATAGCAAATCTCCTTGACACTTACGCTACCAACATTTGAAATCAAATCAAATACTTCGCTTTGCTTTTTTGTTAGTTTGATATCGCAAGCACAATCTTCGTCAGTAATCCTGACCATTTTTATACTCTTGTCACCTGTTTTGCGATAAGTTGAGTCATTTTTAATCAGTATACCTTCTTTGCACATGCAGTCGAGCAACTTAGTATCTTCAAAGCCGAAGTTTGAAAGCAAATTCTCTTTTTTTACAGGGGTACCTTTTTTGAGCAAAAACTGTACAATCCTGCGTTTTTCATCATCAAGGTCAAAAAGCTCAAACTCCATCGGCTTTTTTACAGAATATTCTGTAGTAATCTTGTAGTTGATACCTGCGGGTAGCATAGCCCTGATTGCATCGTAATATGTACAAAAGCAATGTGACTTCATAAAACGCACCATATCAACCATCTCATCAGTCAGAACTGGCTCACTATCCAGCAAAGACGACACTTGTTTGAGCATAGCAAAGTCACCGTCAGCACTGTTCGTATTTTTCAAATACATAACCATTGCCTGACGGCTTTTGTTTCCTTTGCCAAATGGTACAAGCACCCTACATCCTACTTTGATGTCATCAGCAAATTCATCTGGTATAATATAATCAAAAATCTTATCAAAATGGTAAACTGTATTATCTACAGCTACACCAGCGACAAGTTTGCTCATCATTCATCTTCCGGTTCTAAAATGTTGTATTTATGATTTTTGAAATCTTCAATAGCAAGAAGTACAGGTTTTTCATCTGTGATTACATTTTCATCCTTAAATTCCTGTGCGATTTCTCTTGCTCTTTTTGCAACTCCAATAACTAAAGCGTAACGGCTCTCTTTACCTTTTAACATATCATCAAGTGATGCTCTTTTCATAATTAATCCTCCAATTAAATTCTTTTTGATTTGATATTTGAAATGATGGTGAGAATTTCGTCTTTTGTTCTCTCAACATCGTCATTAATAACCTGATAATCAAACTGCTTAGCATATGACATTTCTTCAATAGCCCTATTAAGTCGTTGTTTTACGACATCTGCAGATTCAGTTCCTCTGCCGGTTAAGCGACGCTCAAGTTCTTCTATACTTGGCGGTAACACAAAAATAGTGACACAATCAGGAAAAAGCTTTTTTATCTGTAAATAGCCTTCGACCTCAATCTCAAGCATTACATCCAAGCCGTTATCCAACATATTTCTAACTGATTTTTCAGGAGTGCCATAATAATTGCCACAATAAACAGCGTGTTCAAGCAACTCGTTGTTTGCAATCATATCTAAGAATCTTTCTTCTGTTACAAAATGATATTCAACACCATTCGTCTCACCCGGTCTGGGTGCACGAGTTGTAGCAGAAACAGAAAGCCTTAAATTGTCATTAGATTGAAGCAGTCTTTTCATTACTGTGCCTTTACCAACGCCTGAAGCACCAGTATATACAATTAATAATCCTTTATCCATTTTTTAGCTCCTCCTCAAGTCGTGACGAAATAGTCTCAGGAGTTATGGCTGAAAGTATGATATGGTCGCTGTCAGTAATAATAACAGCCTTACATTTTCTACCATATGTAGCGTCAATCAACGACGAGTCAGCTTTTGACGTCTGAATAATACGCTTGATTGGTGCTGAATCCGGTGAAACAACTGATACTACCTTTTCAGCAGAAACAACATTACCAAAACCTATGTTAATAAACTTCATGTTATTTCTCCTTTTGTATTACTCAATATTCTGAATCTGCTCGCGGATTTTTTCGATCTCTGATTTAATATCAACGACCTTGTGAGCAAGTATTGAATCAGTAACTTTAGAGCCGATGGTGTTAGCTTCGCGGTTCATCTCCTGCACGATAAAATCCAGCTTGCGTCCGATAGGCACACCGGAATCAAAGAATGTTTTCATTTGCTCAAAATGACTACGCAAACGGACTGTTTCCTCGTCAACAGCCACCTTGTCAGCAAAAATCGCCGCCTCAGTAAGTATACGCTGTTCGTCAATATCAGAGTTTTCGAGCATATCTGATATACGTTTTGTAAGTTTCTGGCGATACTCGTATACAGTTTCAGGTGAACGCTTTTCAATTTCTGAAACGATGGACATAATTGTATCAACACGATTCAAAACATCATCTTTAAGCTTTTCGCCCTCTGCCTGTCTCATATTCAAAAAGCCCTCGAGTGCTTTATCAAGAGCAACTTTAACATCAGCAAAAATCTGTTCTTCGTCTTGTTCTTCCTTATGAATCTGAAATATATCAGAATAACGTGATAAAACAGATACAGATAAATCGTCCAAGATATCATATTCTGATGCTAAAGTGTGAATTGCGTTTACATATCCACTGGCAAGTGGCTTGTTGATTGTAACTTTCACCTGTGAATCTTCGCTCTCAGTGATAGACACATACATATCAACTTTGCCTCTGGATATTTTTTCGTTGACGTATTTTTTCAGTTTGTCCTCAAGAAAACTATATCCTCTGGTAGTGCGACAGGAAAACTCGAAATAACGGTGATTGACACTTTTGATTTCGACTGTGATTTCTCTACCATTGACAGAAGTTTCGCATCTGCCAAAGCCAGTCATTGACATTACCATAAAATCAACCTTTCTTATATAAAAATCATTGTTTTTCAACTATTAATTATAACACCGGGCTTTTTAATCGACAAGTGTTGTGTGACAAAACTGTAACAATTATTTGCATTAATCTGATGTATGTGATATAATCCCATTGAATATTTATAAAAGGGATGATTTTAATGTCAGGACATAATAAATGGAGTACCATTAAACAGAAAAAAGGTAAGAACGATGCTGCAAGAGCAAAAGTGTTTACAAAAATCGGCAGAGAGCTTATGGTTGCTATCCGCGATGGCGGTAGTGCTGACCCTAACGTAAACTCTAAACTCAAAGATTGTATCGCTAAAGCAAAGGCTGCAAATGTTCCTAACGAAAACATCGACAGAATTATCAAAAAAGCTGCATCAGGCAACGACGGTGCAAACTATGAGGCTGTTACATACGAAGGTTATGGCCCATCAGGTGTTGCTGTTATTGTCGAGGCACTTACAGACAACAGAAACCGTACAGCAGGCGAAGTAAGACATTACTTTGATAAATTTGGCGGTAATATGGGTACACCTGGTTGCGTAAGCTTTATGTTTGAAAGAAAAGGTGTTCTTATTATTGAGCGTGAAGAGCTTAATAAGGACGAAGACACAGTTATGGAAGATGCACTTGAGGCCGGTGCTTCTGACTTTGAGGCTGATGAGGATATCTTTACAGTATATACTGAAGCAGACGACCTTGGTGCAATCAGAGATGACCTCACTGAAAAAGGCTATGTTTTTGCTTCTGCCGAAGTTGAACAGGTGCCTAATACATACACTAAAATCGATGATGCTGATGTATGTGAAAAAATGCAGAAGATGCTTGACTTGTTTGATGACAACGACGATATCCAGAACGTCTGGCACAACTGGGAGCAGGATTAATACTGTAAATTCAATTATTTAAGCACAAAGCGCTACCTACATTTGGTAGCGCTTTTTTCTTTTGTGTGACAAGTTATCACTATAAATACACAAGTTCATTTCCATGATATATAATCGCCACGAGGGGATTATATGAGAATTAAATTAATCAGATGTTTTTGCATTTCACTTACTATGGTGATACTTTTATCTGCTATAACAATAAGTGCTTGTGGGTATAACATATATACATATGAATCATATACATATTGCAACAATGTTTCACTTGTTCACAACAACAATCAGGTGTATCTGGTTGCTACTAAGGAGAATTTTGCTTACATTGAGGCTATATATCCTGAAACTTTCAATATAACATTGACATTAAACAACAATGCACAGTCGTACAACCTATTTAACGATAAGCTGGTTATAATATGCCCATGCAAAGAGTATAATCAAAGCGAAGTTGTGCTGTACGATATTTCATATAACAACTTTAAATCATTCAATATTCCCGATATAAGCGTAAATGACGGTTGCAAAATCGCTTATACAAACGGCAGTCTGTATTATATTGATGCTGATGGAAATATAGTACAGTTCACTGACAACGGTAAATATGTGCAAAAATTCACTTTTGAGTCTGATATCAACTCGCTTATGACTGATTTTAACGGTGATTTATACGCAACATCGCTTTATGGTTTGTATAAATTTAATCAAAACAGTTTTTCCTGCATTTGCGGTGAATCGTTTTATCAGCAATCAAGGTTCATAGGCAACAACACTTTAATTAACGGTAACGGTTACATATACAATGTTTCAGGTAACAAAGTCAGTAAACAAAGTAGTTTTAAGGGCTACTCAGAATATCCGTCAGGTGGTATATATAATGGATATATCATAGCACCTGAAACAAACACTGTTTTTGCTATTGATAAAAACAACTATAGCAAAATGAAAAGTATTACACTCGCTGACAACATAGTACAGGTTTGTGTTGTATCCGATATGATAGTTGTGCTTACACACAGTAACAATAAGCCTACTGTATCGCTTATACCTTTCTCCGCTTTTAAAGATGTCGCTGTTAATAATTCTAATACAGAAAATAACATCGGATGTACAAACGGTATCAGCAGTAATACGTATATAGTAAACAACAGCAGTTATAAAATTACAGATATTGCTAATTCTACAACTGTTTCAAAGTTCAAGAACAATATGAACTATCAAGGCTATAATGTTGAGTTTTACAAAAGTGATGGTAAAAGTTTTACAAGTGGAAATGTCACAACTGACACATCCGTAAAATTTTACAACGGTATCTCAACGTATGAATACAAATTGTCTGTCACAGGCGACCTGACAGGAGAAGGAAATGTCAACTCCAAAGATAAAAAGAAAATGTTTGACTATCTGTTAGGAGACTCAACACTTGAGGGTGTGTACATCGACAGTGCTAACCTTGACAAAAACAATAGAATCAGCGTTGCTGATCTGGTACTTTTGATGAGGTTAATAAAAAGCAATGAAAACTAAAGAAAAGCAGGGTTTCCCCTGCTTTTCTTACTTTTTAGTCCAGTTGATTCCTAAAAACTGTAATTGATTGTTCTCTACTGAATATGGTTCTTCCTGATTTTTAAGTATTGTATCGTAATATGATAGCTTGATTTTTCCGTCTGACACTGTATATACGTATTGCTGATATCCTGCACCAAAGCTATCAATAAGCATTGTTCCGTCATCGTTAAAGCTAAGTGTCATGGTACCGATATTTTCGTATTCCATCACCCATGTACCAAGCAATTTCTTGTCTGTTTTAAAGTCATCAAACGGCTTTAAATAATCAGAACTTTCTGGAGTTTTGGTTCTTGAAAGCGTAATTGTACTTTTATCATCAGTCACAAGCGTGAGTTTATTCTTTTTTAAATTATATACATATGTGTTGTTAAGACATTGTGGGTATGGATTACCGTATTTTATATCAAATGTGATTTTCTTTTCAGCGTTTTGGGTTGATACTTCGTACGTACCGGTATAGTGAACAGTGCCCTGACTGATGTCAACTTTGCATTCGCCGTCTTCTTTGTATAATGTATAGTAATACTCGTTTCCGTCGTCTGTTTTATGAAGCCATGTACCTGTAATATCGGGTGTCGATGCAAAAAGGACAATAACACCTGTTAATATCGCAACAACACACACAGCGATAATAACTAAAGTCTTGGTATTGCTCTTTTTGACAGGTTTATTTTTAGCTAATTTATTCTTTTTATTGTTTTTTGATTTTCTATTAGTATCTGTTGGTTTATCTTTAAAATTATCAAAATTATGTTTCATATTTACACCTCTAATACAGATATACAGTATAAGATTGAACTAAGATATTGTCAACAGTAAAGAAAAAGCAGGGTTATCCCCTGCTTTTAGTCTTTATATTATGCCTGGTCAGCAGATGCTGAAGACGATCTTGTCCAAAGAGTATCTAGGAATACGAGGTTTCCTTCTACAAATTGATACTCCAGTTCGTTCTCTATCTGTTCACCCATATATATTGAGAACTTGATTGTCTTTTCCTGTGGTGAATAGTAGTAATGTTCCTTCTGCATACCATACACATCTAAAATCATAGTACCATCTTCGTTGAATGTAAGTACAATAGGGTCCATACCGTACATGCTATTGTCAACCATCCACTCACCAACAAGTTTTTCGTTTACTTTAAAGTCATCATATGGCTTGAGATAATCGGAGATATCCGGTTTTTTGCTCTGACTGAGTGAAATAACGTTTCCGTTTGCATCAGTCAGTTCAATAGTTGCATTTTTGAACAGTTTGTTTCCACTAATCTTGTAGGTGTACTCACCATAAGGTGCATCAGGATAAAGCTGACCAATCTTAGTGATAAGTGTAACAGTTATGCCTGAATCTGTTTTTGTCACATCACATCCACCCGAATAGTGAGTTGTACCAAAACTTACATCAAGTACATAGCCATCCTTGGTTTTGTCAATTGTGTAGTACACCTCATATCCGTCCTGAGATTTATGAAGCCAGGTACCCTCTACTGATGGTATCATAAGCGCAAGTGCAAGATATGTAAGCAAGGCACCTAAAACAAGACAGGCTGCAATTATTATTGTCTTCTGTATCGGACATTTTTTCTTTGATTTTGTTTCTTTTTCTGTTTGCTCTACCTCATATTCTACTTCGTCAAACTGAGGTATGTACTCGTTGTCTTCTGTGTCAGGCTGTTTGTGTGTATCAACTATTTCCTCAACACTGTCAACAACGACTGTGTTTTCGTTAAGTTCATCTATATAACTCATTTATATATCCTCCTTATAATCGAACACACTAATATTACTACATATGACATAATAAATCAACATTTTTGTTGTGATTTTTCTGTTAATAATTATGCTATATTCATAAATATTGATATTCATTCTTGTAAACACACAATACTTATGATATATTTAATGAGTTGTTTTATGTTTATTTACATTTATTATATTAATTAACTTTATATAGGTGGGTAATTATGAGTCACAACAATTTATACAAGCTTTGGCTTGAAAAAGCAGTTGAAGACAATGATTTAACTGCTGAACTTGAATCAATTAATGGTAAAGATGAAGAAATCTTTGACAGATTTTATCGCACACTGGAATTTGGTACTGCAGGACTTAGAGGTATTATCGGTGCCGGTACAAACAGAATGAATATTTATGTAGTAAGACAGGCCACACAGGGACTTGCAAACTACGTTATCAAAAAATATGGCACAGGTGCTGTTGCTATTTCTCATGATAGCAGAATCAAGGCTGACCTGTTTATGAATGAAGCTGCAAGAGTACTTGCTGCAAATGGCATCAAGGTTTATATCACAAGCGAACTCCAGCCTACTCCTGTGCTGAGTTACCTTGTTAGACACTTTAAGTGTCAGGCAGGTATTATGATTACTGCAAGCCACAACCCTGCAGCATACAACGGCTACAAGGCATATGGCGAGGACGGTTGTCAGATGACAGATGTTGCCGCAAATGCTGTATATGACGAAATCCAGAGCATTGATATGTTTGATGGCGTTAAAATCGCTGATTTTGATGAGGCTGTTAAAAACGGTATGATTGAATATGTTGATGATACTGTATATACACAGTATCTCGAAAACGTTAAATCAAGACAGGTTTGCAAGGGTATTTGCGATGGTGCTGACTTAAGCGTTGTTTACACACCACTCAACGGTACCGGTAACAAGCTTGTACGCAGAGTTTTGTCTGAAATCGGCGTTAAAAATGTTGCTATTGTTAAAGAGCAGGAAATGCCTGACGGCAACTTTACCACATGTCCATATCCTAACCCTGAAATCAAAGAAGCTTTGCAGCTTGGTTTAGAGATGTGCGAAAAAGAAAAGCCTGATTTACTGCTTGCTACTGACCCTGACGCTGACAGAGTTGGTATTGCTGTTAAAGATTATGACGGCAGTTACAGACTGCTTACAGGTAATGAAACAGGTGCTATGCTGACAGAGTTTATCCTGCGTTCACGCACTGAAGCGGGCACTCTCCCTGTTGACCCTATCATTGTAAAAACTATTGTTACCACAAAACTTATCAACGCTATCTGCAACAAATACAACGCTTCTCTTGAGAACGTTCTTACCGGATTTAAATATATCGGCGAAGTTATCTTAAACCTTGAAAAGGTTAATCAGGAAGAAAGATTTGTATTCGGTTTTGAAGAAAGCTACGGCTACCTTTCAGGCTCTTATGTAAGAGATAAAGATGCTGTTGTTGCTTCTATGCTCATATGTGAGATGGCTGCTTACTATAAAAAGCAGGGCAAAACTCTTGCTATGGTTATGGATGAAATGTACAGCGAATATGGCTATTACAAGAACACAACACTTAACTTTGGTTTTTCTGGTGCTGCAGGTATGCAGAAAATGGCTGATATCATGGCTTCTTTAAGAGAAAACGCTCCAAAAGAGATTGCTTCTTACAAAGTTCTTAAAATTGCTGACTATCAGCAGAGCAAGGAATATGACCTTGTTACAGGAGATGTAAAGGAAATCAACCTTCCAAAATCAAACGTTCTCTCCTACTCTCTTGAAGGTGAACACGCTTGTATTTTCAGACCATCAGGCACAGAGCCAAAAATCAAGCTTTATATCACAGCGGTTGGCAAAGATGCTGATGATGCACAAGTTATCACAGACAAACTTGCCGACAGTGCTAAGGTTTACCTAGACTGATTTTATGATAAAAATCAAGCGGGTCCTGTTTTGGACCCGCTATTTTTATATTGACTTTTTCGAACATCTGTTCTATAATATAATCATAGATTACTATGTTATGCAAAGCAAGGTGTGTTAGATGAGGACAATACTGCATAGTGACTGTAACGGTTTTTTTGCGAGTGTTGAGTGTCTGTATAATCCAGAACTCAGAAATAAGCCTGTTGCTGTGTGTGGCGACAAAGATAAGCGCCATGGTATTATACTTGCTAAAAATGAAATCGCAAAAAAATTCAATGTAAAAACAGGTGAACCCATATGGCAGGCACAACAAAAATGTCCTGAACTTGTAACTGCACAGGCTCACTATGACAGGTATATCAGATTTTCTAAACTTTGCAGGGAGATTTACTCTGACTATACGGATAACATTGAGCCGTTTGGACTTGACGAAGCGTGGCTTGATGTTACAGGCAGTACGATTGTGTGTGGCAGTGGCAAGGATATTGCTGAAGAAATCAGGTACAGAATAAAAAAAGAGCTTGGAATCACAGTAAGTATCGGAGTGAGCTTTAACAAAATTTTCGCAAAGCTTGGCAGTGACTACAAAAAGCCCGATGCTGTCACTGTTATCACAAAGGAAAACTACAAACAACTTGTATGGAAGTTAAAAGCATCTGACCTGTTGTATGTAGGGCGTTCAACAGAAAAGAAACTGAGCCAGCTTGGGATATTCACTATAGGTGACCTCGCAACATTTCCGCTTGATTTGCTGAGAAACAACTTTGGAAAATGGGCTGATGTTCTGCATTCCTTTTCAAACGGGCTTGACTACTCCCCTGTTATGAAATCTGACGAAGTATCTGCTGTTAAATCAATTAGCAACTCAACAACCGCAATCCGTGACCTCGAAAATTTTGAGGATGCAAAAATCATATTTATGGTGCTGTGCGACAGCGTTTGCAGACGTATGCGTGAACAGGGTTTCAGAACAAAAAATGTATGCATAAGTATAAGAAACACAGATCTTGTCACCACAACAAGACAAAGAAAACTTGAGTGCTGTACAAATCTCAGTCGCGATATACTGACGACTTGTCTTGGTTTGTTCAAGGAAAACTATACATTTGACAAAAACATCAGAAGCCTTGGTGTAAGCGTAAGTGATTTTGAGCCTGATACGTTATCTGTTCAGACATCTATTTTTGAAGATGAACACCAAAAAATAAAACAGGAACAACTTGACAGCACGCTGGATGTACTAAAAAACAGATTCGGGAACTATTCGATAAAACCCGCAAGGCTTATGTTTGACGGTGCACTATCAGGTTTCAACCCAAAGGAAGAACATACAGTTCATCCTGTCGGATATTTTTAGATAAGGAGGGATTTTTTTGAAACAATATGTATCAGTTACAGCAAAATTCGACCCGGATGGTAATATACTACCGCTAAAAATCAACTGGGATGACGGGAGAACTTTTGAAATAGATAGAATTACCGACATACGGTACGCAGCATCGCTCAAAGCCGGAGGTGCCGGAATAAGATACACATGCAGGATAAAACAAAAAGAAAAACATCTCTATCTTGAGGATAACCGTTGGTTTATAAATAACGAAAAGGAGCAATAAAAAAACAGCACTATCAGTGCTGTTTTTTTATTATGAAAAGTAAATATCGTAATCGCCGTAGTTTACAATGATGTATGTGATAACACCATCATCATTGTGTCTGATTTCGTACTCAACAGCAGTACCATCCTCAAACTCAACAAAAATAAAATCGTCGTGCTCTGTATACGTACCAACAGTAGTGTTGTTTGAATAACCACTCAGATACATCTCAAAATTACCGTTCGAATCAAAGCTGATGTAGTTATCACTTGAGACATATCCCGAACCAAATACAACTCTTGGTTGAGTGAGCTGTCCTGTTGTATGGTCAATAACCTGCTCTATACTGAAAACCGTCGTTGTAACGTCATCGGTATTGTCAGAAAGATTTTCATCTGATGGTGTATATTCAGTAGCATCCAAAGAGTCAAAATCATGAGAAGTATCATCGGTTATATCATCAGTATCACTATCAGAAAAATCCTGAGTTGCAGTAGTCGGTTGTATAGCCTGATGTTTATTCTTGTTGCCTGAATTGTCTTTATTATAAAAGTAAACTCCCACTATAACTGCTATTAAAATCAAAATAACAAGAGTCCACACAGTAACTTTTTTTGCCATATTATTCCTCATTTTCAGAATCAGAAGCTTGTCCGCGCTGTTCTAAAACTTTCTTTAACAATACACTTTGTTTAATCATTTTACCATTATAAAAGATATATTCATCGGTATCCTTTAAAGTGGAAATATCAACATCAGAATAATCTTCTGTTTCTTCTTCAAGATGCGTTTTGTTACGCTTTTCTTTCTGTGTTACAATAGCATCATCAATTTTTTGAACTTTCTTATCTTTCTGCGTGATAGTACCATACATATCATCAAAAACATAGAAAGAAACTACAGTCTGGCATGTAGCCGGCAAAATCAACGCTACTAAAAGTATAGTTACTATAATAACCACAATTGTAACAGGACACAAAAGCAAGATAGTAAACGCTATAGCTAAAACTATAATTGATGCAAAAAGTGCAAAAAAATTATTTTTAATCTCACCAAACGACATAAGAAAACTGTTCTTTAATATGTACTTAACAGGTAAATCAAATGTAACCGTCATTACAGGTACATAAAAAGAAATGAATAATGCCATGAGTAAAATGATAACACAAATAAAAAGCATCACATAAAATATCCATGACGAAGACAAAAGCTTTGCATAAAAAGAAATGGAAGAAACGCTGATGTATGTAATACCGGAAATCAAGAAACCATAAAGTAAAAATCTTAAAAAATTACCTTTTACAGCAGATAAAAAAGTAGAAAAGACTTTTACATCTTCATCCCCACGCGCGATATTCCTGCACACTAAAACAACCCCTGCATAAAAAGGAAACACAAGTGTGAACAATAAAACAGATACGACAGGTATCAATATTCCAGATGTAAGTCTGCTCAAAAACAAGTTTATAATCGCAGCAATACAAAGCGGAACAAAGAACATCAGATTAGTGCATAATATACGCAAAAAATTTGAAAAATATCTGTCAATTAAAATTTCAAACTTAAATTGTTTTCTAGAACTCTTCATTATGTACCCCATTAAAATTTAAACATATTAGCAAATAAAACCCACAAAATCATATCAACAAAAGAAGAAAAAGCAATAAATACAAGAACAAAAGAATTTCTTAAGAAAAAAGCTTTTGCACGCTTTTGTAATAATATATCAGACTTTGCGTTAAAATATAGCCTTAGTAATGATGTCGATGCCAAAAGCGACTCTTTAAGCGACATTATAAATGCAAACAGAAACAACACCGTACCCGGAAGTACAACCAGTATATAAAATCCGATACCTGTTAAAGAATAATTGGTGAATAAATATGCAGATGACAATCCAACACCAAAGCCCCTGAATGCACACAAAAAAGGAAGTATAAACAATCCCCAAGCAGAAAAAGCAAGCAAAAATGAGCAAAATACAAAAATAAAATTTGATGCCATAGACGAGCAAAAAACATTAAATAAGGACAAGTTGATGCGATTGCTCAAATTTGTAAGAAACAAAAAATCAAGCTTGTGCAATAAATCCTGAGACGCGTTTTTCAGAGAAAAAGCACCAAAAAAAATACCAGCAACAAATACAAACATAAAAAATGTTTGTATTCCATAGTAAGATAAAAACATCTTGGGCGTCATATGTCGCCTGTGCTTTAAATAACGCGATTTACGCTTGCTATCTTTGCCATTTGATAAAAAAACAATACTTTTCATAATATCCCTCCATTTGATAGTTGATATTATGCAAAGCTTGTCACTTTTATTCTATTATAACACTACTTGCCTAACTGCTCTGCCCTATCTGTGCAGGCTTTCATGGCTTTGTTCATTATTCCAATAAAGTTATCTTCTTCAAAAGAATTAAGCGCAGCAAGTGTTGTGCCACCCGGTGAAGAAACTTTTTTTATAAGCGTATCAATATCATCACCGCTACATCTCATCATTTGTGCAGCACCTTCAAGTGTCGCACAAATAAGATTGAGTGCTTTGTCTTTGTCAATTCCGCAGCTGACCGCGTAATCTACAATCGCTTTTGCAAAAAGATATGTATAAGCAGGGCTGCTGCCGTTTACTGAAATAATCTCGTTCATATGCTCTTCTTCAATAATTTCGACAACACCGCTTAAAGAAAACATAGTTTTGACTACTTCAAACTCATCAGACAAAACATTGTCTGACGGACATAAAGCTGACGCACCCTTTGAAAGCAAAAGCGGTGTGTTAGGCATAACACGAACAACTTTTGCGTTATAAGAAAGCTGTGAGCGGATGTATGAAATCGAAATACCTGCTGCGATTGATACAAATATCTTATCTGTTACACCCATACTACCAAGTTGCAACAAAACTTCGCTGTAGTTCTGAGGCTTTACAGCGAGCACAATTATATCGCTGTTGTCAGCAACAGATAAAAGGCTGTCACACACGCTTACTCCTTTTTGAGCAAAATAGTCACACTTTGAGTCATTTACATCAAAAATATAGACATCAGATGTATTTACAAAAGCGTTGTTAAGCATACCATTGAGTATTGCTGTAGCCATATTTCCGACGCCAATAAAACCAATTTTTTTACTCATATTAATCTCCCGCTTATAACTTATGTATGGAAACCTTTATTTATTGAACAAGTAAAGTCTATGTCATACTTATAGGTTCCGTAGTTTCTTGTGTATTCGTTGTAGAAAAATACTTCCATCTCATCGACACGCCTGTACAAAAGGCCATAGATACAGCCGTTAGCATGATGATACTGGCATATGCTGTCAATAACACTCTGTCTGTTAACAAAATTAAGGTCAAGAGTGCCTGAGGCTACTCTGCTGGCAATATAATCAGTAACGACATAGCCTTTTGTGCCGTCTGAAAGTTGCACATAATACCACGAAGAGCTTGTCTTTTCTAAAACAGTAATAGTAGTGCCATAAGAAAGCTCCTTGATGATATCATATGTGGTGTCAGGTCCTTTTCTGATACGTACATTGGAACCGTTTATGTAATATGTTGTAGTACCTGTATCAGAACCGGAACTGCAATTAAGGAGCGCTGACCTGATATCGTCATCATTTGATAAAACGCCTGTTCCTGTATTATACACAAAGCACACAAGTGCATCAAACTGCTGTTGATTAAACTTGACGCCATTATCAACAAGGAAATTATTCACTTTTGTAGCATATCCATCGTTGTTGACAGTTTGTACAAGATAAGCGTATGCTTCGGTTTTTGTAAGATTATTATAGAACTGCTGACCGCTGTAAACAACTCTGCCATAGCCTAAAGTTGCATCTCCTGTAAGCACATCAGCGTAAACAGAGCCAACAAAACCTTCGTAATTTGCGATAAGGTTGATTATTTCATCACTAGCCCTGCGTTTTGCACATATTGTAGTGTTTTTGTCAGTAGTCGAAGTGACAAACGCTGATGTTTTTGCATCGTCACAAGTAGACCACGAAGACGTAGAACTTGTTTTTGAATATGCTTTGACGTTATATGTACCGGCAGAATTAAATGAAGTTGTGCCTTTCCATATATAATTGTTTCCATCAGCAGTCTTTGATGTTGCATTGATGGTTTTTGTTGTTGAACCAACTGTAACATCAAACTTGACATCCGTACGTTTTTTGTCTGTTATTGCAATAAGCGTGACTGTACCGTTTTTCTGAGCACAGTTTGGCGATGTGTAAGCAAAACGAACAGGTGCCGGGTCATTTACTGTCACAATCATAGTGCAAGCGCCACCTGATTTTGATACAGTAATGATTGCCTTTCCTTTTGACACACCTAAAATAAGTCCGTTGTTGACTGTTGCAACAGACGAATCGCTGCTGGACCATGAAACTGAGCTTGTTGAAGAATAAGCATAGAAAGTCTTGCCTGCTGTGACTGTTGCACTACCGTGTGAAATGCTGACATTTGTTGTTGATTTTTTGACAGTAACAGTACATGTAACTGACTTTGCATAAGTTTTTGCAGTTATGACAGCTGTACCCTCTGCTTTTGCGACAACAAGTCCATCAGAAACAGTAGCAACTGACGAATCAGATGTCGACCATGTTACAGTCGAATTACTTGTTGCTTTTAAAATATGTTCGTTTCCTACATAGATGGATACTTTTGATTCTGATATTGTAATGGACCCATCAGGTGGTGATGTTGGAGATTGAGTTGGTGCGACAGTTGGTGGTTGTGTCGGAGGTGTAGTTGGCGGAGTAGTTGGTGGTGTAGTCGGTGGCTGTGTTGGCGGTTCTGTCGGCAGGACATTATTCGTTACTGTAACCTTGCACACAGAACTTTTATTTGTAACAAGGTCAGTAGCTTTGATGTCTGTAGTTCCGGTACTTTTACCTGTAACAATGCCATCGTTTGATACAGTTGCTATAGAAGTGTTACTTGATATAAAACTCACGTTACCGGTCACAGGTTTATCACCAGATGTGAATGCTGTAATTTTTGCTTGTCCGTTTATGTCAACTCTGACACTTTGTTTATCAAGCATCAGTTTGTTGTACTGTACACTTTGTGGTGAAACCAATGTCTGGGTCAATGAATAGTCATACCAAAGTGGTAAATCAGAATAACTTGGATTTTTGTATGCAAAGTTATTATCAGTCGGCTGTGTATTATCATCAGAACTTGAGTCTAATGTAAACATGATAGTCAGATAATCTTTTTTAATATATCCTTTTTTTGAAGAATATGTAACATACGCCCAATCTTCATCAGTGTTATCAGTGACAGTAACAACAGTAGCATCAGGGACAAAACCAAGCGAAGTGTACGATGTACCCTTTCCGCTACGCAGGTGAACCTCTGATGTGGTTTTACCTGTCATTTTTACAGTACTTGATGAAGTCGGCTGAAGATATGCTGTGGAACAATAACCGGTATATGTTGAGTAGCTCACCTTAGCCCAGCCGTTGTCTGTATCACAAAGCAAGGTAACATTTGCGTTCTTTGGAATAGATGCAAGGATAGATGCAGTTTTAGATTCTGATGACCTGATGTACAACGAGTCAGTTGCGTACAATGTGTTGCTTGATGATGCATAAACATCAATATCAAAATAAGCAATCATAGAAAAAGCAATAATAAAAGTCAGTAATAAAGAAATCGCTGAACAAAAGCTCTTTTTGTACTCACAAGACAGCATAAAATGCACCCTCCTTTTTTATATATTCAAGTATATATTACATAAATATACACAATTTTTCAATTTACAGTTTTGTTTTATTTAAAAAAGTTTTGTGAAGTTTTAAAATATACAATGTTACTACTTTTGAAACACAGTAGTCATAAACAACAAAAACAATATTTCCTAAAAGCAAGAACACCCATGGCAAATATATACCAAATAGTGTAAAACTTTCTTTTGGGATTGATAACAAGAACAACGATATAAAAAAGGCGATTACCATACAAACGTTAAAAACAGCATATTTGATGATATACTGTACAGTTTTAGACTTCAGTTTTTCGATAATTCCTTTAATAATAGGATAAAAACCCAGAAACGCAACATAATACAGTGCCGCTTCTTTGTCAGTAAGCATAATAAGCGAAAGTGCTGACACAACACCGTAAACAATAAAAGCCCAGCCAAAGCCGAGCTCTATCACAACGCAAACAAGCAGCATACCAGCGAATGCAGGAAAAGCAAATGTGCCAAAAGGCACTATCGAAGTCAAAAACATCAAAACAAGGCTCAATGCACCAATGACTCCACCAAGTGAAACTTTGTAAGCAGTTTTCATAATACTCTCCTTAACAGCAACCCGGACCGCCCAGACAATCGCAACAACAATCTGCACACATAACACCTGCACAGATATCACAAACAGAACAACCGCCGCTGTTTACTGTGTTATATGAAGGGTGATTAAAATTTCTGTGGGCATTCATATTATTCAGAGCTGACATAAACTCACGGTTTGTCGGGTCCATATTACAAGCGGTCTGAAAATATGAATAAGCCTGATCCGACCAACCTTTGCGTGAGAAAACCATACCCATAAGAAAATACCACTCAGCATTACGTGAATGTGTCGCAACACCATTGAGTATCTGTAACGCGTCATCAAGTCTACCTTGTGTTATAAGCTTGCGAACATCAGGAAAATTAGTATGAATATAATTTGAGTATGAATGAGCAGAGTTGTAATTTGATTTATCGGGATTTTTGCGCATATCACAAATAGTATCATACGCATCGTTGATTTCCTTCATCTTTTTTTCTGCAACATCAGAAAGAGGGCTGTCAGCGTAATTATCAGGGTGATATTTTTTTGCTAAATCTCTGTAAGCTTTTTTGATTTCTTCATCAGTAGCGTTTTCTGAAACGCCGAGAATTTGATATGGATTCATATATTACTCCGTTGTTTTGTTATTTTTACTATATAAAACAGATTTTTGTTTTTTAGGAAGGCCACGTGTCAGGATGTTCTCAATAATATCTGAAAAACGCTTTGGCTCAAGAAAATTATACGAAAGATAAACCTGTGATAAACAGTGGTTAAGACTTTTTTCGATATCATCAAGATGCGACTTAACATCGTTTTTGTAAAGAATTATATACGGATTGAAATTGCTGTGTTTTTTATCTTCTTCATAGTCATTAACAGCATCAATAAGATATATCCATTTACCAAGATAATAACCAAGATTACGATACACTGTTTTTATTTCGTCGCTACAACTATCAGATGATGATAAAATAGTAGAAAGCATAGTAGCAGTAGGGTCAGATGCTTTGTCTATGATACAATTTTCATCTTTTTCGACAATAGACTGGTCATCACTCATTTTCTTAACCGCACTGTCAACATGAGGATATCTGCGCATTGCTTTTTTTCGCCATGACAAAAAGAAAGGTAGTAGCATATAACATCCTATACGAGTAAAAAAGCCAGAATCTGAAATATTATCAACAAGTTTAAAATAGGCGGTGATAACGCTAAGTGCAGCAGCAAGTGATAAAACGTCCTCGTCAGCTTTTAGGTAACTGCATTTTTTGAGAGGATTAAACTTGCACCTACCTACTAAAAAGCCATCACACGATTCTTTTTGAGAAAGTAAAAGTAAAGCAAAAAAGGTGCAGTCATAATTAAGAATAAAGCGGGTAAAAATCGAATAATCTTTACCTAGTTGTTTGCAAAGACTGCAATATACTGCTTTGTATGTTTCAAAGTCTTTGAAACGCATTTCGCTTTTATCGACGGTTACGTAACCAAACACCTGAATTTCCCCTTATAATTTATAGTAATATTTTATCATAAACAAATATATCATAAATTAACAAAATATGAATTTTACCATATATAGTTGTATTTTTGAATTATTGCAAGTATAATCAAGAAAACAAATGTTATGCGAGGAAATATGAACGTATACGATTTTGATAACACAATTTATAACGGAGATTCAACCGCTGATTTTTACATATTCTGCCTTAAAAGGCACAAAAGAATAGCTTTGCTTCTTCCCTCTTTATTTTCGGCTTTTGCAAAGTACTATGTGTTCAAAAAAGGGACTAAAACACAATTCAAAGAAACAATGTATGGGTTTCTTAAGTACTGCGACACAGATAAAGATGTAAAAGATTTTTGGGATACACATATATGTAACATCAAAGAATGGTACAAAAACTCAAAAAAAAGCGACGATGTTATTATATCGGCATCACCTGAGTTTCTGTTAAAACCACTTGAGCAAAAAATTGGTGTAACAGTTATTGCATCTTGTGTTGATAAAAAAAGCGGTAAGTACACGGGTGTAAATTGCTATTATGAAGAAAAAGTCAGACGATTTTACGAAAAATATCCAAATGCTATAATCGACAACTTTTACTCTGACCACTACAGCGATGAGCCGCTTGCAAACATTGCAAAGAAAGCCTACATCGTAAAAAAAGACGATATTTTAAATTGGAATCATAATATACACATAACACCTAAAATATAAATATAGCGGCGACATTTGTCGCCGCTATTATCGTATGTTTTTTAATCAGCATCAAAAGACGCACAAGTGTTACATCCACAAGCAGGAGTTTCTTCACCTGTAAGCTCGCCTACGTTTGGTGGAAAAAACTCATTTGTTGGAAAGTCAAGACGATTAAACATTTCGCAAGGATTATCAGAAGAGGTTACGCACGATTTTTCAGGAATACAATACTCAAATGATTCGACAAGAATTTGTACATTTCGCTTTAACTGTACTATTGAGAACAAGCCTATTGTTGCATAAACGCTCTTTGTTCCTGTATTTGTAGGTTCACCGCCAACACAATCACATACACAAGACGGTACTTTGCATGGAACCGGACAAACAGGACAACTATGTTTTAATTTTGCTGATAAAGCGATAGGACGAGCCACCTGAACTGTTGCAGAAGGTAGATTGCGTGTTGATTTTTTCTGCTTGTCAAACTCATCGCATGACAGTTCGCTTGAAAATGAACGGACACTGCCCTCACTACCGTATAGAATCGCTTTCTTTGAATATACTGACATACCCGTAATAGTCTGAGCAGATGAACCAGGCGTCATAAACACATCAAGACAGATGTTAAAGAAAATTGTCATATCGATTGAATAAAAGCCTCTGTGGAAAGGTACAGGCTCGATATCCACATAAACCGTGATGACGTCTGCATCTTTAATTCTGACGTTTACAGCATTGTCAACAATCTCCTGATTGTAATCCGTAAAGTAAACCTTTAAATCAGATAAGCAATCTTTATCCGAGCAACTATCATATACACGCTGAGCGTCTATACATACAGGCTCTTTGCTTGAATTGCAGCGACATCCATCAGGATTTGTCCTTGAGGTGTCAAAAGAGTTTTCTGCCATAAAATAAACCTCCATATAATATACTGATGTACATTAGCGTGCAAAGACAGTAGCACACCGCATCAATACATATTATGGAGGTTAATGATATTTGTGATTTTTCAGCTTAATTTTTCCATTTTGCAGAAATTGGCCATAAGTGTCTTTGTGCCTACTTTGTCAAATGCAACTTCGAGCATTGTGTCAGACCCCATAGGCTCGGCAGAGGTAATCATACCTTTTCCAAAAACTTTGTGGAGCACCATATCTCCAACATTGTATTTAACGCTTTTACTGACGCTTTGAGTAGTTTTCTTAGCAAATGGGTCAAAGTTCATCTTTGTATGTTGCTGTGAATTATACATTACGTTTGTGTGAAGATTTTCGTTACCGGTCTTTTCGATAAGTTGTGCAGGAATCTCAGCTGCAAATCTAGATTCACGGTTTTTGGTTGTAGAACCAAAAAGCATACGCTCTCTGGTTTTCACAATATAAAGCTTTTCTTTTGCTCTTGTTATACCAACATACGCAAGTCGTCGTTCTTCTGATAGTTCAGACGGATTAATGATAGTGTTCATCGAAGGGAAAACGCCTTCTTCCATACCAGGAATGAACACAACAGGAAACTCAAGACCTTTTGCCGAATGAAGGGTCATCATTACAGCACAGTCAGCCTCTGGGTCATAGTTATCAATATCAGTCTGAAGCGAGATTTCTTCAAGGAAGTTGGATAGTGATGCTTCCTCAGAATAATCTTCCTCGAAATTAACGATATTACTCTTTAATTCCTCAATATTTTCGATACGGTTATCTGCGTCTTCTTTCTCTGCTTTTAAATAATTGCGGTAATCTGTATGTTCAAGAATAAGTTCGTATAATTCTGCTAAAGAATAATTATTACTGTTATATGCTTCAATCAAACCATCAATCAAAGCGGTAAAATTCATGAGTTTTGTTGCAGCTCTGGACAAATCAGGGTAATCACTAGCGTGTTTTATAATGCTGTACAAGCTCTCGCCCAAGGCTTGCGCTATATCCATAGCCTTTGAAACAGTAGTTTCACCGATAGCACGCTTAGGCTTGTTGATGATACGTCTGAGTCTGACATCATCGTTAGGGTTATTAATCACCTGCAGATATGCGGTCATATCCTTGATTTCTTCTCTGTCATAAAATCGATGTCCGCCAATAATTCTATGAGGTACACCGGCACGGGCAAGTGCATGCTCTATAGCATTTGATTGTGCATTCATACGATACAAAACAGCAAAATCAGAGTATTTTCTGCCTTTTGAAACTCCGTCCATAATAGTGTTAGCTATATACAAGGCTTCTTCTCTTTCGCTTGATGCAGTGTGCACTGTAATCTTGTCGCCCTGTGGGTTTTGTGTCCACAGAGTTTTGCCTTTTCGCTCGACATTATTTTTAATAACCCCGTTTGCGGCATCAAGAATGGTTGATGTACTCCTGTAGTTTTGCTCAAGGCGGATTACGCAAGCACCTTTAAATTCGTTTTCAAAGGAGAGAATGTTCTCGATAGTTGCACCACGGAATTTGTAGATACTCTGGTCATCATCACCCACTACACAGATGTTGTTTGATTTTTGTGCAAGCATGCTGACAAACTTGTACTGCACTTTGTTTGTGTCCTGATACTCATCAACCATAATGTATTTAAACTGCTTCTGATACATCTCAAGCACATCAGGACACTCTGTGAAGAGCTTTACCGTATTGCACAAAAGGTCATCAAAATCCATGGCATCACTTGTTTTGAGACGTTCTTGATACATCTCGTATGCATCAGCCACCATATTAAGCCTGCTATTATATGTTTCGCTGTTTTTGAGGTCTTGTGGCAACTGCATTTTGTCTTTTGCTCTGGATATTTCATTAAGTACAGTTCTGTGTGGTAAAATTTTCTCATCGATTTCAAGCTTCTTTAAGATATCTTTCATGAGTCTTCTTGAATCGTCGGTATCGTACACGGTAAAATGGCTTGAATAACCGATTCTGTGGCCATATCTGCGCAAAATTCTTGCACAGGTAGAATGGAATGTAGAAGCCCATATATCCTGTGCACCATAATCAACAACAGCAGAAATACGGTCTTTGAGCTCCCCTGCAGCCTTGTTTGTAAAGGTAATCGCAAGAATCTGCCATGGTTGGCATAACCCCATCTTAAGGATATATGCAATTCTGTTAACAAGAACTGTGGTTTTGCCTGAACCTGCGCCCGCAAGTATCAAAAGCGGTCCTTCTGTATGAAAAACAGCCTGCTGTTGCATTTCGTTCATCTTTGAAAACTGACTTTTGATTTCGTCAACACTCAATAAATTTTCATTCAGCATAATAATTGTCCTCTTTGAATTCATTAATACGACTTATTGTAACATAAAAAAACAGATGCCACAACAAGTGACACCTGTATTTTCAAAAATTAATTTATTATTCGAAATATGAATTATACACTTCTCTGACCTCAGTTGCGTTATCTGCAATAATCAAAGAAACATATGTGCCGTTTTGCTCAACTGAGCAATTTTCGAGCATTGCAACAGACTCAGGGTTGTAGCTTTGCGCTTCACTGAGTCGTGCATCATAGTGGCTGTTGAGTAAAGCAGCAATATCCTTAGCGCTGTCCTCGTCAACTGCCTGTATAAGAACAATCTCAGTAAAAACAGAACTTTCAACAGAAAATTCAGCGGCAAACTGCTCAACTGTTGTTTCGTCAATCATGTAATAGCGGTTAAGCTTGCTTTTCTCCTCTATTACAGTTAAATCAGCAAATTCAAACTGCTCGTTGATATCATCAAATACAACCTGCAGGTCCACACTCTGGTCTTTTGCTGTATTGTCACCACCATCTTTTGATGAACAAGCGCACAACAAAGAAAGTGTAAGTATAATTGCTATCAAACAAAGTATAGATTTTTTCATAATATCCTCCGATTAGACATTTTTCTACCTCGTCATTGTAGCAAAAACGGACTGCAAAGTCAATAATATCAATATTATTTAAAGAGTTACTTTATTACAATAAAAAAAGCCCATTTGGGCGATTATGTAAAAATGAAATAACCCTTGACTTAGTTTCTTTACACTAAAGCCAAGGGTTATTTCTGTTCACTCTTGTTATCTAACATCATTTTAACCTCTTCTTTCTTAGACTATTTTCTTTGACGATACTTTCTTTTAATCAGCCTTCCTAATCACTCATTCTTCATATTCTCATAAGGTGAGAAACCTATGTGTTACGAAAACCTTAAATTTAAATATCGTCACGGCTTGTTTTCTGTTTAATATCAAAGCATTAAAATTTTAAGTTTATTTTATATGTTTAAAGTTACTTTTAATAAATTTTTATTATATTTTAATGTTTTTTGTTATGCTTGACATTAAACTTAAGCCTTGAGGACTATCTGTACATTGGACTCATCCTTTCTGTCTATAATATAGCATAGGTATGGGTAGATTTCAAGATGGTATTTTGTATAAAGTTCACATAATTCCATTGTGCATATCGTAGATTGTGTTAATTTTGTACTATAAATTATTGACAAGTAACTCTTACAACTGTTATAATTACAATGTTGGGCTAAACTTTAAAATTCACACTTGAAATATTTTACCTACGGTGATATAATCAGATTAAATAAGGGAGTAGTCAGCACACAGTGCGATTATGTCAACATCATGGAATTTTTCCTGGCATTATCATAATTGACGAGACTTATCTGCAAAGCGGATGAGTGTCGTCTTTTTTATTTATACATATACTCATGTAGATGTACTTTTTTAAATTTACAGTGGTATTTTGTTAATAATAACTTATATTTTATTTTAGTAACATACAATTCCTTAATCAACTTTGAGGAATTGATAACTAAATACATTACACATCTGGAGGTTAATAAATTGTTTTTTAATCAATCTAAAGAAGATGTCCTTAAAAATCTTGATACAGATTTGCACAAAGGACTCAGCGAAAGCAAAGCAAATGAGTTGCTAAAGAAATTTGGTCCAAACAAACTAAAAGAAAAGAAAAAGAAAACAACCGCACAGCGTTTCTTTGACCAATTCAAGGATGTTATGATTCTTATACTGATAGCTGCGGCTATTGTTTCCTTTGTTGTTGCGTGTGTAGAGCGTAATCCATCAGAATTTTTTGAGCCTGTACTGATTTTACTTATAGTAATCTTAAACGCTATAATGGGTGTTGCTCAGGAAAGCAAGGCAGAAAAAGCACTTGATGCACTAAAAAACATGTCTGCTCCTCATGCAAGAGTTGTACGAGATGGCAAAGAAACAATAATTGATGCCTCACAACTTGTTGTTGGCGACATCATAAAACTTGAAGCCGGAGATTTTGTTCCTGCAGACGCAAGGCTAATTGACAGTATCAGCCTTAAATCAGAAGAATCTGCGCTTACGGGTGAATCTGTACCAAGCGAAAAAGATGCTGATGTTATTGTTGATGAAAATGCACCGCTTGGCGACAGAGCAAATATGGTGTTCTCAGGCTGCAGTATAACATATGGCACTGCTACTGCTGTTGTAGTTGCAACCGGTATGAATACACAGATGGGCAAAATCGCTAATCTTCTAAATGACGAAAGCGATACACAGACACCGCTTCAGCAAAAATTGTCACAACTTGGAAAATATCTTGGTGTTGTGGCGCTTGTTGCGTGTGCAATTATATTTGTTGTCGGTATTTTAAACGACATTAACCCACTTGAGATATTTATGACTGCTGTGTCGCTCGCTGTATCTGCTATACCTGAGGGTTTGCCTGCTATTGTAACTATCGTTTTGTCCATAGGCGTTCAACGTATGGTTAAGAAAAATGCATTAATAAGACGCTTGCCTGCGGTAGAGACACTTGGTAGTGCATCAATCATCTGCTCTGATAAGACAGGCACCCTGACTCAAAATCGAATGACTCTTACTAAAGCCTACTGCGACGATAAAGAACTTGTTGATATCACTGACAGCAATGAAGATGACATCAAAAAACTGTTAATGTACGGCACATTATGTAGCGATGGTTCAGTCGTATTTAACGAAGACGGTGTACAGCATCTGGGCGATCCTACTGAAACATCTATTGTATTTGCAGCACATCAAAACGGTATGTCAAAAGATGAGCTTAACGAGAAATATCCTAGACTAAATGGTATTCCGTTTGATTCTGACAGAAAGCTTATGACAAGCATCAATAATATTGATGGCAAAAATGTTGTTATTGTTAAGGGTGCTTTTGATATGATGGCTCAGCGTTGTACAGTGGGTAATCTTGATAAAGCAAAGCAAATTACTGAGCAGATGAGTGAAAATGCTCTTAGAGTTCTTGCAATCGGTTATAAAATCATAGACGAAATACCAGACGAACTTACAAGCAAGGAAATAGAAAACGGACTTACATTTATGGGTCTTGTTGGTATGATTGACCCACCTCGTCCTGAGGCAAAAGAAGCTGTTGCTACATGCAGAAAAGCAGGTATCAAACCTGTTATGATAACAGGTGACCACGTTATTACTGCGTCTGCTATCGCAAAAGAAATCGGCATTATGCAAGATGGCGATATGGCGATAACAGGAGCACAACTCGATAATATGACCGATGAAGAACTGTACAGTATGGTTGAAAAAATCTCTGTTTATGCACGTGTTTCTCCTGAAAATAAAATCAGAATTGTTAAAGCATGGCAGAAAAAAGGTCAGGTTGTATCAATGACCGGCGATGGTGTTAATGACGCTCCTGCGCTCAAGGCTGCCGATATCGGATGCGCTATGGGTATCACAGGCACAGATGTTGCAAAAGGTGCAGCAGATATGACGCTGACTGATGATAACTTTGCGACAATCGTTGACGCGGTAAGAGAAGGCAGAGGAATTTACGCAAACATAAAAAAAGTTGTAGGATTTTTGCTTGGTACAAATATCGGTGAGGTTATTGCTGTATTTGTTGCAATGCTTTTGTGGCACAAGACTCCCCTGCTCTCTATGCAGCTTCTTATGATTAACCTTGTAACTGATAGTTTGCCTGCCATAGCACTTGGTATGGAAGATGTTGAAGATGATATTATGGACAGAAAACCAAAGCCAAAGAACGAAGGTATCTTTGCTCATGGGCTTGGTATAAGAATTGTACTGCAGGGTATAATGTTTGCCGTTCTTGTGCTGATTGGATTCAGGGTTGGTATAAATGTAACAGGACAGCTTGCTGGTGGTCAAACAATGGCATTTATGGTGCTTGCAATGTCACAGATAATACACTCGTTCAATATGAGGTCAGATAAATCGTTGTTTAAAATCGGTCCTTTCAAAAACAAGAAACTTAACCTTTCTGTTTTGGCTTCGTTAATTATGATGTTTATTGTACTATTCACACCGGTTGGCATCGCTTTTGGTGTTATAACACTTACACCTGTGCTGTATCTGATAGCATTTGGATTAGCTTTGGTTCCTGTAGTAATAATGGAATTATCAAAAGCTGTCGGACTAATCAAACATAAGCATTAAAATCAAAAAGCCGAGTGTTATGGTACACTCGGCTTTACTGATATCTGCTTACTTATGAAAAAAACTTTAAAAACAGTAAAAAAGTTCTTGACATCCTGACTTTTTGGGATATAATAGATAGTGCGCATTGCGGAATTGTGTAAGGGTAGCACAGCAGACTCTGACTCTGTATGTCTGGGTTCGAATCCTAGTTCCGCAGCCATTAAGCCTCGAATTTTTAATAATTCGGGGCTTGTTTTTTCAAATTAATATCGTGGTGTAGCGACTTTTCAAGCGCGCTTCGTTCGGGCTTAACTTGTGAGCGCGTCCAGTGGACGAAAAAGCGAGCAAGTTATGGCGCAGTGGTCAAAATTTGTGAGCATCAAATGCGAACTGAAATTTTGGGTACCACAAGAGGGGCTTATGAGCGTATATCCCTTATCTTCTTTTTTGACGACGTAGTTGTATTACGTCACAATTATATCAATTTAATATCGGGGTGTAGCGCAGTTTGGTAGCGCGCTTCGTTCGGGACGAAGAAGTCGTGGGTTCGAATCCCGTCACCCCGACCATAAAAAAACAGATGCTGAAATTCAGCATCTGTTTTTCATTTTTTGTATTAAATTTTTGCTCTGATGTCGGAGCCGATAAATTCTAGAATATCACATGTTGACATTATGCGTGATGTAAAACGTTGAGAATATGTGTTTTTTAAATCTTCGTCAGTAAGATTGGTGTTGATTATCACAGGCTTACCGGAATTAATTCGTGTATTAAACAGGTTATATATTGCTGTTGCTGTAAACTGTGTTGAAAACTCGGTACCCAAATCATCTAAAATAAGCAAATCACAAGCAATAAGTGACTGCATTATCTGCTGCTCGTTGGAATACTCATATGAAAAATGCTCTTTTTCGAGTTTTGCGAGTATATCAGGTGCTGATACATAAACAACCGAATAACCTTTATTAATCACTTCGTTTGCTATAGCAAGGCTTAGGTGTGTTTTGCCAAGGCCTGTGCTACCTTTCATCAGAATGCCCTTAGAATTTTCTGTGAAAGTTTTTGCGTAATTGAGGCAATAATCATATATCTTTGACATACGATTGTATGGTATATTGCCATTTTGATCCGGTGTTTCGCTGTACATAGAGAGTTTGAAAGTATCAAATGTAGAAAGTGACAGTGGCGAAATTCTATTAAGTTCTTCGCATGCAACTGATGACAAAAGTTTTTTGTAGCAATCGCATACTACGGTTTTATTACCTGATTCGACATAGCCTGTATCTGAACATTTGCTACATGAAAACTGAGGTTTTAAGTAATCATCGCTGTAACCGTTTGATTTTAGCAACTCGTTATATTCGTTCTGCAGTGAAACACTTGTTTCTTTTAAAGAATTAAGGTGAGTGCTTGCGTCCTCCCCTGAGAGTACAGCTCTGATAGTATCAATGCTTATTGATGCGAGTTGTGAATCAATCTCAGATAGTCGGGGAATTTTTGAATACACCTCGTTTTTACGATAGTCAAACATACTAAGAGCGCTGTTACGACGGTTATTAAGTTTTTCGGTTGCTATACTGTATATTTTTTTACTATATGCCATAGTGTCACCTACTAATCGTTAAATAAGCTTTTGCTCTTAAATAATAGCAAATCAGGGTCTTCTTCGGCGTTTGAAGTTTTTGACCTTTTTTTGCTTTTTGCTGTATCTGCATCATATTTTGATAACTCATCAAGATTTTTGATATTCTGCTCGTTCCATTTCTTTAATATACCATTTATGTAACGGATGTTATACTCGCCTTTTGAATTGACACAACGCTCGTATGCTTCGAGCAACATATCATCAGAAAATTTCCATTCGTTGCACCATGTATCAGCGTAATTGAGCTGAGCATCAGTAGGCAAACCAATGTTTTTGATGCCAAACAAGCGGGACACCTTACTCCAAGCGTTGTTTGACTGCGAGAGACGCTCTATCATACGCTCGGCATCTTCGATAGTTTTAATACCCATATCAGACCACTTGATGCTCATTTTTTCGATAGCACGCATATTGTCTTTTCCGATAGAGGCACAATAATTGACAAGCAGATTAATAACAGCGCACGGAAGTCCCAGTGTTTCTTTTATCATAACAACGGTTGCTTTATCGCCCGAAGAAATCGCTCTGGACAATGCAAACTCGATATCATTCATAAGGTCGGAAAGTTCTTTATCCTGTGATAATCTGTTAGCAACAAATTGATGATCAGGACGTACAAGGCGCGATGTCTGTGTTACTTTTGATTTAGATGGAACATCAGACGGTGTTTCTGATACTGTGCTATCAGAAGATATCAACGCATCTGCAGGTGTAGAATCTGATAATATAAGCATTCCCCTGCCTGCCCAGAAATCAAGAGCGTTTTTCACCTCGTCAGGGTGCACACAAACAGCCTTTGATATATCCTCGACCGAATTTTGTAAATCGGTGTGTCTGAGTATATACAAAAGCACCTTTAGTTGTGATTCAGTTGCAAGTTTAATGTGCGAATCAACCAAAGCTGACGGAACAGCAAAAGCACCGCTAAACGCACTAAAATTGATTTGAATTGACATTGTACCAACTTCCAGATAATGATAAATCTTTGATTTACATTTGTGTTAGAGTATTTTATCATATTTTAAGAGATTGTGCCATACTATTTTGAAAATATTTTATTATAAATAATTGTCGCTTGACTGATAATGCATATAATACTATAATTTTAGAAAAGTCTGGGGGGTAATAATATGAAATATACATATATTCCACGTGGAGTTTGTTCACGATTGATTGAACTTGAGATCGAAGACGACATTATTATTAATTGTAATTTTATCGGTGGATGTTCAGGTAATACACAGGGTGTCGCAAGGCTTGTAGAGGGCATGGATGTTTACGATGCTATTGAAAAATTGAAAGGAATTGATTGTTCCAACAGGGGTACATCGTGCCCTGACCAACTTGCAACAGCTTTAACAGAGGCAATAAACACTTGATATAACGATAAAACCGCTTGCAAATGCAGGCGGTTTTGTCATTTAGAAATTATTTTGAGAGTAAAATCTCCATAATTTTGTATCCATCAGCAATATAATTACCGGATGCTTGAGATGTTTCTTCTGTAAATTCAGCAGGGCCTTGTTTTTCATCCTTGCTGTTATATAGAAGATATGGTACAGGGTCGGACGAATGTGTTCTGATACACAAAGGTGTTGGATGATCAGGACACACAAGCACGGCAAAATCATCGTATTCTCTCAAGAATTCAACAACAGGGGTCAGAATTTTCTCATCAATAAGCTCAAGTGATTTGACTTTGTTTTCTGCTTCTCCCCTGTGTCCACACTCGTCAGGTGCTTCAACGTGGATATAAACAAGATCCTGACCGTTTTTAAATTCTTCGATAGCAGCGCTGCACTTACCCTCAAAATTAGTATCTATGTAACCTGTAGCACCATCGACATCAACAGAATTCATACCTGCACAGATAGCGATACCCTTAAGCAAATCAACGGCTGAAATAACGCTACCTTTTTTGCCGTATTTTTCGTAGAAGTTGTCAAGCGCTGGTTTTGTACCCTCACCCCACAGCCAGATTGAATTAGCAGGGCGTTTGCCACGACTGATTCTGTCAAGATTAATCGGATGGTCTTTCAAAAGTTCATAGCTTTTCACCATCATATCATAAAGTTTAGATGTATTGTCGCCCTGTGGTATATATTCTTTAATTGGTCTGCCGGTAATGTCGTGAGGAGGTGTAAGGTTAAGACCATTCACAGTGCCGTCTGCCCATACAAGACAATGTCTGTATGAAACACCCGGATAATATGAAAAAATCTCATTTCCAAGTTTTTGTTGTATATATTCAACAAGAACCTTTGCTTCTTTCGTTGAGATGTCGTCAGCACAGTAATCAACCATAGTTTTATCAGAATACTCATCTTCATCTGACAATGTAACAAGATTGCATCTGAATGTCACATCAGTTTCCTTTAAATCTATGCCAATGCTTGCTGCTTCAAGCGGTGAACGGCCAGAGTAGCATTTTGTTGCGTCATAACCAAGTACAGCAAGGTTTGCTACATCCGAGCCCGGTTTCATACCTTCCTGTACAGTTTTCAAAAGTCCAACTTCGCCTTTTTTTGCAAGATAGTCCATACAAGGCTTTTTGGCAACCTGCATTGGTGTTTTATCATCAAGTGATGGAAAAGGTCTGTCAGCCATTCCATCGCATAACATTACAAGATATTTCATAGTATCCTCCACTATAACTATAATCAGCTTTGCAACTCTCCTAAACTGAGTGCTTTGAGATATGCATTGATAAATCCATCTAATTCGCCGTCCATAACAGCGTTTATGTTACCTGTCTCGAAACTTGTTCTGTGGTCTTTGACCAAAGTATATGGCATAAATACGTATGAACGAATCTGGCTACCCCAGGTGATTTCCTTTTGCACACCTTTGATATCCTCAATTTTATCAAGATGCTCTCTCTCTTTGATTTCCATAAGCTTTGAAACAAGCATTTTCATAGCAACATCGCGGTTCTGATACTGTGAGCGTTCAACCTGTGACGCAACAACTATGCCTGTCGGAATATGGGTAAGTCGAACAGCAGACGAAGTTTTGTTGACTTTCTGACCACCTGCACCTGATGCTCGATAAACATCCATTTTAATCTCTTCAGGAGGAATATCAACTTTTATGTCGTCGTTAATCTCAGGCATAACTTCAAGCGAAGAAAAACTCGTGTGACGACGTCCTGCTGAGTCAAAAGGTGACACACGTACAAGACGATGCACACCTGCTTCGCTCTTGAGATAACCATAAGCGTTTTCGCCCTCGATAAGCAACACAGCACTCTTAAGTCCTGCTTCGTCGCCATCGAGATAATCGATTTCTTTCACATTAAATCCATGTGCAGTTGCCCATCTGGTATACATACGATAAAGCATTTCTGCCCAGTCCTGCGCTTCTGTACCGCCCGAGCCTGCGTGGAATGTAAGAATAGCGTTATTTGCGTCATATTCACCAGTCAGAAGAGTAGACAAACGCTGTGTCTCAAGGTCTGACTTGATAGCATCAAATTCTGATAGTGCTTCATCCAAGAGAGAAATGTCCTCTTCCTCATTAGCAAGTTCGATAAGCGCGATGGTATCTTCGTATTTCATATCGAGCTTTTCGTAACGCTCAACCTTCGCCTTGAGGTTACTGGTGCGCTGAAGAATCTTCTGCGAATTTTCCATATCATCCCAGAAACCAGGCTCAGCAGCACGGTTTTCAAGCTGCTCTATTTCATTTTTCATAGCATCAAGACCAAGCGCTGATTTTAAATCATCAATATCCGGTCTTATTGCCTCAAGTTCTAACTTTAATTCTTCAAATTGTAGCATTATTTTTACCTCTTTGCCTAATAATTCATATTAATTATAACTGATAGCTTAACAAATGTAAAGTTTGTAAATAATAATTATGTTGCAGTTTTTGTTATTCTTTGGTATAATAGCAATGAAAATAAGAATAGGAGTAGTGTATGGACTATATAGGAAGCAAATGTCCTGTATGTGACAAGTATTTTCACATAGGTGACGATATCGTTGTATGCCCTGAGTGTGGTACACCATCACACAGGGAGTGTTATGACAATCTTCATAAGTGTGTGAACTTTGATAAGCATAAAGACGGATATGACTACAAAAACGATTCTGTTAATTCAGATAAAAAGGATAATATAATTATCTGCAAAAAATGTGGTGCAGAAAATCCTGACAATACATTCTTCTGTGAAAAATGCAGTGCCCCATTGCAAGATGCACCTCACACAAACAATAACCCATATAATTCACAGCAAAACAATCCACAGGGATTTCCTAATATGGGTCCAAACGTAATTATGTTTGACCCACTGGCAGGTGTTAATCCTGAAACTGATATGGGTGATGGTGTTACAGCCGGCGAATGTGCTAAATTCACAAAACAGAACACACCATATTTTACTACTGTTTTCAGCAATATACGTAATTTTTCAAAATCAAGATATAATTTCTGTGCTTTTCTTTTTGGTGGAGGGTATCTTCTCTACAGAAAAATGTACAAAGTAGGCACTATCATAACTGCTTTGCAGGCTGTTATGATGATTTTAATCAACTATCTTGATTACTATATTATATCAAGCGGTGTATATAAGCATATCTTTGAAGCATCACAAAACGGTGATTTCAACGGTGCAATGAAACTGCTTTATGGGCTTGAGCCTTTTTATCAAAATTTGTTTTTCCTGTATATGCTGCTCACGGTACTGTATATCGGACTAAAAATCACCATTGGTGCGTGCGCAAACAGAATGTATTTTTCTCATTGTAAAAAGCAAATCAAACAGATAAAAAACAACACAGGAGTAACTTCTGATAAAGACAAAGAATTTATTAAAAGAGGTGGCGTGAATGTGCCTCTTGCGATGTCACTTTTAGTTTCAGAAATGATTATATCCTATCTCCCGGGCATGTTTATGTAACAAAATGGAGGAAATTATGAAAATTACAAAAGCTGTAATCCCTGCTGCTGGTCTGGGAACCAGAGTTTTGCCTGCTACAAAGGCTATGCCAAAGGAAATGCTTCCTATAGTTGATAAGCCTTCGATTCAATACATTGTTGAAGAAGCGGTTAATTCCGGTATCACCGACATCCTCATTATCACTAATCGTGGCAAGGGCATTATTGAAGACCACTTTGACCGCACCCCAATGCTTGAAGATACTTTGAAAAAAGGTAATAAAACTGAACTTCTTAAAAGTATTGAGAATATCCACAAGCTTGCAAACATCTCATATATCCGCCAGATTGAAACAAAAGGTCTAGGTCACGCTGTTTATCGTGCAAAGAGTTTTGTCAAAGACGAGCCGTTTGTTGTAATGTATGGTGATGATGTTATCATTGGTGATACGCCTGCGACAAAGGAGCTTATTGATGCTTATGGTGAACACGGTAAAGGTGTGCTCGGTATCAAGCAGGTTGATGCAAAAGATATCTACAAATACAGTTCTCTGAAAGTGGAAAACATCCGCGACAATATCTACAAATGTACTGACATGATTGAAAAACCACAGACTGATGAACAAGTAATGTCGCTGTTCTCGGTTCAGGGCAGATGTGTACTTCCGCCTGAAATCTTTGATATTCTTGAAAACACAAAACCCGGTGCAGGCGGCGAAATCCAGCTTACTGATGCTATGAGGGAACTTGCAACCACTGTTGGTATGACTGCTGTCGAGTATTCAGGCACAAGATACGATATGGGTAACAAACTCGGTATTTTAAAGGCATCTATTGATGTTGGACTTGAGCACGATGAAGTCAAAAACGGACTCAGAGAATACATAAAAGAACTCGCAAAAACTTTATAACACTTGCAAATTTCTTGCACAGAACTAAGCGACCTGATATATCGGGTCGCTTCTTTTTTTGCTTGAATTTTATATAAAAAATATTGGAATATTAATATTAAATTGTGCATTGTTAACTTTACTTTTTTACATTATAAGAGTATAATTATATCGTATATTTTTAGGAGGGTTTTGTTATGAAAGCTGTTATTACTGTTCTTGGAAAAGATACTGTCGGAATACTTGCAAAAGTATCCTCTGCGTGCGCTGAAGAAGGTCTTAATATTATTGAAGTGACCCAAAGCGTTATGCAGGACCTTTTTGCTATGATTATGCTCACAGATATAAAAGATTCTAAGATTCCTTTTGCTAAACTTTCTGAAAAATTTGATAAAGTCGGCGAAGAATTAGGTGTTAAAATCCATATAATGCATGAAGATATATTTAACAGCATGCATAAAATCTGATTAACGGAGATTTGCTATGATTGAAACAAAAGACATACTCGAAACCATAAATATGATCGAGAACGAAAACCTTGATGTACGTACTGTTACTATGGGTATTTCACTTCTTGATTGTATTGATTCTGATATAGACAAGGCATGCGACAAAGCGTATGACAAAATCTGCAGATATGCAAAAGACCTTGTTAAAACTGCTGAAGATATCTCAAGTGAGTACGGCATTCCTATCATCAACAAAAGAATTGCTGTGACACCGATATCGATGCTTGCGTCAGTTTGTCAGACACAAAAAATAGTAAAATTTGCAAAAATGCTTGACAAAGCTGCTGATACGCTTGGAGTAAATTTCATAGGTGGTTACTCTGCACTTGTAGAAAAAGGTTTTGCAAGCGGTGATTATGCACTTATCGAGAGTATTCCTGAGGCTCTGTCAATTACAGACAAGGTTTGCTCCTCTGTAAATATCGGTTCCACAAAAGCAGGTATCAATATGGATGCCGTAAAAATGATGGGCAAAATAGTCAAGGAAAGTGCAGAGCTTACTAAAGACAAACAATGTATCGGTGCCGCAAAACTCGTTGTATTCTGCAACGCTGTACAGGATAACCCATTTATGGCAGGTGCTTTTCATGGTGTTGGCGAAGCTGATTGCGTTATCAATGTCGGTGTTTCAGGTCCGGGTGTAGTAAGAGCTGCTCTGTCAAAAGCACACGATTGCGATATAACAGGCGTCGCTGATCTTGTAAAGAAAACCGCATTTAAAATCACACGTATGGGTCAACTTGTAGCACAACAGGCATCAAAAAGACTTTCTGTGCCATTTGGCATTGTTGACCTCTCCCTTGCTCCTACTCCTGCTGTTGGTGATAGTGTAGCATATATACTTGAAGAAATGGGTCTAGAGGTATGTGGTTGTCACGGTACTACTGCCGCACTTGCGTTACTTAATGATGCTGTAAAAAAAGGTGGCGTAATGGCATCATCTCACGTAGGCGGACTTAGTGGCGCATTTATCCCTGTAAGTGAAGACGCAGGTATGATTCACGCTGCACAAACGGGTGCGCTTGACATTACAAAACTTGAGGCAATGACTGCTGTGTGCTCTGTCGGTCTTGATATGATAGTTGTTCCAGGTGATATTACTCCTGAAACAATTTCTGCAATCATCGCTGACGAGGCTGCTATAGGTATGGTTAACACAAAAACTACCGCCGTACGAATTATACCTGCAATCGGCAAAAAAGCAGGCGAAGAACTTAGCTTTGGCGGTCTTCTCGGATATGGTCCTGTGATGCCTGTAAGGTACGGAGACCCAACCAAGTTTGTAAATCGTGGTGGCAGAATACCTGCACCGCTACAGGCTTTGAAGAACTAAGTAAATATATTGACATAAAGAGAGGCGATGCTTTGTGCAGGATATGCTGAAAAAAATAATCGAGATGGATGAACAAGCCAGACTCGTCAAAGAAAAAGCAATACAGGAAAAAGCCGCTACTGAAAACGAAATTATAAAAACAAAACAAAAAATCTACGACGAGTATATTGAACGTGCAAAAGACAGAGTTAAGAAAAATCTTGATGTAGACAGAAATAATGCCGAAAAGAACTGGCAGATTACTAAGTCAAAATACGACAATGCACTCAATGATTTAGAAACTATGGACAAAGAAAACCATAATAAATGGGTAAATGAAATCGTAGCAAGAGTTACCAAATAGTTTTTAAAAAATTCTTTCAAGGAGGTGAACCGTAGTGTTAATTAATTCATCAAACGCTGTTATTACCAAGGCAAGAAGCAAATATGGTAAAAGACTTAAAGAAAAAGATTACAATGCGCTGATTAAATGCCAGGATGTAAATTCTGTTGTAAACTACCTTAAAAATCACACATCGTATGGCGAAGTTCTTTCTAAAATTAACGAAAACACGGTTCATCGCGGACAGGTAG
Organism: Ruminococcus sp.; assembly: GCA_045604645.1. Classification (GTDB taxonomy): domain Bacteria; phylum Bacillota; class Clostridia; order Oscillospirales; family Acutalibacteraceae; genus Ruminococcoides. The sequence continues at coordinate 8,248 of JAZUOM010000034.1, read as the reverse complement.
AACTTTTGCTTAAGCAAAAAGTTTTCTATGAATTTGATTCTTTGTGCAGATATGAAATGAGCAGCGGTTCACCATTTTCGGAATTTATCATCAGACGATACGAGATTGAGCAGCTTGTGCATTTTCTGCTTTTGCTTTCGTGTGGCAAGGTAGAAGAATATATTTTTGCTCTTCCATCCTACTTTAACAAGCATACTGACATTGATTTGTACAAGCTTTCAAAATGCAAGGATTTCGATACATTTCTGGATACTTTAAGCAAAGGTGAATATCACAAAATTTTGTCACGCTTTCGACCATCAGATGATGGTACGATAGATATAGCCGGTGTCGAAGACGCGTTGAACATTTATTCTTACAAAGAATTATATACAGCTATTTCAAAACGCAAATCAAAAAAAGAAAAAGAAAATCTTAAGAATCTATGCGATTCTGTAAACGATTTCTGCAATATATCCAGAATACTGAGAATTAAAAAGTATTATTCTATGAGCAGCGAAATGTGTAAATCGCATCTTATGCCATATGGTTCAATCAGTAAAAACGTAATCAACAAAATGTGTAACGCAAAAGATGTTGATGAAGTTTTTGAACTTATGGCTTCTACTCGAATAGGAAAACGCATCAGCAAGATGCCTGTTGATAAAGAAGAACAGCTTTCAATCAGGAGCAGGTATTTTATGTGCAAAAAGAACCTGTACTATTCTACTGACCCTGCTGTTGTTTTATTATCATATATGTATGTTAACGAAGCAGAACTCAAAAATATCATTACTATCATTGAAGGTGTAAGATATAACAGTTCTGTTGACAGAATCAAATCTCTGCTTATATATGAATATTAATTTTTCACTTATTTTTATAAAGAGGTGATAATTTGGCACTATCTAAAATGAAACTAGTCTCAATAATCGGTATGGTCAACTATCTTGATGAGGTTGTAACCGCTCTTGGTCATTCGGGGGTTTTTCACGTTGATGACGCGATTGATTATTTCTCAGAAACTCAGAAATTTCTGCCTGTTTCTGTTAAGAACGAGACTTTGAATACTTTTTCAAAACTCAAATCAATTCTGTCACAAGTCGATATCGATGCACAGCTTGTTGATTTTTCTGACTACGATGCAACTTTTGAACAAATGCACCAAACTGTCAGTAAAATTCATGATGAACTTGGTGCGATAATTAAACGCAAAACTGAAATAGAAAATGAAATCAAAAATTGTAAAAGACAAATAGAAAACAGTTCTCACTTTGTCGGACTTAACCTTGAGATTGACAAAATCGAAGCGTGTGAGTTTATTGCATCTGATTTTGGCAGACTGCCAAAGGAAAGTTACAAAAAGTTGTCTGAATATGACGACAATGAGTTTGTGCAGTTCTTCCCTATTTCAAGTGATGATAAGTATTACTGGGGCGTATATACCGCACCGATTGATCAGGCGGATGAAATAGACAGTATTTTTTCGGCACTGTACTTTGAACATTGTGAAGTCGAAGGACTCAAAGGTACTCCTACTGATTTCATAGCAAAACAGAAGGAATGCATCAACGAATTATCGCAGGAACTCACGACTCTTTCGAATCAGAGCAAAAACTACTGCGACAACCACAAAGATGAATTGCTTAAGATTTACTCAAAATTGTGTGAAAAGAATGCTTTTTACTCAATAATGAGTAAAACATATAGGTATCATAACAACTTCATTTTATGCGGATGGATTCCTGTTGAAAATGAAACACAGATACAAAAACTGCTTGAAAGTATTGAGAGTGTAGAAGTCAGTATCACTGATGCCAAGGACGAGCTCAAGCATAATCCACCGGTAAAGCTAAAGAACAATTTTTTCTCAAAGCCGTTTGAATACTACACTGAAATGTACGGCACACCAAATTATAGTGAAATTGACCCATCGGGATTTCTGGCTTTCACCTATTCACTGTTGTTTGGAATTATGTTTGGTGATGTAGGTCACGGAATCGTGCTTTTTATCGCAGCATTGATTATGTACAAACTAAAAGGTATGGAGTTAGGCAAACTGCTTATACCGTGCTCAGTATCATCAACTATTTTCGGATTTGTATTCGGTAGCGTATTTGGATTTGAACATGTGCTTGACCCGATGTATCACGCGCTATTCAAGCTTGAAGAAAAACCGATTGAAGTAATGGAATCGCATTGGACAATGACGATTATTTACGGCGCGGTGGGTATTGGTATGGCACTTGTTGTTGTTGCTATGCTGCTGAATATCTACTCATCATTTAAGCGCAGAGACATAGGTAACGCTTTGTTCGGCGTAAACGGTGTCTCGGGACTTGTTTTCTACAGTTCACTTGTTGTAGGACTTGTATGTTCTATGATGTTCAATATCAAAATAATGACTGCACCATATATCATTTTGCTGATAATGATACCACTCATACTGGTGTTCCTAAGGGAACCGTTATCAGAATTGGTAAAAGGTGAAAAAGAGTGGATGCCGAAAAAATGGGGCGCTTTTATAGTTGATAATTTCTTTGAACTATTTGAAGTATGTCTGTCGTATGTTACAAACACAATGAGTTTTTTAAGAGTTGGCGCCTTTGTTCTTGTTCATGCAGGTATGATGCAGGTTGTTTTCGTATTAGCATCAATGTTTGGCCAGACAGGATATATCATCACAGTTATTATCGGAAACCTCATTGTTGCGGCACTCGAGGCACTACTTGTTGGTATTCAGGTATTAAGACTTGAGTATTACGAGATGTTCAGCAGATTTTATATTGGCGACGGCAGAATGTATAAACCTGTCACAGTTAATATCGATTAATATTTTATAATTTACATTTGGAGGGAAATGTTATGTTAGATTATCTATTGTTTTTTATTCCAGCTGCTTTTTTAGTAATTTCTGTACTTGTGGCTATCAAAGCTTTTGAAAAAGGAAAAAGTGCTAAAAGAACTGTATTGACACAGATTTTTTCTTTTTGTGCAGTATTTGCTTTTTGTATGGTTTGTCCAATAGTTGCTCATGCGGCTGATGCTAACACTGTTGCACAGACTGCATCAAACGCTACCGGTCTTGGATATATTGCCGCAGGCATTTCAACCGGTCTTTCATGTATTGGTGGCGGTATCGCTGTTGGCGGTTCTGCTCCTGCTGCTATCGGTGCTACAAGCGAAGACCCTAAAAACTTTGGTAAATCTATTATCTTCGTTGCACTTGGTGAGGGTTGTGCGCTTTACGGTATGCTTATCTCAATCATGATAATCTCAAGCTTATAATAAAGGGCTAATAATATGAAAATGTATCTTATCAGCGATAACGTTGATACACTGATGGGCATGCGCCTTGCGGGTGTTGACGGTGTTGTTGTGCACAAAAAGCATCATATCGAAAAAGCGCTTGATGATGCGCTTAATATGAATGATGTTGCGGTTATTCTTATGACAGAGACACTTATGAAACAATGTCATGACAAAATCTATGATATTAAACTTCATAATAAGCAACCTCTGATTATTGAAATACCGGACAGGCATGGCAACGGCAGAACCAAGGATAGTATTACAAAATATGTTCAGGATGCTATCGGTGTAAAAATATAACGATATACTTACTAAATATTTGCCGTATTGGCGTATATTTCTATTATCTAAGAAGGCATTTATATGAATGAAACAAATAAAACAAGCAGCTTTCTGAAAGCTATAAATAAATATGCTCAACAACAAAGCGAAGCCATAAGACTCGAGGTTGAGGAGTTTAAAAAACAGGAAATTGAAAAGGCTACAAACGAAGCTATAGGTGACGCATATAAGCTGATTCAAAAGGAAATCAGCATTAAAAAATCACAGATTATCAGTGAATATGCAAGAAAAGAACAAGACAGCCGTCAACAACTGTTTGTAAAAAGGAACGAGATTGTAGACAAGGTTTTTGAGGATGCAAGGGTTAAACTTGATGAATACACAAAAACCGATGCCTACAAAGACTATATCAAAAAAAGTGCAACACAAATGGCTGAACTTTTTGAAAATAATGAATGTATTGTTTATTTAAGAGAAGCCGACAAAGACTATTTTGATATCATCAGTTCTATACTTAAAAACTGCACTATTGAATTTGATGAGACCATAAAACTCGGTGGTATCAAGGGGTACTGCAAAGCTATGTCGATCATGGCTGATGACACCTTTGATACAAAGCTTGATGACCAGCGTGTGTGGTTTGCAGAAAACTCAAAACTTAAGGTGGTGTGATTATGACAGATAACTACTGTATTTACGGTATCAACGGTCCTGTCGTAACCGTTAAAGGTGCCACTGATTTTTCAATGATGGAAATGGTGTATGTCGGAAAAGAAAAGCTTGTAGGCGAAATCATCGGAATCAACGATAAATATACAACTGTTCAGGTATATGAAGAAACTACAGGTTTAAAGCCGGGTGACCCTATCGTTGGCACAAAAGCTCCTATGAATGTGCTTTTGGGACCAGGCATACTCAACAATATTTTTGATGGTATTGAGCGACCTCTTTCAGAGATAGAAAAGAATTCAGGTGCATTTATCAGCCGTGGCTCGCAGGTATCGGCCCTTGATACTGAAAAATTGTGGGATGTCACTATTACTGTCAATGTCGGTGATGTGCTCTGCGGTGGTCAGATTTACGCTACTCTGCCTGAGACCGACATAATTACGCACAAATGTATGGTACCACCGCTACTTAGTGGCGAAGTAACCTACGTTGCAAAAAATGGACAATACAAATTATTTGATACCATTGTAAAAATAAAGGATAAAAATGGTGTAGAGCACGAACTTTCCTTATGCCAGAAGTGGCCTATTAGAACACCTCGTCCTGTTAAAGAAAGACTTTCGGCTTCTGTTCCGCTTATCACAGGTCAGCGTGTTATCGATACGCTCTTCCCTGTTTCCAAGGGCGGTACTGCGGCTATTCCGGGCGGATTTGGTACCGGCAAAACTATGACACAGCATCAGCTTGCAAAATGGTGTGATGCTGACATTATCGTATATGTTGGTTGCGGTGAGCGTGGTAACGAAATGAGTCAGGTACTTCAGGAGTTTTCTGAACTTATTGATCCTAAAAACAACTGCCCTATGACATATCGAACAACGCTTATAGCAAATACATCAAATATGCCTGTAGCAGCCAGAGAAGCTTCTATTTACACAGGCATTACGCTTGCTGAATACTACAGAGATATGGGATATAATGTGGCGATTATGGCTGACTCAACATCACGTTGGGCTGAGGCGCTCAGAGAAATCTCCGGTCGTCTTGAAGAAATGCCTGCTGAAGAAGGTTTTCCTGCATACCTGCCATCACGTCTTTCGGAATTTTACGAGCGTGGATGCAGAGCAAATGTGCTGTGCGGTAAGGAAGGCTCGGTTACTATTATCGGTGCGGTATCTCCACAGGGCTCAGACTTTTCTGAACCGGTAACTCAGAACACAAAGCGTTTTACTCGTTGTTTCTGGGCACTTGACAAAAGTTTAGCTTACTCAAGACATTATCCTGCTATCAACTGGATGGACAGCTACAGTGAGTATTTCACTGACCTTGACCCATGGTTTGAAGAAAACCTAGGCGAAGATTTTATTAATTACAGAAGCAGGATTTCTGCTTTGCTTGCAGAAGAAAGCAGACTCATGGAAATTGTAAAACTAATCGGTGCGGATGTGTTACCTGACGACCAGAAACTTGTTATCGAGATTGCAAGGGTAATCAGAGTCGGATTTTTACAACAGAATGCTTTTCACAAAGAGGACACATATGTGTCACTAAAAAAGCAGAAACTTATGATGAAAACTATACTTCATCTGCATGACAAAGCACGTCATATCACAAATATGGCTATTCCTATCTCTAGAGTTATTGAGCTTGGAGTTTTTGATAAGCTGACAAAAATGAAATATGATATACCAAACGACAGACTCGATTTATTTGATGAGTATATCAATGACATCGATTTAAAAATCGCATCTATCACACAGTAAGGAGGAAATGCTATGGTAATTGACTATGTTGGCGTCAAGGAAATCAACGGTTCGCTTGTTGTCATTGACGGTGTTAAAGGCGTTTCCTATGAAGAGATTGTTGACATTCAGCTTGATGACGGTACAAAACGACAAGGCCGTGTTGTACAAATCGAGGGCGAAAGAATTGTTGTACAGGTTTTTGAGGGTGCAAGACAGTTGAGTCTTGAGAACACTAAAACAAGACTTACGGGCAGACCTATGGAAATGCCACTGTCCCCTGAAATTATGGGTAGAGTACTCAATGGTGCAGGCAAACCAATCGACGGACTTGGTGAGATTTTTCCACAAAAAAAGCGTAACATCAACGGCACACCTATCAATCCTGTGTCGCGTATCTATCCTAGAAACTACATCAACACAGGTATTTCGAGTATTGATACACTGGCTACACTTATACGTGGTCAGAAACTACCTATATTCTCAGGCTCGGGTATGAAACACAACGAGCTTGCCGTACAGATTGTAAGACAAGCTAAAATCAGCGGCGCTGATTCATCTAACTTTGGCATTGTTTTTGCTGCTATGGGTGTTCAGAATGACGTAGCACAGTACTTTAAAAAAAGCTTTGAAGAAAGCGGTGTTATGTCAAGGGTTGTTATGCTACTCAACCTGTCAAACGACCCTATAATTGAGCGTATGCTCACACCTAAGTGTGCACTCACTGTTGCTGAATATCTTGCGTTTGAGCTTGATATGCACATACTTGTTATTATGACGGATATGACATCTTATGCAGAGGCACTTCGTGAATTTTCTTCATCAAAAGGTGAAATTCCGGGCAGAAAAGGATATCCGGGTTATCTTTACTCTGACCTTGCATCAATGTATGAGAGAGCGGGTATGATTAAGGGTAGCAAGGGCTCTGTTACACAGATTCCGATACTTACAATGCCTAACGATGATATCACACATCCTGTACCTGACCTTACCGGATACATCACAGAAGGTCAGATTGTACTTGACAGAATGCTCCAAAGCCAAGGTATCTATCCTCCTGTAAACATACTGCCATCGCTGTCACGACTTATGAAAGACGGCATTGGTGAGGGATTTACAAGAGAGGACCACTCGCCGCTTGCTAACCAGCTTTTTGCTTCATATGCAAAGGTTATCGACGCAAGAAGTCTTGCATCGGTTATCGGCGAAGAGGAGTTATCACCTATTGATAAAAAATACATCGAATTTGGCAGACAATTTGAGAGTAGTTTTATTAATCAGGGCAACAGTGAAAACAGAAGCATTGAACAGAGCCTTGACTTAGGCTGGCAGTTGCTGTCAACGTTGCCTAAATCAGAGCTTGACCGTGTGGATGACAAGTTGCTTGATAAATATTATATTGAAAAGTAATCGTATATCGCATTAAGAAAGGATGGTGTATATGTCAAATCAGGTAGTGCCAACAAAAGGTAATTTAATAAGCACAAAAAAATCGCTGCAACTATCTAAAGTAGGATTTGAGCTACTTGACAGAAAGCGTAATATACTCATCCGTGAAATGATGATGCTCATAGACAGAGCAAACGAAATACAAAGCAAAATTGACACTGCTTTTTCGGATGCCTACAGAGCACTTGAGAACGCTAACATAACGCTTGGCTTTTGTGATGAGATATCACTTTCTATGCCTATCGATAACAGCCTAAAGCTCGATTATCGAAGCGTTATGGGCGTTGAGATTCCTATTCTGACTATTGACAAGCCTGAAAAGAACGAGCTTCATTATGGTTTGGGTTCTTCAAACAGCAATCTTGATGAAGCGCAGCTTAAGTTTTTGTATGTAAAAGAACTTACTGTAGAGCTTACTGAAATCGAAAACAGCGTATACAGGCTTGCTGACTCAATAAAGAAAACTCAAAAACGAGCAAACGCGCTCAAAAACATTATGATTCCTAAGTTTGAAAATGCTGTTAAATTCATTACTGATGCGCTCGATGAAAAAGAACGAGAGGAATTTTCGCGACTGAAGGTTATCAAACAGCAAAAATGATAAAAAATAGGTCAAAAAACATTTTTAAAACAGAGCAAATATACTATTGACAAATTGTTCTTATTCTTATATAATGGTAAGGCTGATTGAAAACAGGCGTCTGTTTTTATCGTATGCGCTGATAGCTCAGCTGGATAGAGCAACTGCCTTCTAAGCAGTAGGTCAGGGGTTCGAGTCCCTTTCAGCGCGCCATATGGTGGGTATAGCTTAGTTG
>JAZUOM010000033.1:0-41158 GCA_045604645.1 Ruminococcus sp. | reverse complement strand
ATAAATGAGCGTCAACGCATGCCTCCCTTGTGTAAAGGGAGGGGGACCACGATTAGTGGTGGAGGGATTGTTATCGTGAGATAATTCAATACAATGTTACATTAACAACCCCTCAGTCAGCTACGCTGACAGCTCCCCTTACACAGGGGAGCCTCCCCTTGTATCATTTGTATTTCTTTTTATCGGTTAACCTTTTTTGAACCACGCGACTATCGCGTACTTTTCTGTATACAAAAAATCCCCACACCGTATGATGCGAGGATATTTCTGTTATAGAATTATAATATTAAACACCAAGAATTTCTTTGACAATGCCCTGTACAGCAAAGATAGCCTCGTCGGTCTTGTCAACATTTTTGCCGCCTGCCATAGCCATATCAGGTTTGCCGCCGCCGTTACCGCCAGCAATGAGCGCAACTTTCTTTACGATGTCGCCTGCTTTAAGCCCTGCTTTTATCGCTTCTTTTGAGCATGCACAGACGAATGTAAGCTTCTCGCCGTTTACACCTGCGAGCACAGCAACGCAGTTTTTGACCTTGTCTGTTAATTTATCACACATAGTTTTGAGCATATCAGCAGATGTGCCGACAAACATACTTGTGATAATCTTTGTGTCCCCTACCATAGGTGCTGTGTTGATGAGTGCATCAATCTGTGAGCCTGCAAGCTGTGACTTGAGTGACTCGATTTCCTTACTCTTGTCTTTGAGCTCCTGTGCAATACGCTGTGCACCCTGAACGATTTCTTTAGGGTTGTTGATATGAAGAACCTCAGATGCAATTACACAAGCGTTTACTGCCTGATTGAGATAATCAAGCACACCCTTGCCTGTTACTGCTTCAATTCGTCTTACACCTGCTGCAACAGAGCCTTCCTGTTTAATCTTGAAAAGTCCGAGTGCTGATGTGTTACTTACGTGTGTACCACCGCAAAGCTCCATTGAGAAGTCACCTGCTCTGACTACTCTGACAACATCGCCGTATTTTTCGCCGAACAATGCCATAGCACCGAGCTTCTTGGCTTCATCAATCGGCATTTCCTTGCAGGATACCTCGATTGCAGACAGAATCATATTGTTTACTTTTTCTTCTACATCAAGTATTTCTTTTGCTGTGAGTGCAGAGAAATGTGTAAAGTCAAAACGGCACATCTCCTCTGACACGAGCTGACCAGCCTGCTGAACATGAGTGCCAAGCACCTCACGCAAAGCCGCCTGCAGCAGGTGAGCTGCTGTGTGGTTGCGCTTGATGTCTTCTCTTCTTGCTGCATCAATAGCACACTTTACTGTGTCGCCCACTGCGACAGTACCAGTAGCAACCTCGCAAACGTGCAGGTAGATACCGTTGTTGTCTTTAGAAACGTTGTCAACCTCTACGCTTGCACCGCCTGCAGTGATGACACCTGTGTCGGCAATCTGACCACCGCTTTCTGCATAAAACGGTGTTTTGTCAAGCACTACTACAACGCTTTCGCCCTCTTGTGCGCTGTCTACACGCTCACCGTCTTTGACAAGTGCAAGTATTGTTGAATCTGATGTATAGTCTGTGTAACCAACAAACTGAGTTTTTTCTACATCTGACAAGTCTGTTGAATCTGATACCCATGCGTCTGCGCCTGCGTTCTTTCTGGCTGCTCTGCTTCGGCTTTTCTGCTCAACCAAAAGCTCCTTAAAACGCTCGATGTCAACCTTGATGCCTTTTTCTTCCAGAATCTCACGTGTAAGGTCAATCGGGAAGCCGAATGTATCGTTTAATTTGAACGCATCTTCACCTGAGAGCATCTTGACGGAATTGTCGTCGATAATACTCTGAAGCATAGAAAGACCCTGATCAATAGTCTTTGCAAAGTTTTCTTCTTCAACCTTGATGAGCTTTGTGATGTACTCCTGTTTATCAACAAGCTCAGGATAAGCAGATGCGTTTTCCTTGATAACTGTTTCGCAAACTTTGTAGAGGAATGGCTCAGTCTGACCAAGCAGTCTTCCGTGACGTGCACCACGACGCAAAAGTCGTCTTAACACGTAGCCTCTGCCCTCGTTTGACGGCATAACACCGTCTGCAATCATAAATGTAGTAGAGCGGATATGGTCGGTGATAACTCTAAGTGAGATATCGCTCTTTTCGCTTTCGCCGTATTTAACGCCTACAATATCACTGATGTGCTTCATAATATTCTGCACTGTGTCAACCAAGAACAGGTTATCTACCCCCTGCATAACGCATGCCAGACGCTCAAGGCCCATACCTGTGTCGATGTTTGGATGCTCAAGCGGTGTGTAGTTGTTGTTGCCGTCATTGTCAAACTGTGTAAATACAAGGTTCCACACCTCAACAAATCGGTCGCACTCACAGCCTACCTTGCAGTCAGGTGAGCCACAGCCTTTTTCTTCGCCACGGTCAAAGTAAATCTCTGAACATGGACCGCAAGGGCCACTGCCGTGCTCCCAGAAGTTGTCTGCTTTGCCAAGGCGCACCATGTGTGATGGGTCAACGCCGACCTCTTTTGTCCAGATTTCAAACGCCTCGTCGTCGTCCTCGTAGATAGAAACATAAAGCTTTTCTACTGGCATCTCAAGCACTTTTGTAAAGAACTCCCACGCCCATGCAGTTGCCTCTCGCTTGAAATAATCCCCAAAAGAGAAGTTACCAAGCATCTCAAAATATGTACCGTGTCGAGCTGTGATACCAACTCGCTCAATGTCAGGTGTGCGGATACATTTCTGACATGTTGTGACACGCTTTCTAGGTGGTGTAATCTCACCTGTAAAATACTTTTTCATCGGTGCCATACCTGAGTTGATGAGGAGCAGAGAGTTGTCGTCCTTTGGAATAAGAGGAAAACTCGAAAGTCTTAGGTGACCTTTGCTCTCCATAAATGATAAAAACTTTTCTCTGAGTTCGTTTAGTCCTGTCCACTGCATAATAAAAACTCCTTTAAACAAAGAATAAATTAACAATATAAAAAGCCCGCCCCAAAATATGGGACAGGCTGACCTGCGGTACCACCCAAATTGACAGAATATAAATAAACTGCCCACTTGTCCGTCTTTAACGCAGACATACGCCGTGCTTAGTCACACGGGGCTCAAAGGTAGCTGTAAAACGGTGATGTAAGAACCTTGCACCAAGCGGCTCTCTCTCTAAAACAGCACTGATGTTTTACTCGTCTTGTCACAGCCTTTATATATCGTAGTTATTATAAAACCTAAATCACTTTGTGTCAACAATTTTCTTGCGGATTACTGAACCTTTTGGTATTTCTTTGTCAACTGTCATAAACAGCTTTTGCATAGCGTGAGGTGCGCTGTCAACGCTCTGTCCATATTCAGTAGCAAGTGACTTTGCAACCACCTCAAAGGAGATACCAGACGGCGGTAGCACGTCAAGCGTGTCGCCTGCAAAGAATTTGTTGCGCTGTGTGATTACTGCTACACCGTCGCTGTAGCCCTCGCACACCGCTACCTGATTATACTTGCGGATATAACCGCCGTTGTCTGTAGTCTGACCCGGCTCATTGCCAAAGAAAAAGCCTGTTGAATATTCTCTGTGAGAAATTTTCTCAAGTTCTTCCTTTATCCAAGGTTGCAAAGTAAAATTATCAGGGTCTTTCAAATAATCATTAAGAGCGTGGCGATAAGCGTTGGTAGTAACTGCTGTGTAGTACGCAGACTTTGCTCTGCCCTCTATCTTGAAGCTACTGATACCCGCTTTTGTTAGCTCATCTATATGCTCTATCATACACAAATCACGCGAGTTGTACAGATATGTGCCATTTTTTTCCTCAATAACAGGGAAAAACTGACCGTCACGGTTCTCCTCATACAGGTGATACTTCCACCTGCATGGCTGAGCACAGTCACCACGGTTTGCATCTCTGCCGGTCATAAATGACGAGATAAGGCATCTGCCCGAAAATGACACGCACATAGCACCGTGCACAAAGCACTCAATCTCAAGGTCACTTGGGATTTTTGCTCGCATATCGGCAATTTCAGAGAGTGTCATCTCGCGCGCGAGCACTACTCGCTTTGCGCCCATATTGTACCACGCATTTGCACTCTCGTAGTTTATGATACCACCTTGGGTCGAGATGTGACGCTCAACCTCTGGTGCGTATTTTTTAGCAAGTTCAAACACACCCAAATCAGCGATAATAAACGCATCAACACCGCAGTGTTGTGCACTCATAAGAAACTGGGGCATATTCACAACGTCAGCATTCCTAGGCAAGGTGTTGCATGTGAGATAGAGCTTTTTGCCCTGTTTGTGTACCAAATCGCAGGCAACTTTTAATTCGTCTAAAGAAAAATTCTTAGATGCGGTACGCATACCGAAATCTTTGCCTGCCAAGTATATTGCATCTGCACCGAAATTAAGCGCAGACTCTAAACATTCCATATCTCCTGCCGGAGACAAAATCTCTGGTTTTATCATCAGCTTATAAGTGAAAGGTTGTATTCGTGGTCACTAAGCGAGCTTGCATAATATGGAGTTGAACCATTTTCTACGCTGTCGTGACAGAAGAAGTAGTAGTCGGTATCGTTAGGCTCTATTGCCGCAAGGATAGCCTCAAGCGATGGGTTGCAGATAGGTCCTGCCGGCAAGCCGTTAAAGTTAAATGTGTTGTAACTGCTTGAGTAAGTGTCCCTGATATTTTCAGGAACGTCCTCTTTTTCACGATATGGATAGTATACTGTACAGTCACAGCTGAGCTGGGCAGTACCAGTCTCGATACCGTTTGCAAGACGGTTGTGCAAAATAGACGAGATGTAGTACATGTCCTCTTTGTTTGCTGCCTCTGCCTGAATAAGAGACGCGATTGTTATTATATCATCCATCGAGTAACCGCTGTCAGCAACAAGCGACTCAAGGGTGATTTTTTTATCTGCGCCAAAGTATTTTTCCTCTGCGTAGTAAATTTTGTTCTCAAAGTTATTGAGCATCTTTGACACGATAGTTTGTGGGTCTTCGTTCACATAGAAATCGTAGGTATCAGGGAACAGATATCCCTCAAGCTTGTAGTAACGCTTGTCTGCGTTGTCGACACCCTGCAAAAATACATATGACTCATCAAAAACGTCCGAATCGCAGACATCAAGAAAAGCCTGCACATCATCAAGCGCGCCTTCATCATGAAGTTTCTGAGCAATTTCAAGCACGTTCATACCCTCGGTAATCTGAACGGTTACGATATCGGTACGGTTAACGTTACTCTGCAAAAAGTTGATTATAGCCTCGTAGTCCTTGTCGGTCTCGATAAGGTACTCGCCTGATTTGAAACCGTCAACAGAGCTTGTGACGTTTGCGTACAACACAAAATACTTTGCTTCGTTAACAACACCTGCAGCCTCAAGTATATCGCCAATCTGCTTCATTGACGCACCCTCAGGAATAGTCACCTTGACCTCCTGCGGATTTTCTTCTCTGGTGATTGCGAGCATATCGTTGACACCAACCATAATAACCTGTGACAGCACAATGCCCATGATAACAACCATCAAAGCCCACACCCACTTGAACATCTTCTGGTTGCGTTTTGCCTTGCTCTTTTCGATACGCTTGTCCTCTTTGCTCTGCTGTTTTAGTGCTTTTCTTGACTCACGCTCGATACGCTTTTTGGTATCAGAATCGCTGTATGAATTAATCTCGTTAGACTTTTTTCGACGCTTGAGCTGTGAGCTATCAGAACTAAATCCCAAGTACGAGTCGTCGTCACTGTGCTCGACAGCAACAGCAGTTTCGTAGTCATCGTTCATAACGCTTTTGTCAAATCCGCGCTTGAACTCGTCGATTTTCTTCTTTCTTGTATTTTCGATAGAATCTGTGGAATAATTATCGTTTTTGCTGTTTATATCACTCATAATTATCCTCCTTCTTTAATATACTTAAATGTTATGTACGCTTAACAAATTTGTCTGATACTATGATGTCCATTCTGACGTCGTATTCATCGCAATGAACCGACGGTAATACACAGTCAGCATAGCAAAGACAGATTTTTTGTCCGCAATAATCTGACAAAAACCTGTCATAGCAGCCTTTGCCATAGCCGACACGCACTCCTGACAAATCACAGCACAGCGACGGTATAACACACACGCTGTTTTCAAAGTCAGTCACACGCTGTGACTCAACAGGTGGCTCAAGCACCGCAAATTTTCCTATTTTTAATTCTTTCAAGGAATTTATATAGTAAAATGACAGAGAGTAGTCGTCGTTAGTCACAGGGACAGCGACACGCTTTTTGTTGGCAAAAGCGGCGTTAATGATGCCCTTTGTGTCAATCTCGTTTTCCTTTGACACATAAATCAGCACCGTTTCACTTGACCTGTACTCATCAGTCATCAGCAGTCTGCTTTGTATCTCAAGATCCATTTTGCGTTTGTTTTCGCTTTGCAACTGTCTGCGTTTTTCAAGGTACTCTTTTCTAAGTTCTTGTTTATTCATCACATTGCATCGACTTTCTTATTTTTTGAGCAAGGCTGTCGCACTTTATCTCACTTACAATAGCAAGTGCAAAGTCAACCGAGCAACCGGGACCTCTGCCGGTTATAATATTGCCGTCTTTTTCTACCCTTTTGCCTGTGTAGTTTGCACCATTTAATTGGTTTTCAAAGCCCGGATAGCAGGTGACGCATTTTCCATTTAACAAGTCTATTCTGCCAAGCACTATAGGTGCTGCACATATCGCACCGACAATGATGTTATTCTCTGCACAATATTTTGCTACATCATTAGGCAATGTGTTTTTGCCGCTTGACAGAGTTTCTGACCCAGGCATACCGCCCGGATATATAGCACCTGTGATGTCGTTTTTTATATCATCAAGATTGCTGCACATCATATCGGCAGTAACCTTGATATTGTGTGAGCCGTTAACAACAATGCTGTCAGTAACTGATACAGTGCACACATCAATGTCCGCCCTGCGCAGTATATCAACGGTAGCAAGAGCCTCTATCTCTTCAAAACCGTCTGCTAAAAAACAATAAATCATAACTGCCTCCGATTATTTCATAGTAGCTGTATATTTCATTAATATTTTGTCAGGATAGTACGAAAGCTTTGCTTTTCTCAGCCCCTCAATACCCATATCCTCTTCTCTGTTAAACTGCATAAACTGTGGCACTGACTTTGCAAATTCGTTATTAATCACAGCGTACGCCCCATCAACCTCGACTGCTTTTTCAAAGTTAACATCGCACACAAGCGAATTTATCCTTGATGCGATAGTCATGGCAACAGGACGTTTGTCCACATACAGCACTCCGCCAAACAGCGACAATGCCTCAAAATTATCAAGTGCTTCCCTTATTGCAAACAGCTCTGATTTGTCAGAGTCGTTTTTTAAGTGCCATTTGTGTGCAACAAAATAAGCATCCTCAAGATTTGTGCTGTCAATCGGTTTATAACACCACAATGGGTTATTTCGCATAAATTTTGAGATATGGTTGCGTTTTGCGTGGAACTTTTTGCCGGGTAGATTTGCAAGATTCTCTCTATAGTAAATATAGTCAGCGCTGTCACGCTCCTCTACTATATCAAACATATCAGGGTACAAATGCGTGATTATCTCTGCATTTGCACGGTTGAGCATACCGATAACAGGTTTTGCGCCGCGTTTTTGTGCATCACTGAGCAAAAGAGAAAGCGACTGTTTTGGTGGTAGTTTGCCAACCGGAAAACTGTACCCCACCTTGTTTTCACCCATAAAGTACGCCTTGAACAGCGTAGAGTCAAATTTGCACACCTTGATATCGTATTTGTTGCGCCACAGATAGGTAGTAGCAAACGAAATATCACAGCCAATCTGACCACAGTTTTCAGTTATCGGGTCTATCCACAACGCGTCTTTGAGCGTAGGTGTGTGAAAATCAAGCATCTATAAGCATCCTGTTCCTACAGTTTTTTATCTATAATATCAAGTATCTGCTGTGTTATGGTTTCTATACTTTTCATATTATCTGAATCGGCACAGCTAAGCGAAATCCAGCCTAGTTTTTGCTGTGCATACAGGGCACTTTCCCTGCACGAAAGCAGAAAATTCATGTTCTTTTCGTGAATATCTTTTTTTGATTCGTCGCCGTTGTATCTTGTGCTCATCAGTTTCTGCGAAATAACAGGTGGCACATCAAGGTAAATAACAACATCAGGTTTTGGGACACAAAGTCTGTTGTACTCGTAATCTTCAAGCCAAGCGATAAAATCGTCACGCTCTATATCTTTGACCTTTGTCATCTGGTAGATAAGGTTTGATGTGACATAACGGTCAGCAACAATGTAGTCGCAATTTTCGTAGTCTTTTTTCCAGTCCTTTAGGTACGACGCAACACGGTCTACTGCATAAAATGAAGAAGCCGCATATGCGTTGACATCATCAGGAGTGTCCCCAAGCTCGCCGCCTAAGTACATCTTAACCAAAGATGATGATGCGCTGTCATAATCAGGGAACGTGAGTTTTCGCACACTAAATCCCCTGTCAATAAGTGTCTGTGTAACAAGTGCCGACTGGGTGCCTTTGCCCGAGCCGTCAAGTCCTTCTATAACGATTAATTTACTTGCCATATTTTTCTCTGACTTCCTTTATTTTTCCACATGTCATAGCGCCCTCAGGACAAGCACCTCTGACACATCTTGGACCTGAATTTTTGAACAGTACAGGAGCAACCTCTTTGCACAGTTTGAGCATCTGGTCTGCTACTTCTCTTATCTCCCACTGTGCACGGTTGCAACAGCGGTGGTCAAAGAAGTTGTTGAGGCTACGCACGTTGAATGTACAGACAAGCTTTGTTGTACAAGCATTAGGCAGTACAAAGCGAGCGTCCTCGTTTGCTTTCTTTACAAATGAACTGTAGAGAGCTTTGTTGTCCTCTTTAAATGTGTTCATTATTTCCTCGTCTGTGCCTGATAATTCTTCTTTAGAATATTCTTTTATGTAGCCTACAACAAGTGCATCTCTGATTTGTGCATAAGCGTCGCACTGCAAATCTATGACCCTTTTGTAAGCATCAAACGCTTTTTCGTTTTTCTCAATTTCAGGCGGAGTTACAAACTCAAACTTTGTGCCGTCAACATATCGCTGTGACTGTTGGCTGTATGACGCAATGCGGTGACGCACAAGCTGGTGAGAACACGCACGGGATATGCCCTCGATACCAAAGGTGAAAGACGCGTGCTCAACAGGACTTGCGTGGCCAAGTGATGTGAGCATATCAAGGAACTGCTCGGTCTTTTCTTCTGTCAGACCGTCTTTGATATTTTCTATATCTGATGCGCTATAGCACAGTTTTGCCGCCATAGCGATAGTCTGCTGTGGCATTGGTGTGTGCTGTAAAAGTGTGACCTTTATGCTCATAAATAAACCCCATTTCAAAAATGACATAGTAACTCATAATACAATTAGTTGAATTATATCACAAAGCACAAAATTATTCAATAGTTTGTGCGTATTTTAGACATTGATTTGTGCTGATTGATATTTTGCTGTTTTTGTGGTAAAATCAAGTTTGGTGGTGATATTATGAGTGGTAAAGTAAACTGCGAAATGTGTGCATATTATATATACAACGAGGCTTACGACTGCTACGAATGTATGGTTAATCTTGACGAGGACGACGTTGCGCGTTTTATGCAATCGTCGCTTGATGACTGTTCATACTTCAGACTAAGCGATGACTATAAAATTGTGAGGAAGCAAAACTGATGAAAAAAAGCAAGCTAAAACTGTATCTTCAGCTACTGCTGTCATTTATGAAGATTGGTGTTGTCACATTTGGTGGTGGCTACGCTATGATTCCGATAATTGAAAACGAGACGTCCAAAAGAAGAAAATGGATAAGCGGCGAAGATTTAATCGACGTTGTGGCACTGTCAGAGTCCACACCCGGCCCTATCGCCATTTGTGCGGCTTCTTTTATCGGCTTTAAAACCGCAGGCTTTGTGGGTGCTATGATGGCTACCTTAGGTGTTGTACTGCCATCGTTTGCGATAATCTACGTTATCTCTGTATTGCTGTCTAACTTCAACGACCTTTTGGTTGTAAAATACGCTTTCACAGGCATCAGAGCAGGCGTGCTGGCACTCATCATCAAAGCCGTTATCTCTATGTTCAAGAAAGCTCCGCACAACATAGTTGCTTACATCATTATGGCTGTGTCGTTTGCACTTGTTGTGCTGTTTTCTACAAATGTGCTTGTTATTATACTCTCGAGCGCAGTTGTGGGAATTGTGTGTTCTTACATCGCAAGAAAGCGAGGCAAAGAACTCAAATGACATATCTTATCTTGTTCTTGGAATTTCTAAAAATCGGGGCGTTCACCTTTGGTGGCGGCTATGCTATGATTCCGTTTATTCAGGAAACCGTGCTAAAACACAGTTGGCTCTCTAATCAAGAGCTTGTTGACTTTATCGCAGTAAGCGAGAGCACCCCCGGTGCTTTTGCAGTCAACATCTCGACCTATGTCGGCTCACAGGTCGGCGGTTTTTTTGGTGCCGTGTGCGCAACCGTGGGTGTTGTGTTGCCTGCGTTTTTTATCATTCTGATTATCGCTAAAGTCTACGATAAATTTAAGGAAAGCAAGCTTGTCCAGGGTGCTATGTTCGGACTCAAATCTACCGTTGTCGGACTCATCGGTGCGGCGGTTGTATCAATAGCGATGGAAGTGCTGTTTTCAAATGGCATAAGCACCTCAGCACTTACAACATCGGTGTTCTGGTTCTCGCTTGTTGTATTTGCTTTGATGCTGTTTTTACTTCTTTATAAGAAAATTAGCCCTATCATCATAATCGCTCTGTCGGCTGTGCTCGGTATAGGTGCGGGATATTTGGGGTTAATATAAAAATATATTGATTTTTACAGCATATATTGGTATTATTAAACTACCAAATTATAGGGGTGAATTTAATGAAAAAAATATTCGCAGAATTTATCGGAACATTTACACTTGTACTGATTGCATGCGGTACTGCATCTGTGCTCGGCTGTGCAACTGACAAGCCTGATATGGCTTACTTTATGACAGCGCTTGCATTCGGTCTTGTTATCGTTGCAATGGCTTATTCTATCGGTCAGGTGTCAGGTTGTCACATCAACCCTGCGGTTTCTCTTGCTGTGCTTATAAACGGCAAGATGTCAGTTGTGGACTTTATCGGCTACGTTATTGCTCAGTTTGCAGGTGCAACAGCAGGTGCTGCTGTGCTTTCTTTGCTTATTGGCAACAAAGAAGCTTTGGGTCAGAACGGTCTGTTTGAGGGCAAAATCGGCGTATCCTTTGCTGTTGAAGCAATACTTACATTCATTTTTGTACTCGTTATCCTCTCTGTTACATCAAGAAAAGAGTACTCAAAGCCTGCAGGTCTTATCATCGGTCTGACACTCACACTTGTACATATCTTTGGTATCCACTTTACAGGCACATCTGTAAACCCTGCAAGAAGCTTCGGTCCTGCTATCTTTGTAGGCGGTGAAGCTCTGTCATCATTGTGGGTGTTTATTGTAGCTCCACTTGTTGGTGCTGCTATCGCTGCTGTTGTCTTCAAGTTCTTAATCAAAGCAGACGCAGAAGCAGAAGCTTGATTTTAAGCACAATTAAATAGTTAAAAAGATTAAAGGCATACCGCTTGGTATGCCTTTTCTTGTATACAGAAAAGTACGCGACTATTGCGTGATTCAAAAAAGGTTAACCGATAAAAAGAAATACAAATGATACAGGGGGAGGCTCCCCTGTGTAAGGGGAGCTGTCAGCGTAGCTGACTGAGGGGTTGTTAATGTAACATTGTATTGAATTATCTCACGATAACAATCCCTCCACCACTAATCGTGGTCCCGCTCCCTTTACACAAGGGAGGCATGCGTTGACGCTCATTTATGAGTAGCTGTAACAGATGCATGGCTGATAGGCCAATGAAAAGCGCACTTGTGCGCTGCCAGTAGTATTAGGGCTATGCCCGAAAATGAAATACCCCCGTTTTACGGGGGTATATTTATTTTTTTTGTAGCTATTTTATAGACTTTCGATTTTGTTTGCGAGCAACATCTGGATTTTTGTAGCGTCAAGAATATTCACGTCGCCGTTTTTGTCAGCATCACATATGATAAGCTGTTGCTCGGTTAGCTCTTTGCTTCGTGCCAAAAATTTCTGGATAAGGGTGGCATCAATAATCGTCACTGCGCCGTCAAGGTCGCCGTCGCCGTACATATACAAATCAAAGTTTACCACCAGGTTTGTGTCAACTGTAACATTTGCAACAGATGTGATATGTCCGTTTTTCTTTACTTCTACTTTGTAGTTGCCGCTTTCAAGGATACTAAACGAGTAGCTGATGTCTGTACCGTACAGCACGTTTCGCTGAGAATACTCTGTGCTACCATCTTTGTACAGCGAAACCGTTACAGCATCCTGCTGTTCGCCAAAGCTTTTTATATTACCACTTACGGTGTAGGCTACAGGGTTTTCTTCTTGAGCTTTTTCAAAGTAGATGTGAACCTCAGTGCCAAGTGTACCGCCACCCATTTTCAAAGTGGAAACACTGTAACTGCCCGGTTTAAGACTCATATTGTTCAATATATCGCTCAGGTTTTTGCTGAGGTTGCTGTTGAGCCACTGCATAAACTCTTCGCCTGTTTGGTCGTACACAACGATTCCGTATGCCTTGTCCTTGATTTTCTCGTCCTTGAGCGAGGCGATGTATTTTACATCAAAGTTGCCGTCTTCATCAGATTGCACCGCATGGTCCTGATGATAGTATGCAAAGTAGTTGTACTCACAGCAATGCTCGTCACCCTGTGGCTTGATGCTTTCGGAAAGCTCGTCCATCGTGTGGTTTATAGCCATATTGTCAACTGTTCGTGCAAAGTAAAGGTGGAACACATGGTGTTTCTGGTCGTCCCATGTAACGTCAGTATACAGGCAATGGTGGTCAATCCACATCAGATTCCACGCGTGGCTTTCGTATTGGTTTGTAGTAGGGTTAATGCTCACACCTGTGACAGTAAACGCATCAATACCAATGTACTGCAGCATAATCTGGTTAAGCTTTGAATAGCCTGAGCAGACCGCCTTTCCTTCTAATAAAGCGCCATAGATAGTCTGGTCGTTTACTGATGTCTGATATGTCAGCATACTTGCTACTTTATCGTGAATCCACAGCGCCTCTGTGTATTCTGTAGTGACTGCAAGTTCTTGGTACATCTGTGAAACAGTGTAAAACAGCTTGTTTTTAATCAAAAACTGTGCATCTTTAATCTGTTGTTCAGTAGCACTTTCGTTGTTCAGAGTATACTTTGGCAATATCTCAACAACATACAAATCAGGCGACTGCATGTAATACTGAAAACTGCCCCTGTACCAAAAAATCTCAGGATGGTCGTGACTAAGCAAAATGTTAACATGAGCTATGTCATCACTAGTAATGCCAAGCGAATAGTCGATTTCAAACGAGGTCTTAAAACTGCTGATGTTTTCGACCATAATGTTGTACAGCGTCTGCTGTTTTTCGTTAAGCTTAGAGTAGCCGTAGTAGTCAGGTTTTTTTACAGGGACGATATTGTAGCTTTTGTATGTTGTCTGTTCAGTTTCGATTTCAACATAAAACTTACTGCCGATATCATCACTCAAAAAGGTGATACCCTGTGTTGTAGCAAAAAGCTGTTTGTCCTTGTACCACTTGTATGACACATCACCCTCAAGCCCCATAGCGTCCTTGTCAACAGTCATAGAGCAGCCTGCAAAAATATCGCTGTCATAGGTGAACAGCACGGAGCTGTCTGTTGCAGTAGGGTCGAATTCATTTTCCTGTGCAAAAGCAGTAAATCCGGTGCATAAAACACAATAAAGCACCACAAGTGATAATATCACGCTGATAGCTTTGTTAAGTATCTTTTTACCCATATTATTTCCTCACATAGTATAGTAATATAATTATATAACATAATTGCTAAAAAGTCCACAGCAAATCACATATTTTTTGTACAGAATTAAAAGGCGTAACATAGGGCAAAAAAAGA
This sequence comes from Ruminococcus sp., assembly GCA_045604645.1. Lineage (GTDB taxonomy): Bacteria > Bacillota > Clostridia > Oscillospirales > Acutalibacteraceae > Ruminococcoides. The sequence continues at coordinate 27,154 of JAZUOM010000033.1, read as the reverse complement.
AAAGCCCTGCCGAAATAATATCGGCAGAGCCAAATCTGTTTTAAAAAATTATCAGAAAGTAATTTTGATTACTGTTGTTTCAGCGATTGTATCCCATGAATCATAGTCAGTAACGCTGAATGAAAGCTCGATTTCTTCGATTTCTTCGATGTTGTTGTCCTCAAGATCGTCGTCAGAGAATGTCATAGCTTCGTAAGCGTGCTTGCCGCTTGCAACTTCAACAGAGAAGTATGGGTCAACCATAAAGCCGTTTACAGATACATCCTCACTGCTTACGTAAACATTCTTTTTAGTAGTGTTTTCTACATAAATCTTGATGCCTGTGCCATAGTAAGAATCTTTGTCAGTCTTGCCCTGAATAACAATCTTGATGCCGTCCTTATCGTAAGCAACCTCGCCGCTTTCGTCAACCTTTGCTGTGTAAGAATCAGCCTCTGATGTCTCTAAAACAACAGGGTCAGTTGTCAAGTAATCATCGTAGTCTTCAGTTGTGTAGATATCAAATACGAGGTCGAATTTTGCGATTGTGTCGATACCTGCAAATTCAAGGTCTTCGTTGTAGAACTCGATGCTGTCGTTTGCTTTTTTACCTGCAGCAACATCAGCGCTCATGTATGCGTAAATCATACTGTCGTTTACTGATGATTGATCAACTGAGAAAGTAAGGTCTTCGCTTGAGTTGTTCTCAATAAGAATATCAATGCTTACATAGTAATCATCAAAGCTGAGCTCTTTAGCAGTGATTTTGACATCAGACTCATCAACAAGAACAAGCTCTTCGATAGTAGCGTCGCCACTCAAATTCACAGAACTGTCGTCGTCATCTTCGTCTTCGTCGTTAGTATCTTCTTTTTCGCTTACGCTTACATCGTTGTCTTTGTCTTTTTTCTTCTTATCGTCGTCATCGTCAGAATCGCTACAAGCAACCAATGCAAAAACCATAAGCAAAGCCATAAGCAGACATAATAATTTTTTCATTTTTATTTCTCCTTTATAATAAACTATTACCCATTGCACAAATGTGCGAGTAACTATTTTCTATATTCTATCTTAAATTGCAAAATAAATCAACAAGTTTTTACGATTTTCATAATAATTGTTATGTATAGCGGTGTGTTTTTGTCATTTTAAGTTATCAAATGCCCTAAATCAGTCAGAAAAAAGTTAAGTCTGCTTGAGTGACCTGTTAAAGTTCTGCTTTTGTTTTTGCATTGTTTATGTTATAATCAAATTCAAGGTTTAAAGAGGGTGAAAATATGTTAAATATACTAATCGTTGATGATGAGCAAGTTTTTGTAAATTCTTTTAAGCAGGATGTTAAAAAATTGTGTGAAGACAATAACATCAAAGTAAAAATCACTGCAGAAGATGACCCGCTTTCGGTGATTGATGATGAAAAGTTTTTGCACAACGACATTCTGCTTTTGGATATTGATATGCCTGATATTTCCGGCATGCAAATTGCTTCGCAAATTAATGAAAAAAAAGGCAATTCTGACAAACCCTATATTGTTTTTGTCACCAATAAAGACGAGCTTGTTTTTGATGCATTGAAAGTGCAACCATTTTCTTTTGTCAGAAAATCACATATGGAAGATTTGACCCCTTGTTTATTAAAAATACATCAAAAGCTTTTTGAGCCAAATGTTTATTCAATAAAGACCGGAAGAGAGATATATAATATTTATGTTGATGATATTATTTATTTAGAAAAGAAGAATAATTATGTTCTGTTTCACACACAAACAGGACTATTCAAAGAGAGGTCAAACATTGATTCAAAAGTTTCTGATTTAACTTCTTATGGTTTTTTACGCCCTCATATTGGGTACTTGGTCAATGCACGGTATGTTGAAGAAATCCGCGATACTGTAGTATTATTGTCGATTGGAAAAGATGTTCCACTAAGCAAAAAGTATAGAAAATCTGTCAAGCATAATTTTTACGAATGGATGGTGAACAGAAGATGAATGTAGGAATGATTGTTGAAATTGCGATTAATTTTGTTCAGCAGTTTGTATTCATAGGTTTTCTATACTTGTTTTTTGAGAAGAAATACAGTGGTTTAAAAAATGCACTGGGCTTTTGGATACCTATTGTTATTTTGTTTACGATGGCAAATTATTTCACATACAAAGGGCTTACTTTAAATCATTTGGATACCATAATTATAACAGTTGTTATGTTAATATACTCACTGTTCTTTTTGAAAGGATTTCTTTATCTGAGATTAATTGTCCCTGTTATTATAATGGCATTGAATATTTTGATCGCTAATATAAATTTAAATATTATGGTCTATTTTGGAAACATGCCATTTGTAGAAGCACTTACATTTTCTTCAGCTTTCAGATATCTTTACATAATAATCTCAAACCTGATTTATATTGTAATTCTTTTAGTGATACTTCGTATCGGTAAGCAAAAACTACATTTGTCAAATATTCCAGAAATTATTTCTTTTTTACTTATTGCTATTGTTATTTGTATCGCCGCATTGAGTGATATGATTCTGTATGAAGTATCAGGCTTTAATACAGCTATTTTGCCATATGTAGTTATTATCTGTATATCTATTTTTGCGCTTACTGGAATGTTCTGGTTTTTATTACTCAAAGTCAGCAAAGACAGTAAACTTAAAACAGAGTTGCTATTGAGTAAACAACGCGAAGAAATGTACAAGAACTCTGTACTGAGCACCAACGAACAGATTGAAAAACTGTCCAAAGTTAAGCACGATATGAAGAATAACACTATGACGGTTAGTTCTTTGATATCTGATGGCGAATATGAAAAAGCAAAGGCAATATGTGATACACTTTCAACCAAACTCAGTGTACCTAACGTATGTTATTGCAAAAACCCTGTATTAAACGCCATAATCAATGTTGAGATAGACAAAGCACTACAGTACAATATAGACTTTAGCTATACTATAACCGAAAACCTGCCTTTTGTTGAAGATGTTGATATAGTGTCGATTGTAGGTAATATTTGTGATAATGCTATCGAGTATCTTTCAAGTGTTGATATTGAAAAGAAAAGATTGAATCTTGATGTTTCATCATACAAAGATTACTGTTGCATCACTTGCAAAAATAATATACTTACATCTGTATTAGAAAACAATCCTGAAATGAAAAGTACAAAGGTTGAATCTGACCTTCACGGAAAGGGAATGAGCATTCTTCGTGAGATAGCCAACAGGTACGATGGAGAGTTGATAGTAAAAGAACACGAAAAAGAGCTGATTGTGTCTGTTATACTTCGCCAAAAGAATTAAAAAGTCCATTTTTTACCAGAAAAAGTACAACGTTTACCAAATGCATTTTTACTAAAAATAATCTGCTATACTTTAAGTGTGGCAGATTATTTTTTTTGGAGGAAAAAATGCTTTACAAAGTATCAGAGAAAATTGCACGTTTTGTTTTTGGTGATAATGATGAAAATCTACCTGAATATATATATGGTATAGAACTGTTTTTTTCTTCTTTTGTCTGTACTGTTTTGCTGTTGCTTATCGGTGCGATTTCTGGTGTATTTACAGAAAGCGTGGTCTTTATAGTAGGATTTTCTGCATTGAGAATATATACAGGCGGTTATCATTCAAAAAGTTTTATTATGTGCAATATTTCAACACTGTCAATATACTTTACTGTGCTTTTTCTATATACATATTTGTACGAGTTTATCACTAAACTCTATGTTACTATCCCTGTGTTTGGATTTTCATTGCTATTGATGTTGATTCTTTGTCCTGTCGAAAACGAAAACAACCCTCTTGAAAGTTCAGAATTTGTTTTGTGCAAAGCAAAAGCCACACTTGTATTGATAATTGAGATTGTTGTTTTCTATGTGTTTTTGTATGTATTAAAAATCGAAAGTATCGCGATTATAATACCTTCATTGCTATTTGTTGATGTTTTAATCGCAGTTGGATTATTAAATAAAGAAAGGGGGAGAAGTAATGAAAAACAATAAGAAAGCACTAAAAAACTTAGTAGCTACTGTTTCTAAAACTATGGTTAAAATGGCTAACGGTACAGCATCTGCAAACTATATCTATCAGCCTAAAAAGCCAGAATCAATGAAAAAGTAAAATATACTAAGCAAAAGTCTAAACAGAGTCTATCTTGTGCCTGTTTTATAGCAAACAAAAGAATGAGTTAAAAATCCATACCTTGGCAATACGCCAAGGTGTGGGTGGCACTCTGTGAGTGATACAAATTCTTACAGCATATCGTTTAGGAGGAAGCTAATATGAAAAAACTAAGAACAATTTTAGCTTTGATGATCGCAATGGTGATTATGTGCGTTTCTGCGTTTTCTGTATTTGCTATAGATACAGAAACAGAAGATAATCTGTATGATGAAATCGGCGAGTTGCACAATCTCTGTATGAAGTCGATAAATGTTTATGGTGCATCATCAAAAGATGGTAGTTATTCTCATGATCCCGGTGTAATTTTTCTTTCTATTTCAAATTCAGATGAGATTAACGTTGCTCTTGATGAGGCAGTCGATATAATTCACCGATATGGTTATCCTATGAATTTTGAAAATTATAATGGTATTACAAAAGAAGAAATACAGACAGCATATGATAATCTCGAATTTGCAATGAATAGAGCAACAATAGAAAAAAGCGAATTAGAAGTACTGATTGACTTTTGTAAGACAGAAAAGAACGACGACGGTTATTATCCTGATGAAGCGTGGGCTGAGTTTGAAAATAGTATTTATGAAGCTCAAAACATTTTAGAAGATATGAATGCTGTTGGTGTCGATTACAATCGCGCTTATTGGGGAATGCTTTATAACTACAACAAACTCTGTCTTGTTAACAGGCGATATGGCGATGTTAATTTTGACGGTGATATTAATATTTTAGATGCAACTAAGATACAGCGAATACTAGCTCAGTTGGAAGACAGTAATTCGTCTATGCTTCAAATTTGTAAACTTGAGATTACCTATGCTACAGAAATTCAGAGGTATCTGGCTTTATTAGGTGACGTAGATAGTTTAGCTGTTTATCCTGAGCGTTTTGAATATCTATGTAATAATGTGGAATGTTCGAACTATAATTCACAGGAGTGGTATTTTAATTCTTGGAGGATGAATCACCTGTTTATGCAGTATATAGGCAGATATTGTTAATGAAATAGTATTAACGCAAAATGATAGGAGGTATATATATGAAGAAGTTGAAATTTATTATAGCCTTAATGTTAGCGATAGTGATCATGTGTGTTTCATCACTGCCTGCATTCTCTGCAACTGATGCTGAGTGGGGACTATACTTAAAAATGTATGATTTGCTTAATCTTTGTGAAGAAGCTCACTTTGCATACGGTATCGGTTATAGTATAACAGAGCCTGTTATTCCTGGCAGTTCGAATAAACCGAATTATCTGGCTTGTTCAGACACTACCGAACTTGAAAAAACTTGGGAAGAAGCTTGTCCAATGGTAGAGGGCTACTTTGATAGTTATATGAATCCTTATGACGGAGAAATAAGCATAGAAACAGCAACAGCAAAGTACAATGCTTTGCGCGAAGAACTGTATAAAATAGTAATCGATAGAAATGAGCTTGAACTGTTAGTGACCTTTTGTGAAAAGGAAAGCAACATTGACAGTTACTATGAGGTTCAGCTATGGGATGATTTTCAAGCGGAAATTGCACAAGCAAAAGAGTTGTTAGCTGATAAAAGCATAACAGATATGAGGGTAAATACCGCGTACTTTGAATTGATGTACATGTTTAATTTGTTATGTACATCTAATCAGGTTGCAGAGGATTTAGACAACGATGGTAGTATGACGATATTAGATGCTACATATATTCAGCGATATCTTGTTGGATACGAAACCATAAATTCGTCCCAAATACTTGTTTTAGGTGACTATAAGATTGAAGATGTAGATGTTTTAGATGCAACTACTATCCAAAAGATGTGTGCCAAATTATCGGAATCGATAGGTTCGTTAGTTTTAGAAAACCTAATTTTTGATTTAGAAAAATCCAATCCACAGTCAGACGAGTTCGAGTTAAGTTCTTGGAGAAAGAATTTGGTGTATTATTACAGTTTAAAATAATTAATATAAAATCACAACTAAGGTGGTGGAAAAATGAAAAAAGTATTATGTTTAGCAATTGCTTTATTAATTACAATATGTGGTTTATCATTTAATGTTAGCGCTACTGAAGATGACGGTATGTTATATATGGATAATTATGGCGTTTGCATTGATGATTATAATCCTAATTATCCTTCGTATAGCGAAGAACCGCAAAGTTCTGTGAGTATTACAAAATACGATCCACGAAATAGTAACTATACTACTCCGATTAAAAACCAAAGTCCGCATGGTGCTTGTGGAATATTTGCTACTACTGCAAGTTTTGAATTGGCTAGTTATATGCAAACAGGATTAAAGTATCAGTACTCAGAGGAGGCAGCGAGATTTGTACTGAGTGACAATTTAAAAAAAGCTAATGGTTTAACCAACGAAAGTGTTTCGGGTTTCTATACTAACACCCCATACGGTGCTTGGAGTTTTTCAGCGGTTAGTTCATATTATACCAATATTAATAATCCAATTATCGATCACAATACGGTTGAGTGGGTAGCTCCAGTTTTACTGTCTGATGTTCCGTATACTACAATTACTACCATACCAACTGGATATTGGCCAGATAATATGGACTATTCAAATGCAAATGCATTTGTCTCTGGTACAGAATGGGTTAGAGAAGATTTGATTCGCGACAAAATATTGCAATATGGTGCAGTATATACGGTATATTTAGCTGATAAAATAGAAGACCCTAATTCCTATAATTCAAGCACTGGAGCATGGTATTCTTTGACTGCTGATTCAAATCACGCTGTAGCTGTTGTAGGCTGGGATGATAATTATTCCCGATATAATTTTAATTCTAACAGAATACCGCCTGGTGACGGTGCTTGGTTAATAAAAAACAGTTGGGGTACTAATTACGGTGAAGATGGGTATGGTTGGATATCTTATTTTGATGAATCATTTAACTATAGAGACCAAGCTAGAGTGGTTACAGCAGTAGAACCGTTATCTAAAAATGAATATATGCTGTCACATGATTATATGCCTTTGAATAATAAATATGGTGTAACGCACATAAGTACATCAGTCTATACTTGTAATGTTTATGATGTGTCGGAATATGTTGATAGATATGATTCTATTAATAAAGTGTTGTTCTATTCAAACTGCGTCAATGGTACATATGAATTATATATTGTTCCGGTCAACACAGATGGAACGATACCTGGTATTTCAGAATTAGGCGAGCCTCTATCTAGTGGCTCTATTTTAAAAGACGGTTACCTAACAGTCGATTTGCAAAACCCATATTCTATAAATATTAATGTTGAAAAGTATGCAATAATAGTAAAACATACAGGTGATAGTGAATTTATTGTACCTAGAGAATATTCTTATACTGGCGATTATGGTGGTTGTAATGCAAAAATTAAAGCTGGTGAAAGCTATTATAATATAGGCAATGGGTGGAACGATGTTAATAGACCTAATAGTAACTTTGGATATGGTAATTACTGTATTCGACCGATACTTGAAAGGGCTACACCTATAACACAAGATTCATCTCTATCTCTTTATTCTACTAATAATCAAGGAGAAGCACTTTCTATTACAGTCAATCTAAACGGAAATCAATTATATTCGATAAAGAAAGGATCAACAGTCCTTTATGAAGATGTTTCTTTTACTAGAAATGGTAATGTTATCACGTTTAAAGAAACATTCATGGACGGATTAAGTACTACTAAAAATCATGATATCACGTTTACTTTTACTGATGGTGCCGACCAAATATTACAGATACTACCAAGGCAGTTGTCAACGGTATCGATTAATGGCAAGGTAGCTCTAGGTCAAACCTTGACAGTTAGTGCTATTTGTGACGATGGGACTGTTCCACCGTCACAGCAATTAACATACCAATGGCAATCATCTGAAGATGGTAACACTTGGACTAATATTGGTGGTGCTATTTATTCTACATATACATTAACGGACGATGAGCAACAGAAATATATTCGCTGTCAGGTTACTGTAAGTAGCGGGAACGGAATAGCTACCTCTACAAAAACTACTGCTTCGACAACCACAAAGGTTGTTTTATACGGCGATGTAGATTTAGATGGATTTGTTACTGCAATGGATGCAACAGAAATACAATTGTATATAGGTGGCAGAGTTACTTTGACCGATGAGCAGTTTTTGGCTGCAGATGTTGATGATGACAACGAGGTTACAGTTATGGATGCCGTAGAAATACAATTGTTTGTAGCAGGGAAAATTACTTCATTCCCTGTTGAAAATTAACATAGTATAATTTATAATATATATAGTAACTAATAGTAACAAAAAGGAGGTTATTATTATGAAAAAAATAGTTAGTTTGATTTTAGTTGTTTGTATGCTTTTTTCTGTGGCTACAATATCAGCTTTTGCAGAAAGTAACAGCAAAATCACAGACGAACTTCAAGAAAAGCTGGATAAAATGTCAGACGACGATATAGTTGTCGTAGCTTTGAATATTAACTATAATATTGATCCGATAGAATTAAGAGAAATGGCTATGAAAGAACCTGGCTTTGATAAAATGGAACTATCAGAGCAATTCAAAGTGTTACAGAGATTAGAAAGCGAACTTAAAAGGCAAAGAAACCAGGAACTTATCATAGAACTCGGTTTAACAGAAGCAGAATGTAGAGATACAAAATTTCCTAAACATCTGAAACTTACTAAAGCAAGGGTATACGAACTTGAACAAAACGAGAACATAATAACCCTTGATTTGTCTTCTAACTATCCTGATATTCCTGATAATGACTTCTTATATCTTGACGAGTTTGTGGTGCATTATACATGGAAATACGGATTTGATGGATATTCGGCAAAAAATTACAAAGAGCTTTATTACCATACCTTAGAAGATGGTACAATAGATTGGGCGTTTGTTGAGTGCTTTTACACGGAAACTGCAGGTAGGTGCTATGGTGTGTTTGATGATATGGTTCAGATTACCGCTTGTGGTGCACCACTAAGAATTGGATATGCTGTGTATGACGTACAGCAGAAAAAATTCTTTGATGTATGTGATGAAATTGACGACTTGTCGGCATATGACGGGCTGAGAGAACAGCTATTCCCAAGAATTAATCTGCATCCGATTGGCGATGCAAACTTGGACAAAAACCTTGATATTCTGGATGCTACATACATCCAGCGTGTGTTAGCAAAACTTGAAAGAGTCCCAAAAGACGATTTTTCTGGACCAGATTGGCACAATATGCGCGGTGATTTAGAATATATCTCTGACATTGACCGCGACGGCGAAAGAACAATCCTTGACGCTACCACCATCCAGAAAAAGGTAGCCAACATCGAGGCTTAACCTGTTATTTGATAATCCAAATAACTAGGAGGTTATTATGAAGAAAATAGTTAGCTTAATACTGGTATGTATATTTGTTATGTCGTTGATATGTACAGCAAATGTATTTGCTGCAGAAAGTAATACTCAAGATGATATAATCGAAGAATTAATTAACGCAATATGTGAGATAGAGGATAAACATGAATATGATGACATTAGTTTAAGATTTGTTTATAATATTAACGAGAATAAATATCTGTTTGAATATTCTATTAGAGGGCGTGCTTATAACTGCATGATAACCACAACCAGACTTGGTGAATACAAGCTCAGAATGTCACAGCCACACCCTGTTGTTTATATAAACGGTGTTATTTATGGCATCAAAGAAGCATATCAAAAAGAACTTTTAACAAACGAGGATCTTGAAATAATGGCAGCTTGCGAAAATATATTTTTAGAAAAAGCTGAACCAATACTTGGAGATGTAGATGATGATTTCAATCTAGATGTGCTTGATGCAACATATATTCAGCGATTTTTAGCTGGACTTATTAGTGATAGCGAGATAAATTTGGAGTTGTCCGATTTTGACTGTGATGGCGAATTGACTGTTATGGATGCTACTGCAATTTTGAGGAGCATCGCAAACCTCTAGTAAAGTTTGTTGCAAATATTAGCATAATATAATCTATATAGTAACAAAAAGGAGGAAATATTATGAAAAAAATATTGTCAATAATTTTGACCTTAATTATTTTGGTTTCAGTTTGTTCAATAAACGTAGCAGCAATGCCGGCTCCGGGATATTTTGGTGATGCTAATTATGATTTAAGTATTGATGTGCTCGATGCTACATATATTCAACAGTATTTAGCTAATAAACAAACTATGACTATTTTGCATAAAACACTAGGCGATGTTGATGCGGATTCTGAAATAACTATACTGGACGCTACTTTGATTCAGCAAAAAGTGGCTGGGATATTCAGATACTTTCCGGCTGGTATAGGTATGTATATACATATACAAATGTCTGGTATCACAGCAAATCGTGTGTCAGGCAGCGTGCAAGTTAACGAGACGGTTACCTTTTCTGTAAATCCAACAGGATACTGCAGGCCGTTTTATATGGACTATTATGTAAATAATGAGTTGATTGTGGGCAACACCACTAGCACATCATTTACATACACATTTGAAGAACCGGGCGATTACCGAATAGAAGTAGTTGCTACAAATTCTGTGGGTATGGTAACTGGTACGCAAAAGACCTTTAAAGTACACGAAGTTTATGATTATGATATCAACAAGGCTTAACCTGTTATTTGATAATCCAAATAACAAGGAGGTTATTATTATGAAAAAAATAGTTAGTGTGCTGTTAGTTTTATGTATGATGGTAGGTTTAGTTTCATTTTATACTTTGAACACTAATGCAGAAATCACCTATGACTATAAAGACGAATTCGAAGTCGCTTTTGATTTTATAGGTTATTATTATACTTATGAGGAATATTACAAGTATTTTTCAGAAACTAACAATACTGAAACACCTGACTGGGTGTTTGGACGAGGATACTTATCTGCTGAACCATCACCATGTAAAGGTACATTTGGTGATTATTGTTTTCATTTGAGTGGATTATGTGATACGTTTTCTTTCGGCTTATTTGTTTATGTGCCAAGCGAAAATAAATTTTATGATATTATAGAAGCTTGTGATTTGGGCTTTGAAAATCTTGAATTAGCTTTAAGTGAATGTGTAAAAAACGGATATTACGGAATCAGACTTATAGGTGATGCTGATTTTGATGGCGAGTTATCTGTTTTGGATGCAACATTTATTCAAAGAGCACTAGCAAAACTAAGTAAATTTCCATATAGCGATATTGTTGAAGGACGCAATATATATGGCAAAAATTTGAAGTATTTTTCCGACATCGACCGCGACGGCGAAAGAACAATACTTGACGCTACCACCATCCAGAAAAAGGTAGCCAACATCGAGGCTTAACCTGTTGTTTGATAATCCAAATAACAAGGAGATGATTTTATGAAAAAAGTTTTTAGTTTAATTTTAGTAGCTGTTATGTTACTGTTATCGGTAGCTATACCTGTATCTGCCGAAGAAGTAGTAGGTCCTTTATACAAAGATAAGTTTTATGAAAGATATTACCACGCAGTGAGTACTTTTTATTACGAAGAATTGTATTATCACCATGTAAGTGAAGAAGATGAAGAAAGTCCAATTGATTGGGTTTTAGTACATGGCATTGTTGAAATATGGGAATCATGGGGGTTTTCTAGTTATTTGCTCATAGGAGATAGGGTTATTGTAGAAACAGCTATACCCAGACCATTTGAGATACCATACGCAGTATATGATGTGGAAAAAGATGAGTTTATAGGCATCAAAGATGTTGATTGTAATCAGTACGATGGGCTCATTGAATGTGTACAAGAGCTAAACTTAGGTTTGTTAGTAGGCGATGTTGACAGAGACAAAACATTAACCGTTCTTGATGCTACTATTATTCAAAGATGTATTGCTCAGCTAGAGGAGTTCCCGGAATACGATGTATGTCAAAAATTTGGTCATTCATCTGTACACGCTACTGAACAGTTAGCGTATTACTCTGACATTGACCGCGACGGCGAAAGAACAATCCTTGACGCTACCATTATCCAGAAAAAGGTAGCCAACATCGAGGCTTAACCTGCTTTAAATAAATTATTATAATAACATAAGCCCTGAGTTTTTTGCTCGGGGCTTAACTTGTATAACAAAAACCACAAAGGCTCCTCTGTGCAAGGGGAGCTGTCAGCGTAGCTGACTGAGGGGTTGTTAATGTAACATTGTATTGAATTATCTCACGATAACAATCTCACCGACTAATATCGCATGCAAGGCGATTTGGTCTGCAGATAGTTTGATGTTTTTGTTGATTCAGTATAAGTTTGGTGATATAATATAAGTACAGTAATCTGATAGAGGTGATTTTATGAAAAAAGTAGTTAGTTTTATTTTAGCTGTTTGCATTTTGTTTAGCTTGTCGCTTGTTTCATTTTGTGCAACTGCAAAAGAGGCCGATTCTCAAATTTCCGATATGTCCCTCGAATCTTTTAAAGTTGATAAATCAAGGTTATCACAAGCAATCAGTACAGCTACAAGCTACTATATGTCTTTGGATAATTTTACCGGTTATTCTTGGAGTCATTTGTTAAGTGAAATTGACGATGCCAGCTATGTGAATAGGGACAAAAACGCCACACAAGCGCAGGTTAACCTGGCTACTCAGGAGCTTTTTGATGCCATAGATGGGCTGGTAAGATACGGAGAAAACGGTTATTTATATATGGTGTTTCTTGATGTCAGTTCTGTTGTAGCAGAAGACGAATATTTCTGGGCATTTATATGGAATGAAAAAAACGAACAGCGTTGGGAACAGATGATTTTAACTGACACAGGTACTCCTTTTATTTTTATGGAATCACGCGAGTCCGCTGTATTTACCCGTATGAAAAAAGGCGAGCAACCTGACTGGCATTTAGTCAGCATTCAGACAGGTGATACGTATTTCTCAGGTGAGTACAACTGTGCGGTTTTGAACTATAACGATGATTATAGTGGTATGACCGTCACATGGAAAGACTTTGACAATAAGCACAAGTACGATCTTATTGATGCTATGTTCAAAGCCGAAAATTATTTGTTTAATGAATCACAGGAATATCCTTCAGAATCTTTGTTTGATTTGCAAAACGCTTATCTCAATGCAGTGCAGGTTTACAAAACAGCAAAAGCACAGGCTGATTTTGAATTAGCTACTCATCAGCTGCTTGATTCTATCGCATCACTTGAAGGAGATGACGAATTGGTTGGTGACGTTGACGGCAACGGTGATGTTAGTGTTATGGATGCTACCATGATTCAGCGTCATTTGGCACGACTCGAAATCATTGATGAGACAAAATACAGTTATGCAGATTTTGATAAAGACGGCAAAATTACTGTTTTGGACGCAACAATGATTCAAAGATATGTTGCTCAGTTTAACCCTGAGCTCTAATGCTAAAGTAAGTAAACAAAAACAAGTGCCCCAAAATCCGAACACAACGAAAAAGAAAAGTCTCCCTTTACACAAGGGAGGCTTTTTGATTTGTAACACAAATTAAAGCAAAAGAAAAGAGTGTTCATAACTCAAATCCGTTATGAACACTCGATATGGTGCGAGTGACGGGACAAAGCTTTTACTGCGTAAAATCTTTCGTGCTCATCGACCCAATGCTTTGCATTCGGTACCCGATTTCGCACCTTTTCGCTACAAAACAGTAATCTATACTGTTTTGCTTAACGCTCAAAGCCCTCTTAGTGTTCAAGTCTTGTTATCTAATGACTGTGCCGTTTTTGTGTTTAAATTTAGCTTAAAATTATACTTTTAATTTATGTTGTTTACTATTGTACCGACGAAAGTCAAAAGACATAGTTTTGTGTTGTCCATATAGCAATTGATGTTGTGTTAGTTTCATAATAGTGTTCTCCTTTATTTTTTATGCACTAACGCATCTAATAGACTTATGATTTCTGCAATACCTAGAAAAGGTATGCCAGCAATAGTTGTGACAAACCAAAAAACTATTGTAGTGATAAAGTTTTCTTCTTGAACACCCATAACGATACCTAGAATAAATCCAACTGCAAATATTATGATACCGATAATTCTGATTGCGTTAGCTGTTTTATTATCATTATCAATATTTGAATAATCATCTCTAAATTTATCACTTTCTTTGTTCTGCTTTTCTTCGAATTTCTTTTTTATGATTAGTAATTCTTCGTTAGTTACTGCAACAGCTACTTTTTTATATCGTCTGTTATTATTTTTATCCTTGTATGGATAAACAGAATAGTTTTCTGATTCATTCTCAGGAGCATAAACTTTTTCGTATAATCCTGCGTTTACTAAAAAATCTTCTTTCTGTTTATCGGTTCCGTAAATATAGTTTTTAACTAGTGGATGCATAATTGTTTACCCCCTGAAATAAAAAATGCGTACAACCGAAGCTGTACGCATAAAAAACGCATGGCTCGATTGTCGCCAAACAATTACCACATAAATCGCAAAACGATAGTATGCAAATAAGAGCATGCATTTTTATCAAGAGATAAAAACAGCATACTTAACGAATTGCGAAGTATTAACTTGTGGTAATAATTTGGCAACTTCATTCTATCATAGGTAAACGCTATATGCAAGCGATAAATTATTAATGTATTAACTATTATCGGTAATGAAATATGCTTTTTCAAATTGCAAATCAATGTTGCCCTGAGTTAATAACAAAACAAAAAAGGGATACCATTTGGTATCCCTTAATTCTTTTGGTGCGAGTGACGGGACAAAGCTTTTACTGCGTAAAATCTTTCGTGCTCATCGACCCAATGCTTTGCATTCGGTACCCGACTTCGCATCTTTTCGCTACAAAACAGTAATCCATACTGTTTTGCTTAACGCTCAAAGCCCTCTTAGTGTTCAAGTCCCGTACCCTAAGTGTACGCAAAACAAAAAACCGACTCATCAGAGTCGGTTTCTTGTTTTGGTGCGAGTGACGGGACTTGAACCCGTACGTCGAAGACACACGCCCCTCAAACGTGCCTGTCTGCCTATTCCAGCACACTCGCAAATGTATTCATTTTTCCGAACATTGGCTATTATATCATCAAAACATTAGTTTGTCAATAATAAAAATAATCTTTTCTGACAAAATATCTTATATACAAATTTATGATAATGTGATACAATTATCAAATATAGCACTTACACAGTATTTTTCTTGTTTTTATAGGAGGATTATATGAGCGAGATAATCAGAAAACAGATAACAAACGCTGTTGCGTTTAATACTATAAAAGAAAGTCGATTCAAAACTATGCGGATTTCTGTCACAGCTTTCCTGCCACTCAGTATGGAAACTGCTGCTGCAAATGCTTTGATGTCACTTGTTATGACACGCAGTTGTAACAAATACCCTGATTTTACTGTTTTGTCACGCAAGTTATCGTATTTATACGGTGCTTCACTTTCGTCAGGCTTTCGCAAGATGGGTGATGTATTGGCGTTGACTTTTTCAATTTCAGGTATAGATGACAGGTATGCACTTTCAAATGAGGTTATTTCAAAACAGCTCTCAGATTTACTGTGCGACGTTATTTTTGACCCATTTGTAAAGGATGATGCTTTTGATAGCACAGAATGCGAACAGGAGCGTCGCCAGCTTATCGATTTGATAGATTCCGAGTTCAACGAAAAGCGAATTTATGCCAATCAGAAAGCACTGAGCATTATGTGTGCAAACGAGGCTTATGGTATTAAACGTTATGGTAGTAAAGAGCAGGTCAATCTTGTCACTCCGTCAGATTTATTTGATGCATGGCAGAACATGCTCAAAACTGCTCGTTTTGAAATAGTGTATGTTGGTGATTCTGATTCATCTATAGCATATGAAGTTTTTGAAAAACGTTTTGCAGATATACAAAGAAGTCCGCAACAGCTTAATACTACGGTAAAACGCACAGCAGATACTGTCAAAACCGAGAATGAGGATATGGAACTTTCTCAGTCAAAGATGATTTTAGGTTTTAGAACTGCTGTTGCTGAGCCTGATGAAGACGTTATGGCGACTCGCCTGATGTGTGCAGTATTAGGTGGTACAGCACATTCAAAACTTTTCTGTAATGTAAGAGAAAAACTGAGCCTTTGCTACTATTGTTCGTCGTCATATATCCGCTCAAAGGGTATTATGCTTATCGAAAGTGGCGTAGAGCGTGATAATATCGAAAAAGCAAAAGAAGCTATTCTGGGTGAAATCATGGCTATGCAGAATGGCGATATCACTGATGAGGAGATAGCTGCAGCAAAACTTTCTATGTCAAATTCGTTTTTCAGCGCTTGTGACACTGTTGGTGGTACTGACTCCTACTATTTGTCACAGATGCTCGACAGAGATGTGCTTACTCCACAGCAGGCAGTAGATATGGTTAATGCAGTTACTAAAGAAGATGTGATTCGCTGTGCACAAAAACTTACACTGGACACAGTTTTTACTCTTACAGGCACATCAACACAAGAGGTGTAATATGAACATCAAAGAAATCAAATCAGAAGCACTTAATGAAAAATATTATAAAATTAATCACGATAGTGGCCTTACCATATATGTCTATGAAAAAGAGGGCTACAGCTCAACCTATGCGATTTTCGGAACACGCTATGGCAGTATTAACAACACATTTAAGGTGGATAACGGCGACACCATAGCGGTGCCTGACGGCATAGCGCATTATCTTGAACACAAGCTGTTCGAGAGTGAGGACGGCGATGCGTTTTCTCGTTATGCAAAGACAGGAGCAAACGCTAACGCATACACAAGCTTTGACAAAACCTGTTATCTTTTCTCATGTACAGATAATTTTGACAGTAGTCTTGAAATCCTGCTTGATTTTGTACAGTCACCATATTTTACAGACGAAACTGTTGCAAAAGAACAGGGCATAATCGGACAGGAAATCAAGATGTACGACGACTCACCATCATGGCGAGTTATGTTCAATATGCTTATGGCTATGTACAAGAACCACCCTGTACGAATCGATATCGCAGGTACAGTAGAATCAATAGCAAAGATTACACCACAGTATCTTTATACTTGCTACAACACATATTACAATTTAAACAATATGGTGCTGTGTGTGGCGGGTAACACAACAGTTGAAAAAGTGCTGTCAATCGCTGACAAAATGCTCAAAAAATCAGATGAGCATACGCTTGAAAATATTTTTGAGCCAGAACCATACGAGGTTACAAAGTCATATGTAGAGCAAAAGCTGCCTGTTGGTTTGCCGTTGTTTAATCTGGGTTTCAAAGAAAAAGCAGATAAACGCAGAGTTGATGAAAGAACACTTGCACACACAGACATTCTTTTGTTCCTTTTGGCTTCATCAACAAGCGAGTTGTATCGAAAATTAATGGATGAAAATCTCATAAACTCCAGTTTTGCTTATGAATTCTTTGAGGGCGAGGGTTTTTGTGCAACAGTTTTCTCTGGAGAGTCCAGAAATCCACACAAACTTGAGCAGGTCATAAAAGAGTATATATCTGACCTCAAATCTAATGGTATTGACAAAGAAGAGTTTGAAATCGCAAAGCGCGCAACCTACGGCGATGCGGTTGCTTCTCTTAACTCGAATGACCATATAGCAAATATGATTACTGACTTTGATTTTTCTGATAGAGAATTATATGCATATATCGACGCTATTGCATCAGCAACCCCACAGGATATCGAAAACAGACTTTCAGATATGCTTGATGTCAATAACACAACATTGTCAGTTATAGTAAACGACTAACTTTTTGTGAGGTGATAATTATGTACAACGTTTCTTTTCCGGGTCTCTCACTTGAGTTTCAGATTAACAGGGTAGCTTTTTGTATCGGTTCGTTTGAAATTTACTGGTACGCAATTTTGATCGCATCGGGCGTTGTCCTTGCTTTGATTTACGCTAATTTTAACGCAAAACGCTTTGAGTGCGATATGGACAAGGTGTTAAATTGCTTTATTGTTGGTGTGATAACCGCTATACTAGGTGCGCGACTTTACTATGTTATTTTTAAATGGGATTATTTTTCACAGCACCCGTCAGAGATACTTAATATCCGAGACGGTGGAATTGCCATTTATGGAGCTATTATCGGAGCACTTTTGGGCGGACTGATAGTTGCAAAAATTCAAAAAATGCGTCTGCTACCTCTTACTGATATGGCACTTATCTGCTTTTTGATTGGTCAGGCTGTAGGACGATGGGGCAACTTTATGAATCAGGAAGCTTATGGTACTGAAACAGACTCACTTTTCAGAATGGTGAGCGAGGGTACAAACGGAGTAGCGGTACATCCATGCTTTTTGTATGAATCAGTGTGGTGTGCACTCGGGTTTGTGCTACTACATATATTCAGCAAGAAATGGCAGAAGTATTATGGTCAGGTTACATTTTTATATATGATATGGTACGGCTCAGAGCGTATGATTGTTGAGGGGTTGCGTACAGACAGCCTTATGCTACCGTTTGAAATTTTTGGTAACGCTGTCAGAGTATCACAGGTGCTGTCGGCAGCGTTGGTAGTAGCGGGTATTATACTACTTATCATATTCAGAAATCGTGACGACCATATAAGAGATAAAGTCACAGTAACAGAAAACAAAGATACAAACGAAGATACACAGGAGGCAGAAAATGTATAAAATTATTGATGGTAAATTAGTATCACAGAGTGTAAAAGACGAAGTTAAAGCAGAGTGCTCAAAACTCAAGGAACAGGGAATAGATATCACACTTGCGGTTATCATCGTTGGCGATGACCCTGCATCAAGAGTATATGTAAATAACAAGAAGAAAGCGTGCGAATACGTTGGTTTCAAAAGTTTAGAGTACGCTTTGCCTGCTGATACAACTCAGGAAGAGCTGATGGCTTTAGTTGACGAATTAAACAGCAGAGCAGATGTAAACGGCATCCTGTGTCAACTTCCACTTCCAAAACATCTTGACGAAAAAGCAGTCATCGAGGCTATTTCATACAAAAAAGATGTCGATGCCTTCCACGCAGTAAACGTAGGCAAAATTATGATTGGTGACTACGATTTTCTCCCATGTACACCGGCAGGCGTAATGGAGATGCTATCATACTATGATATTGATGTAGAGGGCAAAAACTGCGTAGTTATCGGCAGAAGTAACATCGTAGGCAAGCCGATGGCTATGCTTTTACTCCATAAGAATGGTACAGTTACAATAACACACAGCCGTACAGTTGACCTGAAGAGCGTTACAAACAAAGCTGACGTGCTGGTAGCGGCAATAGGCAAAGCAAAGTTTGTTTCTGATGATATGGTCAAAGACGGCGCTGTTGTTATCGACGTTGGTATGAACCGTGACGAAAACGGTAAATTATGCGGTGATGTTGATTTTGATAGTGTTGCACCAAAGTGTTCTTATATCACACCAGTACCTGGTGGCGTAGGCCCAATGACAATCGCTGTGCTTATGAAGAATACTTTAAAAGCATGCAAACTTCAGAACAACCTGAAATAATACACAAATATAAACCAAAACTATGTATTTGTTAGCGTAAAATTTGGCTAAATTTGTGTTGACAACAAAATTGCGTTGTGATATAGTATATAAGCCGCATATTGTGGGTCCCAAGCGAGTTTGACTCCACCCACTAGTAGCGAGTCTATAATAAAGGAATGAATTTTAATGTACGCAGTTATCGAAACAGGCGGTAAGCAGTACAAGGTAGCTAACGGCGACGTTATCTATGTTGAGAAACTTGCTGCACAAGACAGCACTACAGTTGATTTCAAAGTTGTTGCTATTTCAACTGAAGATGGTCTTAAGGTTGGTGCTCCATATGTTGAGGGCGCAACAGTTACAGGCGAGGTTGTAAAGTCAGGCAAAGGTAAGAAGATTATCGTTGCTACTTACAAACCAAAGAAGGGCGAGAAGAGAAAGCTCGGTCACAGACAGCCTTACACAAAGGTTGAAATCAAGTCAATCGTTGGCTAATTATGATTAAAGTCGATTTCTTCGGTACATCACCGGTACTCGGATTCAACATCAGCGGTCACGCTGATTACGCACAACAGGGCTCTGATATCGTTTGTGCAGCAGTAAGTTCTGCGGCATATATGGCGGCTAACACCGTCACCGATGTTATTAAAGCCACCCCAAAGCTCCGTGTAAAAGATGGTGAAATGTACTTGAAACTCGATATCTCTGATGCACAAAAGTGTTCTGCGGTTATGCAGGGCTTTGTGCTCCATATGCTCTCATTGTCAGAGCAGTACAAACAGTATATTACAGTAACTATTTCGGAGGTGTAAGGTTATGCTTAAAATAAACATTCAGTTATTCGCTCATAAAAAAGGTATGGGTTCTACAAAGAACGGTCGTGACAGCGAGTCTAAGCGTCTTGGCGTTAAGCGTGCTGACGGTCAGTTCGTACTTGCTGGTAACATTCTTGTTAAGCAGAGAGGAACACACATCCACCCAGGCAACAATGTAGGTCGTGGTTCTGATGACTCATTGTTTGCAAAGGTAGACGGCGTTGTTCGTTTCGAGCGTGTCGGCAAAGACAGAAAGCGCGCTAGCGTTTACCCTGTAGAGCAGTAATTTTTTAGGGCGGATATTAATCCGCCCTTGTTTTTTACTTGTATTTGGAGGCTATGATGGAAAATAATCAAAAAGATTTTATGAAGAATCGTCCTGTGGTATCTGGAGCAAATCAGATTAAGGATGTATACGGCAGTGCAAAACAAAGCAACATAAACATACTGACAGTTTTGCTGTCTGTTATTATGATTGTCTGCGCTGTAATTTGTTTTATCAAAGGTCACATTGTACCGGGACTGCTTTTTTCTGCAGTTTTTGTAGCATTGTTTATTAGCACTATTATTGCAGCTCGCAGCAAAAATGCGGACTTAAAACCACAGGCTAGCAATAATCCTGATTCTATTTTTAAAGAACACGAAGAATAAACAGAGGTTTACTATGTTTGTAGATATAGCAAAAATTACGATAAAAGCCGGCGACGGCGGTGACGGTGCCGTTTCGTTCCACAGAGAAAAATATGTTGCCTCAGGCGGTCCTGATGGTGGCGACGGTGGCAAGGGCGGAGACGTCATATTTGTAGCTGACTCTAATTTGTCGACACTTGTTGACTTTCGTTACAAACGCAAGTTTGAAGCAAAGAAAGGCAACAACGGACAAGGTGGCAGAAAGTTCGGCAAAAAAGCAGAGGACCTTATAATCAGGGTTCCTATTGGCACTATTGTCAAAGAAACTGAAACCGGCAGAATTATGGCAGATTTATCCGGCGACGAGCCTGTTGTGGTTGCCCGTGGTGGCAAAGGCGGTTGGGGTAATACTCATTTTTCAACACCGACACGTCAGACCCCTAGATTTGCTAAACCCGGTATGCCGGGCGAACAGTTTGATGTAACACTTGAACTCAAACTCCTTGCTGACGTTGGTTTGGTTGGATTTCCTAATGTTGGCAAATCTACCCTTATTTCTGTTGTGTCAGCAGCAAAACCACAGATTGCAAACTACCATTTCACTACAATAACACCTACATTGGGTGTTGTATCAATGGGCGAGGGCAATTCATTCGTTATGGCTGATATCCCAGGTATTATCGAGGGTGCTTGGCAGGGTGCAGGACTTGGACACCAGTTTTTGCGTCATGTCGAGCGTTGCAGACTTCTTGTACATGTTGTTGATGTTTCAGGTAGCGAAGGCAGAGACCCAATAGCTGATTTTGACACAATTAATGACGAACTCAAAAAATTCAACGAAGAGCTATCCACCCGTCCTATGATTGTTGCTGCAAACAAATGCGACCTTGCAACAGACGAACAGATTGCTCAATTTAAAGAGTATGTAGAGTCAAAAGGCTACAGCTTTTTCCCGATTATGGCGGCTATTCGTTGGGACGTAGATCCGCTACTCAATAAAATACTCGAAGAACTTTCAAAATTACCACCTATCACAC
Source organism: Ruminococcus sp. (assembly GCA_045604645.1). Taxonomy (GTDB): domain Bacteria; phylum Bacillota; class Clostridia; order Oscillospirales; family Acutalibacteraceae; genus Ruminococcoides. The sequence continues at coordinate 5,084 of JAZUOM010000033.1, read as the reverse complement.
GATATGAGGCAGAGCCTATGCCGGAAATTGACCTTACTTCGGTTAATTCAAAGGAAATCACAATCAAAGTTTGTGATGGTGTTTACTTTGTTGAGTGCGAGTGGCTTTTAAAAGCCTTGCGTACAGTTAATTTTGACGATTATGACGGTCTTACTTATTTTGAAAATGTACTTCAGTCAAGCGGTGTATACGAAAAACTCCGTGAAGCTGGTGTGCAGGAGGGTGACACCGTTTCAATCTATGACCTTGAATTTGAATATGTAGAATAACACGAGGTTTTTATGAGCAATCTTTTGGATATTAACAGTGATATCAGTACTTTATCACCACTTAGCTTAGCATTTGTTGGCGATTCTGTTTACGATTTGCTTGTGCGACAGCATCTTGTGTCACTTGCAAACCGACCTGTAAAAGAGCTGAATCAGATGAAAGTTAAGCTTGTGAATTGCAAAAGTCAGGCTGACAGCGCAAAGGTTATTATGGATTCTCTCAGCGAGCAGGAACTTGATGTATACAAGCGTGGCAGAAATGTCAAAGTCAACACAGCATCAAAGCATTCCTCAATAGCTGATTATCATAGCGCAACCGGACTAGAGGCACTTTTTGGCTATCTTTATCTGAGCGGAAACACTAAGAGAATAAAAGAGTTATTTATCATGATACTAAACAGTAGTGAGGTGTAATGTATGAAAAACAAAGCGATGACAACAGTTGTTGATTATGTTGTTATGTTTATTGGCGCGTTGCTGTATGCGACGTCTGTCAACACCTTTACATCACCAAACAATATTGCACCTGGCGGACTTACCGGTATCAGCACAATGCTTCATTTTCTTTTTTCGCTTCCGATAGGTATTATGATTTTGGTGCTGAATATACCTCTGTTTATATGGGGTGCCGTTGAAAACGGACGACATTTTCTTACCAAAACAGTGGTTGCTACTATTTTTGTATCCCTGATTATTGATGTTATGGAGCCATTTTCGTACAAGTACGACGGCGACAGCCTGCTCGCTGCTATATTTGGTGGCTTGTTGTCAGGTCTGGGACTTGCGTTTATATTTTTCAGGGGTGGTACTACTGGTGGTACAGATATAATTGCAAGAAATCTGCACAAGCACTATCCACATATATCTATGGGTACCATTATCCTTTCGTGTGATGCGGTTATTATTATTTCTGCTGCGTTTGTTTATCACAGCCTTGAAAGCGCATTGTATGCGGTTATCACCATTTTTGTCAGTACAAAGGTGATAGACACAGTAATCTACGGCATAGCGCACGACAATGGCAAACTGATGTTCATTGTGACAAACAAGCACGAAGAATTATCCCAGAAGATTATCGAAAAGGTGAACAGGGGAGTGACCTTGCTTGATGCCCACGGTGCATACAGCAACGACGATAAAAAAGTCCTTTTGTGTGCTGTGCGACCATCTCAGGTGCACAAGATAAAGGCATTCGTTAACTCTGTTGACGAAAACGCTTTTATTATTGTCACAACAGCCAACGCAATAAGTGGAAAAGGCTTTGCTCCGTCAGAAAATTCTTGACAAATTCAATACTTGTGCTATAATTACTCTGTTATGTGTGAAAGTTTGCGCATAACAGAGTTTTTTAATTATCCTTGCATCGTTTTACACGGTGCCAAATGTCCAGAAGGAGGTGCAACAAATGGCAGTAACAGCTAACTATGAGGCAGTAATGGTTATCTCAATGAAGCAGGGCGATGATGGTATTCAGGCTCTTATTGAGAAATTTAAGTCCCTCATCGAAAAGCACGCTACATTGCAGAGTGTTGACGAGTGGGGTAAGCGTAAGCTTGCTTATCTTATCAACAAAGAGTCAGAAGGCTACTATGTTCTTATGAACTTTGAGTCAGAGGCATCTTTCCCTGCAGAGCTCGACCGTAGATTTAAAATCACTGACGGCATTATGCGTTCTCTTATCATCAGAAAAGACGACGATGCTGAAGTAAAGGCCGAGGATGTCAAGGAGGAAACTCCTGTAGCAGAAGCTGAGCCTGTAGCAGAAGAAGCTGCAGAAGAATCAGCAGAATAATACGAATAATCACATTTGCGGTTTCTAATAAACCGATGACGAAAGGATGACACTTTATGTTAAACAGAGTAATTTTAATGGGCAGACTTGTTTCTGACCCTGAACTTAAGACCACTACAAGCGGTATCAGCGTTACATCATTCCGTATTGCTGTTGACCGCAGTTATGTTAAAGCAGGCGCAGAGCGTCAGGCTGATTTCTTTGACATTGTTGCATGGCGCAATACAGCAGAGTTCGTATGTCGCAATTTTGCAAAAGGTTCTTTGATTGCTATTGACGGCCAGCTTCAGTCAAGACAGTATCAGGCAAAAGACGGCACTAACCGTACAGTTGTCGAGGTTGTAGCTGACAACGTATCTTTCACAGGTGAACGCAGAGATCAGTCTGCTTCCTATGCACCACGTGACAGCTACTCACAGCTTCCACAGACACCATCATACTCAAATGGTTCTGTAGACGACTTTCAGGAAATGCCACTTGACGATGACCTGCCGTTTTAATCGAAGCGCCGAGCACCGAAGCCCTCACAAAGTCGAGGTCGAGTCTGTATTTTCGTAGTTGGCAACGCCAACGCAGAAAATCAATGCGAGACGGTGGACTTTTGAGGACAAGCGTAGGTGAACGAGGCGTGACACAAAGCGCTGAGCGCTGATTCCTAATTTACGAAAGGAGTAATCACAATGGCTGACAGACCAAACAACCACAGAAAGCCAAGACGCAAGGTTTGTGGTTTCTGTGTTGATAAAGTTGAAAATATCGATTACAAAGATATCGCAAGACTTCGCCGCTATATGTCAGAGCGTGCAAAGATTTTGCCAAGAAGAGTAACAGGCACATGTGCAGCTCACCAGAGAGCACTCACAGTTGCTATCAAGCGTGCACGTCACCTTGCTCTTTTACCATATACAAGCGACTGATTTTAAACATCTAACGCCGAGTTTATCTCGGCGTCATTTTTTTGCTTAAACGACGATGTTCAAAGCCCTCTTGTAGGGCAGAGAGAGCAGCGGTGCTACTGTTGTTTGACATAAAATTGTTTATATTGGTTATAAATGAACGTTGATATTTCAACATTTTACACTAAACTTATCATAAAATTCTGTATAATTTGACACAAAAATATATATTTTTTTACCTGAATTTACCAATATTATTTTATAATGCTCAATCAGAAAATTAAATTCTATAAAATGCACAAAAGAATAGCTAAAACATATCAAAAAATATACACAATAAACAAGAATTTCTTGTTAAATATTTAATTTTTCTAATCTATTGATTAAATTTTCCAGGTTTGGTATAATGTTAGCGTGAATAATTGTTGGGTAAGTATGCCCTTTTTACGATTGTTTACCTAAAAAAGCCATAAGTACGCCCTATAGGGGGATTTTGTGCTTTTTTGTTCAAGTTGGCTTTAATGCTACCTTTTTGTAAACTCCGGAGGTCAGCCGGATAAAAAATCGCGAAAACAACACACTTACTCACATCTCTCGAAATTTTTAAAAATATTTCCCAAGGAGGAGATAAAATGAAATCTTTTAGAATTAAAAGCATTGTTTCTCTGCTTTTGACATTTATGATGCTCGTATCTGTGTGCACAGTAGGATTTGTTAATACTGCTGCCGCAGAAGCCGACGTTGCTCAAACTGGTGCGACTATCACAGGTGGCACAACTTTCTACTTGAAACCAAACGAGAACTGGAAAAAAGACGGTGCTCGTTTTGCTGCTTACTTCTGTAACGGCTCTAGTGCGTCCAAATGGTATTCAGCATATGGCCCTAACGATGACGGTAACTACTGGGTTACTGTTAGTGACGGCGAATCACACGCTAACATCATCTGGTGTCGTATGAACGGCGCAAATACTACTAACAGCTGGGATGGCAGTGTCATGTGGAACCAGACTAACGACCTTACATGGGACGGCTCTAAAAATCTCTACACGGTTTCTGAAGGTGCTTGGAGTAATGGTAGTGGTTCTTGGTCATCATACACTCCATCAGGTAGTACAACTGACCCAACTGAGCCAACCACACCTGTTGATCCATCACAGAAAGTTGAAATCAGCTTCCTTATAAACTCTGACACAAAATGGGTGTCTTCTGATGATGCTAAGATGTTCATTAAAGCAGGCTCAGATGTAATCGAGATGGACGAGACAGTTGATACTAAGTCAGGTCACGTCATGTGGACTGCTGAAGTTGCAGCTGCTGATTCTTATACTTTCTATCGTACATCATACTTCTTTGATGAAGATAACGCTTCATCAAAACCATGGAACTCTTGGACTGCTTCTTCTCGTGGCTCTAACACAGTGTTTAAAGCTACAAGCAGCAGTGGCGGTTCATGGGCTGCTGCAAGCACAGTGAATGCTGCTGACCCTAAGGATATAGAGAACTTCTGGGACGACCTCTGGATTGCTCCAGTAGATAAAAACGACGTTAACCACGCAGTAAAGGTTTACTACGACGGTTCTGAGTTTAACCTCTTTGTACCTTCATACTATGACCTTTCAAACGTAGTTGTTTATTCTGACCACGAAAGTGTGGTTATCGGTAGCACTACTATTGCAAGCGGATCTACTGCTTCTCTTACAACTGGTTTGGATAAGACATTCCAGTTTATTGATGGCTCTACAACTACCAACAAAGGAAAAATCAACATCTATCAGACAACTTCTACAGCTGCTATGATGATGACTACTAAAGAAGAGCTCTACACTGGCACTACTGCAGGTCTCCAGAGTGATAACGCATGGCCTTCAGGTTCAGGTATCACAGCAGACAACTACAATGGTGTTTATAAAGACGCTATTGAAACAAAGGGTAGTTACTACTTCTACACAGAAGACGGTGAGCTTTTGAATGCAGATGACCAGGTACTCAAGAAGATTAAAGGTCGTGGATGTTTTGTGTAGGGATCGTTTGGGGAGATTTGAAAGCACATTGGCGTCGAACACCGGTGGCTGTCAAACGCATTCTTCCATATCTTTCTGGTGATAGATTAGCGATGTGAATTCCTGG
>JAZUOM010000032.1:0-67136 GCA_045604645.1 Ruminococcus sp. | reverse complement strand
GCACCACCGATACCGTCACGACCTGTGCTACCACCAAGGTATACTACAATATCACCAGGAGCAGGAACTTCACGTCTGACGTTTTGTGCAGGAGCAGCAGCGATAACGGCACCTATCTCCATACGTTTTGCAGCGTAACCAGGATGGAAAATTTCGTCAACTATACCTGTAGCAAGACCAATCTGGTTACCATATGATGAGTAACCGGCAGCAGCAGTTGTAACAATCTTACGCTGTGGGAGTTTACCAGGAATAGTTTCGCTGACAGGTTTTAATGGGTCAGCCGCACCTGTAACACGCATAGCGCCATATACATATGCTCTGCCTGAAAGTGGGTCACGGATAGCGCCACCTATACATGTAGCAGCACCACCAAAAGGTTCAATTTCAGTTGGATGGTTATGAGTCTCGTTCTTAAAGAGTAAGAGCCATGGCTCTTTAACGCCGTCAACTTCAACATCTATTTTAACAGTACAAGCATTGATTTCTTCGCTTTCATCAAGCTTATCAAGTTTACCGTTTTTCTTGAGATATTTAACAGCGATAGTAGCCAAATCCATAAGACAGATTGGTTTTGTTCTGCCTAAATCTTTTCTGACAGCAATATACTCATCATATGCTTTTTGCAAAAGCTCGTCTTCAAATGTTACATCATCAATAACAGTCAGGAAAGTAGTGTGACGACAATGGTCAGACCAGTATGTATCAATCATTCTGATTTCTGTGATAGTCGGGTCACGATGTTCTGACAAGAAATACTGCTGACAAAAAGCAATATCATCAGTATCCATAGCAAGACCATAATCTTTTACAAACTGTTCAAGACCAGCTCTGTCAAGTTTAGTAAAGCCGTCAAGAGTTGCTACCTGTGTAGGAATTTCGTAGGTAGTAGCAAGTGTCTCAGGCATTGCCATATCAGCCTCTCTTGCTTCTACAGGGTTGATAACGTACTTTTTGATTTGCTCGATTTCATCTGCAGTAAGATTTCCATACAAAGCATAAACTTTAGCAGAGCGAATTGTAGGTCTGTCGCCCTGTGAGATAATCTGAATACACTGTGCGGCAGAATCAGCGCGCTGGTCAAACTGACCAGGCAAAAACTCAACCGCAAAAACTGTAGCGTCAGAAAGATCTATGTTGCTCGAAATAATATCAAGCTGTGGCTCTGAAAATACAGTTTTGCAAGCGTAATTAAACAAATCCTCTGTGATATTCTCAACATCATATCTGTTGAAGATTCGCACTTCTTCTAAATTTTTGATACCAAGCAGAGAAACCGCTTCGTTATGCAGAGCTTTTGCCTCGTGTGCAAGCTCCTTTTTCTTTTCGACAAAAACGCGATATACCACGATTATTCCTCCCCTGCTTTAAGTGCTTTTTGACCTATATCTGTACGATAATAGGCATTATCAAATTTAATATTCTTTACCATAGCGTATGATTTATCTATAGCTTCTTTAAGCGTATCTGCAATAGCAGTAGCACCAAGAACTCTGCCACCGTTTGTTAATAAATTGCCATTATCAAGCTTAGCGCCTGCAACATATACGTTGTCAGATAATTCTTCAGGAATTGTCATCTCAAAACCTTTGTCGTATGACTTTGGATAACCATTTGATGCCATAATTACACAACAAGCCGACTTGTCAGCAAAAACCACCTCGGTTTGTGACAATGTTTCATTAGTTACAGCCTGCATAATAGTAAGTAAATCAGACTCTAAAAGTGGCAATACAACCTGAGTTTCAGGGTCACCAAAACGACAGTTGTATTCAATAACCTTAGGGCCATCAGGTGTAAGCATCAAACCAAAGTAAAGGCAACCTTTGAAAGTTCTGCCTTCAGCATTCATAGCATTCATTGTAGGCACAAAAATTGTTTCCATACATTTATTTGCGATGTCAGCTGTGTAGTAAGGATTTGGTGCAACAGTACCCATACCGCCTGTATTAAGTCCCTTGTCACCATCAAGCGCACGTTTGTGGTCCATTGATGTAACCATAGGAACTACTGTTTTACCATCAGTAAATGTGAGTACTGAAACCTCAGGACCTGTTAAAAACTCTTCAATAACAATATTGTCGCCACTTTTACCAAACACCTTGTCCTGCATCATAGAAACAACAGCTTCTTTTGCTTCTTCTCTGGTGTTTGCGATAATTACACCCTTACCAAGAGCAAGACCATCAGCTTTGATAACAGTTGGAATTGGAGCAGTATCAAGATACTCCAATGCTTTTTGCATATCATCAAACACTTCGTACTGTGCGGTAGGAATGTTGTGTTTTTTCATAAGATTTTTTGAAAAAACTTTACTACCTTCAATAATAGCAGCGTTAGCTGTTGGACCAAAACAAGGAATTCCTTGTTCGTTGAGAGCATCAACGCAGCCCAATACCAGTGGGTCATCAGGTGCTACAACTGCATAATCTACACTGTTATCAACAGCAAATTTAACAATATTTTCAATATCAGTAGCACCAATGTCTACACAAGTAGCATCCTTTGAAATTCCTCCGTTACCAGGTAAAGCGAAAATTTCTGTTACTGATTTATTCTTTTTTATTGATTTAATAATAGCATGTTCACGGCCACCGCCGCCTACAACTAATATTTTCATACTTATCCTCTTCCTGTGTATTAGTGATGGAATAAACGCATTCCTGTAAATGCCATAACCATATCGTATTTATCAGCACATTCAATAACAACGTCATCACGGATAGAACCGCCAGGCTCAGCGATATATTTAACACCGCTACGATATGCACGTTCAATGTTATCACTGAATGGGAAGAACGCATCTGAACCCAGAGCAACGTTTGTTTTTGTGGCAAGGTATGCTTTGATGTCTTCATCTGTAAGAGGCTGTGGCTGAGTCTTAAAATACTTCTGCCATACACCATCTGCACATACATCTTCCTCGTTTTTATTGATATAACCATCAATAACGTTATCTCTGTCAGGTCTTCCTAACGTGTCAAGGAAAGGAAGATTTAATACTTTTTCATGCTGACGCAGGAACCATGTGTCAGCTTTAGTACCGGCTAGACGTGTGCAATGAATACGTGACTGCTGACCGGCACCAACACCGATAGCCTGACCATCAATAGCGTAGCAAACAGAGTTTGACTGAGTATATTTAAGAGTGATAAGAGCAACAATCAAATCTCTTACTGCGCTGTCAGGTAATTCTTTATTTTTTGTAACAAGGTTTGAAAGAAGTTCCTTGTTGATTTCAAAATTATTGCGACCCTGTTCAAAGGTGATACCGTAAACCTGTTTGCGCTCAATTGGAGCAGGAACATAGTCAGGGTCTATTTTAACGATATTATATCCGCCTTTACGCTTTGATTTAAGAATCTCAAGAGCCTCATCGTCGTAACCAGGAGCAATAATACCGTCTGATACTTCACGCTGAATCATCTTTGCTGTAGTAACATCACATACATCAGAAAGTGCAACCCAATCGCCAAATGAACACATACGGTCAGTACCACGAGCACGTGCATACGCACAAGCGAGAGGAGAATCATCAAGACCCTCGATATCATCAACAAAACATGCTTTTTTGAGTGTATCAGAAAGCTTGATGCCAACAGCAGCAGATGTTGGACTAACGTGCTTGAATGATGTTACCGCAGGCATATTAAGAGCTTCTTTAAGCTCTTTAACAAGCTGCCAAGCGTTAAATGCGTCTAAAAAGTTAATGTAACCAGGTCTGCCGTTTAAAATTTCGATAGGAAGCTCACTGCCGTCTTCCATAAAAATTTTTGAAGGTTTCTGGTTAGGGTTACAACCATATTTCAATTCAAAATCAATCATGATAATCTCCTTATCTTATACGTTTTTGTTGATGATAATCTCTGTAGGTTCATCACCGTTTAGAGGTACACATCTTACAAACAATGATACTTTGTTATCCTCATTAAGGTTACTCCAACACAAATCAGCAAGCTCCTGTGCTGTGTTTGGTAAAGCTACCTCTTCAGGCTCACCATAGAATGATGGGATTGGATTACCATCACACTTATATGTATGAATAAAGTGACCAATACCGTTAAGTGGTTTATATGAGTAGAAATAGCGATTACAAGCTTCATCGTTGCCGTTAGCACTCTTTAATATAGAAAGCTTGTATGTGAAATCAGCATTAGCAAAATCATATTCTGCCAAACCTGAAATTCTAGGTGTAAAGTTAGGTGCATCTGGCTCAAATTCACGGGTCATGAGTGCATCTTCGAAAGTTTTGCTCTCTTTCATGAAGTCATAAACAGTGTTTGTCTGGTCACCGTTAGTGATGATATCAAAATAACCTAACTTTAAATATGGATTATAGATGATAAGGCTTGGGTCTGAAAGTTTAGATTCATCAAATGCTTTTGTACGCATTCCGCCTTCGAATCTCTCGAAAATACGGTTACGACTGTTTTCGCTGCGACCCATAATAAAATAAGCGAACATAGCTGATTTACCATCAGCAGACTTACCCATAACAATGCCACGACCTGGATATGAATTCTCACTCAAAAGTGTTTTTAAATCAAATAATGCCATTTCACTCACCATTTCTTTCTAAATTTAATTTATGACTTACCTGTTCAACAGCAGCAGGTAAAATCTTCCACTCTGCAAGACGCATAACACGTTTTTGCAGAGTCTGAGGTGTATCATTTTCCCTGATATTTACAGCTTTCTGCAGGATGATTTCTCCTCCGTCAGGAATTTCATTAACAAAATGTACAGTAGCACCGGTTACTTTTACTCCTTTTTCAAGTGCAGCTTCGTGAACCTTAAGTCCATAAAAACCTTTACCGCAGAAAGAAGGAATCAGACTTGGATGTACATTAATAATGCGCTTATCATACTTGCTGGTAAAATTTTCGCTGAGTATAGACATAAAACCAGCTAAAACAATCAAATCTATATCATATTCATTAAGTAAAGATATAATCTTGTCTTCAAAATCAAGTTGCGAAGCACAATCTTTCTTAAGTACACACGCAGTTTTGATGCACGCATTTTCAGCGCGTGTAAGCGCATATGCAGTAGAATTGTTAGAAATAACAAGTTCAATTACGCCACTAGTAATAATACCACTGTGTTGAGCATCAATGAGAGCCTGCAGATTTGTTCCGCCACCTGAAACAAGCACGGCAATCCGTGTAGGTCTTTGCATAAAATCACCCTTTGCTGTAAATAAGATAAATTAACAAATAACGATTTTATCGTCAGATTTAATTATTTCACCAATGATATAAGCATCTTCGCCCTGTGATTTTAAAATCTCAAGAGCTCTGTCAGCGTCATGTGGAGCAACAACGATACTCATACCAACACCCATATTGAATGTGTTAAACATATCACGTTCACTGATGTTGCCGGTTTTTGCAATAAGATCAAAAATAGGTAAAATTCTTACGGATGCTCTATCAATCTTTGCTCCAAGACCATCAGGGATACTACGAGGAATGTTCTCGTAGAAACCGCCACCTGTGATATGTGAAATACCTTTAACTTTAATCTCATCAAGTAAAGCAAGAACCGGTTTAACGTAAATTCTGGTTGGAGTCAAAAGAGTCTCTCCTACTGACTTACCACCAAGTTCAGCAACAGGAGTTTTTATGTCAGCGTTTTCTACATCAAAAACTTTTCTTACAAGTGAGAAACCGTTAGAATGCACACCGCTGGATGGAAGAGCAATAACTACATCGCCTTCAGACATAGTTTTGTTGTCAATCATTTTCTTTTTATCAACAATACCAACAGCAAAACCAGCAAGGTCATAGTCGTCTAAAGGCATTAAACCAGGGTGCTCTGCAGTTTCACCACCGATAAGTGCTGCCCCTGACTGCACGCAGCCCTCAGCAACACCGCTAACGATAGTAGCTATTTTTTCAGGATAATTTTTGCCACATGCGATGTAATCAAGGAAGAAAAGTGGCTTTGCACCACAACAGATAATATCGTTCACGCACATAGCTACAGCGTCAATACCGATAGTATCGTGCTTATCCAAAAGCATAGCAAGCTTAACTTTGGTACCACAGCCATCTGTACCAGAAACAAGTACTGGTTCATCCATGCCGGTTGGTAGACCAAAGCAACCTCCAAAGCCACCAACATCATCGAGGCAACCTTCGTTGCGAGTGCGATTTATATGCGCTTTCATAAGTTCTACAGCTTTGTAGCCTGCTGTAATATCAACACCTGCAGCAGCATAGCTGTCTGATTTAGATTGAATATTCATTTAATTAACCCTTTCCGTTCCAACAATAAGTACATAAGCAATCTTCAGGCATTCCTATAGCCTGAATAAGACCTTCTAACGACTGAAATTCAAGAGAAGTAAGATTTAATTTTTTGCAAATATTTTCTCTGAGTTTCTTACCTCTTTCGGTATTTGAATCGCTGTATTCTTCAATGTATTTTACGCCTTCTTCGCCCTCAAGTTCGTTAATAACTCTGCGTGCGATTAGCTCCATCTCGCTTGTTGAGCGAGTAAAATTCAGATATTTACAGCTATACATAATTGGAGGACAAGCAGAACGCAGGTGAACCTCTTTCGCTCCGTTTTCATACAAAAATTCTACAGTTTCCTTAAACTGTGTACCTCTGACGATAGAATCATCAACAAACAGTAGTTTTTTACCACTGATAAGATCGTGCACAGGAATCTGCTTCATTTTTGCAACCATATTACGTATCGATTGATTAGAAGGAGTAAAACTTCTTGCCCAAGTCGGTGTATATTTTATAAAAGCACGACCAAAAGGTACTTCGCTTGCATTTGAGTAACCGATAGCATGAGGAGTACCTGAATCCGGAACACCGCAAACATAGTCCACATCAGGAAGTGATCTGTTTTTCTTGTCGTTTTGAGCCATGATTTTACCGTTAATGTATCTCATCACTTCTACAGATACACCTTCATAAGTAGAATTAGGGAAACCGTAATAGCTCCATAAGAAAGCACAGATTTTCTTTTTATTTTGTGGTGCAGAAAGCTGTGTGATAGCAGTTGGTGAGATTTCTACAATTTCACCAGGTCCGAGATCATGCTCATCAACATATCCGAATTTCTGATAAGCGAAAGATTCAAAAGCAACACTATAGCCATCATCGTTCTTACCAATCAGAACAGGAAGTCTGCCGACTTTATCTCTGGCTGCAATAATATTACCATCATCTTTAAGAATCAAAATAGATGCAGTTCCGTCAATCTTATCCTGTGCAAATCTGATGCCTTCAACAAAAGAATCTTTCTGATTAATCAGTGTAGCAAGTAATTCTGTCGAATTAACTCCACCACCTGTCATAGCATCAAAATGACCTGAACCGCTTGAAAGGTACTCATCAACAAGCTCTTTTGAATTATTAATAAGACCAACCATACAGATAGCATATACACCTAGCTTTGAACGAATCAACATTGGTTGTGGTGTGCTATTGCTGATACAACCTATAGCAGAAGTGCCACGCATATCGTCAAGTACATGCTCAAATTTTGATCTAAACGGTGAATTTTCTATATTATGTATTACTCTTTGCAGACCGATTTCTTTATCATATGCTGCCATGCCACCACGTTTTGTACCAAGATGTGAGTGGTAGTCTACTCCAAAGAATACCTCAGCCATACAATTCTTTTTTGAGGCAATTCCGAAAAATCCTCCCATTGTAATACTCCTTTATAAATAGGATTTTTGCAATTATAAATTAAGCAAAGAAGAGTTCAGATAATGTCATTGGGTCGATATACTCGCCGTTTTTATATACACGCATATTACCGGAAGCGATTTCATCGATAAGCATAACTTTGCCTTCTGGGTCATAACCAAACTCAAACTTAATATCATAAAGAATGAGATCTTTTTCCTTGAGATCATCAGCAACGATGCGTGTGATTTTCTGTGTCATTGCTTTGATATCTTCATACTGTTCATCAGTCATAATACCTAAAGCTACAAGAGCGTCTTTAGTAACAAGTGGATCGCCCTTTGCGTCATCTTTGAATGTCATTTCAACATAATCAGGGAGATCTGCGCCGTTCTCAATATAATCACCATAACGACGAATAAAGCTACCAACAGCCTTATGACGACAGATAACCTCTAAGCCTTTACCGAATACTTTTGCAGGAAGAACTTCCATTGTTGTATCAGCAAGGTTAGCGTTAACATAATGTGTTCTGATGCCTGCAGCATTAAGCTTTTCAAAGAAATAGATAGACATACGCAGATTAACATCACCAACGCCGTCGATTGTAAGACCTACTGAGTTTTCGCCCGGATCAAAAACGCCGTCTTTGCCTGTGCAGTCATCCTTGAATTTCAACAGACAGTTGCCGTTTTCAAGTGAGAATACGTCCTTTGTTTTACCTGTGTAAATTAATTTCTTTTCCATAATAAAAATCTCCTTTATGTAAATGATTTATTATAAACTATTTTGTATATTAGCGTCTTTTTCAAGAACTACTTTTGCATCACTAGCACGTTTAGCATCAAGCTTATCAGCAAGTTTTTTATCGTCAACAGCTATAATTTGTGCAGCTAACAAAGCAGCATTTGCACCACCGTTGATAGCAACCGTTGCAACAGGAATACCTGTAGGCATCATAACTGTTGATAAAAGTGCATCCATACCATCTAAAACTGATGATTTACATGGAATTCCAATAACCGGTAGCGTTGTATTAGCAGCAATAGCACCGGCAAGGTGTGCAGCCATACCTGCTGCAGCAATAATAACGCCAAAGCCGTTATCTCTTGCATTTAAAGCAAAGTCCCTGGCTTCCACAGGTGTTCTGTGGGCTGAGTAAATGTGAACCTCATAAGGTACATCTAATTCTTTAAGTACTTTGGTAGCTTTTTCGATGATAGGTAAATCGCTGTCACTACCCATGATGATACCAACTTTTTTCATCATATACCTCCTAAAAATATATAAGGGCACACTAACTCAACGAGATGTGTGCCCAGACGGTCGGCTAAAAGATATTTTTCATGTTCCTCTGTGGTGCTCCACTTGTATCCGTCAGTAACATGAAAATACAAATAAAAATCTATCATTTTAGCGACACTTTGTCAAGACACATAAATGTTTATATAAGTATTAAATATCAGCTTTTGTCTCACAATAAAGACATCTGTAAACTTTATCTTCTTTATCTGTTAACAAGAAAACATGGTCGATTTCCTGCTCGACAGAAGTGATACATCTAGGATTTTTGCAATTAATTACATTTGTAAGTTTTTGTGGCATATCAATGGATAGTTTTTCTACTAAAACTCCGTCTTTGATAATATTTACAGTTGCGTTAGGGTCAACATATCCAACAACATCAAGGTTAATAGGAATCTGAGAATCAATTTTCATGATATCCTTCTTCCCCATTTTTCTGCTATTTACATTCTTGATGATTGCAACTGGACAATCAAGTTTTGATAAACCAAGCAAATCATACAGCCTTAATGCAAGTCCGGCAGTAATATGATCGATAACAATACCGTTTTGTATAGAATCTACGTTCATACGCTTGCCTCCTTGAGAAGTTTAAGAATAAGTGCCATACGCATGTATTTACCATTTAATACTTGCTTAAAGTAACAAGCACGCGGATCGTTATCAACCTGAACACTGATCTCATTAACACGTGGTAATGGATGCATTATGCACAAATCATTTTTAGCATTAATAAGTTTAGATGGATCCAGAATATAACTGTCCTTGAGCCTTAAGTAGTCCTCTTCGTTAAAGAAACGCTCTCTTTGAACTCTTGTCATATACAAAACATCAAGCTGTGGCATAGCCTCTTCAAGATTAGTTGTCTGTGTATATGGAATTGAGTTAGCCTGTAAAACGTTCTTTTTAACATAACTCGGGATTTTTAGTTCTTCTGGAGAAATAAGTACAACTTTGATACCTTTGTATCTGGACATCGCATTAATCAACGAATGTACTGTTCTGCCAAACTTCAAGTCGCCACAAAAACCAATGGTGAGGTTATCAAATCGTCCTTTTTCTCTATAAATAGTCAGCAAGTCAGCCAATGTTTGAGTAGGATGATTGTGACCACCGTCACCTGCATTGATGACAGGAATTGTTGCGTTTTGTGCTGCTACATAAGGTGCTCCCTCTTTAGGATGGCGCATAGCAATGATATCAGCATAACAACTGATAGTTTTGGCTGTATCAGCTACACTCTCACCTTTTGCCGCAGACGAACTGTTTGCTTCAGAAAAACCAATTACATTTCCGCCAAGTTCATACATAGCAGCCTCAAAGCTGAGACGTGTGCGTGTAGATGGTTCAAAGAACAAGGTTGCAAGTTTCTTTCCTTTGCAACACTCTGAATATTTTTGAGGGTTATCGATAATATCGCATGCAGTGCTAATCATATCATCGATTTCCTGTGGAGTAAGGTCTATTATATCAATTAGACTTCTCATATTATGCCCCCGCATTTATCCAACTTTCGTCTGATGGGTTGTTTCTGAAAGAGATGAGCTTCTGAATATCATCTTTTTTGATATATCCCTCTTCAGCAGCTACTTCAGCGATAACATCAAAGTTTGTAAGAGATATATTCTTTACATCAGCAGCGGCGAGTCTTTCGATACCTTTCTTCATACCGTAAGTAAAGATACTAACTACACCCAAAACATCAGCGCCTGCTTCTCTGAGAACATCTACAACCTCAAGTACGCTACCGCCTGTTGAGATTAAGTCTTCAACAACTACTACTTTCTGACCTTTTTCAAGCTTTCCTTCGATCTGGTTCTGACGGCCATGGTCTTTTGCACCTGAACGAACATAGCCCATAGGCATATCCAGAATATGAGCTGTGATAGCTGCATGAGCGATACCGGCAGTTGAAGTTCCCATAAGAACTTCTGCGTCAGGATAATATTCTTTGATTAATTTAGCAAGACCGTTTTCAACGTCATCTCTGACCTCTGGTGCAGAGAGAGTTAAACGGTTATCACAGTAAACTGGGCTTTTGATACCAGATGCCCAAGTGAAAGGTTCCTCTGGACGAAAGAATACAGCTTTGATTTTGAGCAAATCTTTAGCAATCAACTTTTCCATAATATATATCTCCTTTTTATTAATCTACAAATTCAGCAACGCAACGGTTATATGCTGCAACCGGGTCATCAGCAGCAGTGATTGGTCTACCAACTACAATATAGTCAGAGCCGATTTCTTTAGCCTGTGCAGGTGTCATAACGCGTTTCTGGTCGCCGATATCACCATCAGCGAATCTTACACCAGGTGTAACTGTTAAGAAATCCTTGCCACATGTGTCGTGTACTTTCTGCGCTTCAAGTGGTGAACATACAACACCATCAAGACCTGCTTTCTTTGCATTTGAGGCATAGTGCATTACAACCTTGTCGATTGGTTCTTTGATAAGAAGGTCTTCTTCCATACTCTGTTGGTCAGTAGAAGTGAGCTGTGTTACTGCAATAAGCAGTGGTCTTGTACCATCAGGACGAGTCAGACCTTCTAATGCTCCTTCCATCATTCTGCAAGTTCCACCAGCGTGGAGATTAGTCATATCAACATCAAGGCCTGAAAGCACGGCCATTGATTTTTTTACAGTATTAGGGATATCGTGGAGTTTAAGGTCTAAAAAGATCTTGTGACCACGCTTTTTGATTTCCTTTACAATTTGTGGACCTTCAGCATAGAAAAGCTCCATACCGATTTTTATAAAAGGTTTTTTGTCAGTAAACTTATCAAGAAAACTGAAACAAGCCTCAGCACTTGAAAAGTCACAAGCAATAATTACATCTCTTCCCATTACTTAACTCCTCCTATAATTTCACTCAGATTTTTTATGTTATATTTATCCATTACCTGTGGTAATTTCTCAATTATATCTTTACAAGCATATGGATCCACTAGGTTTGCGGCACCTACCTGAACTGCGGTTGCACCTGCGAGCATCATCTCAATAACATCCTCAGCAGATGACACACCGCCCATACCGATAACAGGAATATTAACAGCGTGTGCGACCTGATATACCATTCTGAGTGCTACCGGGAAAATAGCAGGTCCGGAGAAACCTCCCATTTTATTAGCAATCACAGGCTTTTTAGTACGCAAGTTAATACGCATACCGAGCATAGTGTTAATCAGGCTGATAGCGTCAGCACCGGCTTCTTCTACCGCTTTTGCAATAGCAACAATATCGGTAACATTAGGTGAAAGCTTTACAATAACAGGTTTACTCACAGCTTCTTTAACTGCTTTTGTTATACTTGCAGCAGCTTCTGGTGAAGTACCGAAAGCTATTCCGCCACCATGCACATTAGGACAACTGATATTAACTTCTATCCAACCAACCTGTTCTTGTTCATCTAGTTTCTTTGCGGTGTAAACGTATTCATCGACAGAAAATCCGCCTACATTCGCCATTACTTTTTTATTAAAACACTTTTTGAGTTTAGGTAATTCTTCTGCAACAACTTTTTCAACACCAGGATTCTGGAGTCCTACAGCGTTTATCATACCGCTATAGCACTCGGCAATTCTAGGAGTAGGATTACCAAAGCGCGGATCTTTTGTAGTACCTTTGAAAGAAAAAGTACCAAGAATATTTATATCATATAAATCTGCGTATTCGTAGCCATAACCAAAAGTACCGCTTGCAGGGATAACAGGGTTATCAAGTTCGATACCGCAAAGATTAACATTTAATCTTCCCATAATATTTCCTCCTTTTTGAGGACAGGACCGTCTTTGCAGATACGCTTGTATCCTGTGATTGTTTTGCATGAGCAGCCCATACAAGCGCCAAATCCACAGCCCATTCTTTCTTCAAAACTAAACTGACCAGAAGTATTTGTGGCTTTATAAACCGCTTTGAGCATTGGTTCAGGTCCACACGTAAAGAAATGGTCATAATTTTGTGGCAGAGCGTCTGTTACAAAACCTTTGATTCCGTATGAACCATCAACAGTAGTGACAGTTACATCAGCACCAAGATTAATAAAGTCATCTTCGCAGAAAACCTCATCTTTTGTGTTAAAACCGAGTATAACAGATACTTTTTTGCCACTGCTGATGAGTTCTTTGCACAGCATATACATTGGAGGTACGCCTACACCACCGCCAAGAAGCACTGCGTGCTCTTTACAAAGTGAGGTATCATATCCGTTACCAAGTCCAGTAAGGACATCCAAAGTATCATTTGCACAAAGTTCTGACATAAGTTGTGTGCCCTTACCGACGACCTTGTATATGATTGTGACACTGTCGTTGTCTTTATCAAATACAGAGATAGGTCTACGCAAATAGAGTCCATCCAACTTAATGTTTATAAACTGTCCGGATGATGTGATGTCGCTCACATCGCCTACCAGTTTCATTTTATATACATTGCTTGTCAATGGAATGTTATAAGCAATAGTGAATAAGCCTTGTTTCATATTAACTCCTAATCAGTCAGCATCAATGGTTGAAACTTTGTTAGTGATTTCTTCCAATACATCGAGAACAATCTTGACTGTGTCAAGCGATGTGTAAAGAGCAACGCCGTTTTCTACAGCACAACGGCGAATAACAGCACCATCGTCATAGTGAATACCGGACATTACTGCTCTTGTGTTAATTACACAACTTACATAACCTGCACGGATTGAATCAAGAATCTCTTCACAACCCTCGCTGATTTTGCCACGGATTTTTGTGCGGATTCCGTTTTCTTTGAGGAAAGTTGCCGTTCCAATAGTAGCCTCGATATTAAAGCCCATATCGTAGAAACGTCTTACAAGCGGAAGTGCTTCTTCCTTATCTTCGTCTGCAAGTGTTACAAGCACAGTGCCGTAGTTCTGGATGTTCATACCACCTGCGATGAGTGCTTTGCTCATTGCACGATGGAGTTTTTTGTCATAGCCTATTGCTTCACCGGTTGATTTCATTTCAGGTGAAAGATAAGCATCAAGACCTTTGATTTTATTGAATGAGAATACAGGTACTTTTACATAGTAGCGTTTCTTTTCTTCCGGATATAAATCAAAGATACCAAGTTCTTTCAAGCTCATACCAAGGATAACCTCAGTTGCGATATCAGCAAGAGAATATCCTGTAGCCTTTGAAAGGAAAGGAACAGTACGAGAAGAACGTGGGTTAACCTCGATAATATAAACATCGTCCTTATCGTCAACAATAAACTGAATATTATACAGACCCTTGATACCAATACCAAGACCGAGCATTTTTGTATATCTTAAGATAGTGCCTTTGACTTTATCGGAAATGCTTACAGACGGATATACACTGATTGAGTCACCGCTGTGAATACCAGTGCGCTCAACAAGTTCCATAATACCTGGTACAAAAACATCTCTGCCGTCACAAATAGCGTCTACCTCTACTTCTTTGCCCTGCAGATATTTGTCAACAAGAACAGGCTTATCTACGTCGATTTCAACAGCTGTTTTGAGATACTGTCTTAGCTGTTCCTCTTTTGCTACAATCTGCATTGCACGACCACCAAGAACGAAACTTGGTCTGACAAGAACAGGATAGCCGATTTCTTGAGCAGCTTTTACACCATCTTCGATATTTGTAACAGCAACACCCTGTGGCTGTGGAATATTGAGTTCTTTAAGGATTTTCTCAAACGAACCTCTATCCTCTGCTCTATTGATAGCTTCACAATCAGTACCAATAATTTTGACTCCACGCTTCATAAGTGGTTCTGCAAGGTTAATAGCAGTCTGACCGCCGAGCGATACCACTACACCCTCCGGTTTTTCGAACTCAATGATGTTCATAACATCTTCTGGGGTAAGTGGTTCAAAATAAAGCTTATCGGCAGTAGTATAGTCGGTTGAAACAGTTTCAGGGTTATTATTAATGATGATAGCTTCGTAACCAGAACGCTTGATGGTCGAAACAGCGTGTACTGTTGAGTAGTCAAACTCAACACCCTGACCGATACGGATAGGGCCAGCACCGAGCACCACAATCTTCTTTTTATCAGTTAAGCGTGATGCGTTCTCGCCTGTGTATGAGGAATAGAAGTATGGAATATATGCGTTTGTGTGACATGTATCAACCATTCTGAATACAGGATACATATTGTTTTCTCTACGAATATTGTAGATATCAAGTTCTGTCTTGTCCCACAAGCTGGCAATAAACTTGTCACAGAAGCCCATTTTCTTAGCTTCAAGTAAAACAAGCAGGTCGTCTTTGTTGTTTTTTAGTTTGTTTTCCATATCTACGATGTTCTTGAATGCTTCAAGGAAATATGGAGTGATTTTTGTAACATCGTTGATTTTTTCGATTGATTCGTTTCTGCGCAACAATTCAGTTACTGCAAAAATGTTGTCATCTTTAAACTGTGAAATATACTCATAAAGTTCATCAGTAGGCATATCTGAGAATTTTGCCATATAGTAGTGACACACACCGGTTTCAAGTGAACGCACTGACTTAAGCAGACATTCCTCAAGATTTGAGCCGATACCCATAACCTCACCGGTAGCTTTCATTTGTGTATCAAGAATATTTGAAGCTGTAGTGAATTTATCAAATGGGAATCTTGGGAGTTTAGCGACGATATAGTCAAGTCTTGGTTCAAAAGAAGCGTTAGTGTTAGCGATTTCGATATTTCTTAATGCCATACCCATAGCAATTTTAGCAGTAACACGAGCGATTGGGTAACCTGATGCTTTTGAAGCAAGAGCAGATGAGCGTGATACTCGTGGGTTAACCTCAATTAAAAAATACTCGCTTGAATGAGGATTTAAAGCGAACTGTACGTTACAGCCACCCTCGATCTTAAGCTCTCTGATAAGTTTAATTGCACTATCGTTGAGCATCTTGAGGTCGTGGTCGTTTAGTGTAAGGATAGGAGCAACAACAAGTGAGTCACCTGTATGAACACCAACAGGGTCGATGTTCTCCATACCGCAGATTGTTATTGCAGTATCCTCTGAGTCACGCATAACTTCAAATTCGATTTCTTTGTAACCTTTTACGCTCTTTTCGATAAGAACCTGATGTACAGGAGAAAGCTTGAAAGCATTAAGGCCGATATCTTCAAGTTCTTTTTCGTTATTAGCAAAGCCGCCGCCTGTACCACCAAGAGTGAAAGCAGGACGAAGAACTACCGGATAACCAATACGGCAAGCAGCTGCTTTTGCCTCTTCAATGTTATATGTTATCTCTGATGGGATAACAGGCTCGCCGATTGATTCACAAAGCTGTTTAAACAAATCTCTGTCCTCAGCTCTTTCGATACTTTCGCTAGATGTACCAAGCAACTCAACGCCACATTCTTTGAGTACGCCCTTTTTTTCGAGTTGCATAGCAAGGTTAAGACCGGTTTGTCCACCAATACCAGGAACAATAGCATCCGGTCTTTCATATCTGAGGATTTTTGCAACATATTCGAGTGTCAAAGGCTCCATGTAAACTTTGTCAGCGATTGTAGTATCAGTCATAATTGTTGCAGGGTTTGAGTTTACAAGCACAACTTCATAGCCTTCTTCTTTAAGTGCTAAACAAGCCTGTGTGCCTGCATAGTCAAATTCTGCAGCCTGACCAATAACAATCGGTCCGGAACCAATGATAAGTACCTTTTTAATGTCTGTTCTCTTTGCCATAATTATCTCCTAACTAGCCTTAACGGCGTTGAATTTATCGAAAGGTTTATCCTTTATATACTATTTTTCCATTATATACAGTAGCAATACATTTACCTGATAAAACCGAGCCCTCAAACGGTGTAGCTTTTCCCATTGATAAAAACTCGGTCGGGTCAACAACAAACTCATCACTTAAATCCCAGACACTAAAACTTGAGTCAAATGGAATATTGAATCGTTTTCTTGGATTTAAACACAGAAGCTCAACAGCTTTCTCAAGCGTGATAATACCTGTTTTAACGAGTTTTGTGTAGATAACAGGAAAAGCAGTCTCGAGACCCACAATTCCAAATGCACTGTCTTTAAGACCTTTTGACTTTTCTGTAGCACTGTGTGGTGCGTGGTCTGTAGCTATCATATCAATCGTACCATCAACAATGCCCTCGATTAAAGCCAGCCTGTCTTCTGTGGACCTTAGCGGTGGATTCATTTTGAATTTGCCGTCTTCTTTAAGGTCGTTTTCATCAAGAACAAGGTAATGCGGACCTGTTTCACAGGTGATGTCAACTCCCCTGTTCTTCGCTTCTCTTATAAGCTGAACACTCTCTTTTGTTGAGATGTGACAAACATGATATTTGCACCCTGTTTTTTCAACAAGTTCGATATCTCTTTTTATCTGCGCATACTCACTTTCGCTGCAGATGCCCCTATGACCGTGCTCTTTAGCATATACACCGTCATGAATGTATCCGCCTTTGAGAAGTTCGTTTACTTCACAATGAGCAACAATCATTTTATCAAGTGATTTAGCCTTAATCATTGCATTTTTCATCATATCATCGGATTGGACACCGCGACCGTCATCAGAAAACGCAATAACGTCCTTTGATATACCATCCATATCCGAAAGCTCAAGTCCGTTTTGAGAAACCGTAATAGACCCATATGGATAAACTGAAATAACAGCATCGCTATTAATCAAGTCAAGTTGTTTTCTGAGATTTTCTATGCTGTCAGGTACAGGATTTAAGTTCGGCATAGTACACACTGCGGTGTAACCGCCTCTGGCTGCACTTAAAGAACCAGTTTTGATTGTTTCTTTATAAGAAAAACCCGGTTCGCGAAAATGTACGTGTACATCGCAAAAACCGGGTAAAATTGTTAAATTAGAATTATTAAATTTGGCAAAAGCACAATCACCTGACAAACGCTCTGTTATGTCAGATACAAAAGAGGAATCACCGATAATGTTTGCTTTGATTAATTTTTCCATAGCACGTTCCTCCTAAAAAATATAAAGCCTCACTGAAAAAACAGTAAGGCTTTGAACTCAAAAAAACAAGTGCAAGATACGCAGATAAATATGTTTTGCTCAAATCTTACCGATCTCTCTGTATCGCTTTAAAGATTTTCTTAATTATATCACTTTAAGATAATAGTGTCAACAAAAAGCACCCTCAAATTTATTACTTTTACAAAAAATATAAATATATTTAAAAATACAAATAAACATTGTGTAAACTAACAATTTAAATTTCCGATTATGAATAAAAAAATAAATTGCCACCACAAAATCAATGTGATGGCAATTAATTCTGTTACGCTTTTGATTTTTTTGACAAAATAACAAGTGTGACTTTTCTGGCAACAAGCAGTAAAACACCTACGCCAAATAAAATAGCACTGAAGATAGCGTTGATTGCAAACATATTGCCGATAATTGTCAATATAATTGATGCACTTGCAATAGTTTCCCATAAAGGTGTGATTAATGTAATTATATAGACAATACCGGTTAACGCACCAATAGTTATAAAATTGATACCTGTGCCAAGCAGAGCCTGTAAAAGATTGTTCTTTATCATCATAAATATAAACAAAGCACTTAATAGAGCAAAGAATATAATAGCAAAGTAAGATAGCGAAAATCTTAATACAGTTGCGAGTGTTGGTATAGATTTTGTGTTAATTACTTCAACATCACCATCAGGCAATATCCATTCTGCTATCTCATACATTTCATCGTATGTAAGATAAACATCAAATTCATCATCGATAAGGTCTTCATTATCTTCAAGCAATTCAACGATTTCTGAAACTCTGATTTCTATTTTAGCTTTGTCACCTTTAAACAACTCTTTTGCAAAATACGAAACCTTATTAGCGGCGTACCTTTTAACAGTAGAATCCTCAATAAACTCCTCGAGTTTTTTGTCAGTCATATCAATATCATAGCCTTCATAAAGAAAACCATAGAATTTATCAAGATTCTTCGCTGCTTTGGTATTTGAATTTTCCAAAGCAGAAACGACATCAATATTATCAAACAAATCTTCACAATTACCTTTTTTGACTGCGTTTCTGATGTCGTAAATAACAACAGCAAGTATGCTGGTTATAAACAGACAAATAGTAAGCAGAATAGTCAAAAAAACAGTAAGTCCTGATTTATTACTATCTTTGTTTGCTTTCTTTTGTTTAGCAGGCTTAGTCTTCTTTTGCTTTTTAGCCTTTTTGTTTGGTTCTTCTATAAAGTTTTGTTGTGGTGCTGCAACTGCTGGTTCAGTATAAACCTGCGCGGTTTGTTGTTGGTAACTTTGCTGTGGATAATCGTTACGCATAGCAACCGGCTGTGACACAGCCTCAACAGCAACAGTTTTCTCTTCAACATCGCACACAGGACACAGATTTGTGGTTTCGTCAATCATAGAACCGCAGTTTCCGCAAAATTTAGGCATTAGACCCATCCCCTTTTTATTTTTCTTTAATCATAAAGAAACTTTTATAACTTGATTACTATTTTACTATATCCTTTTTGCATAGTCAATTGAAATAAAATTACAAAAGCGAAATCAATTTTTGTACATCTTCAATAGTAGTAGCCCAGCTGGTAGCAAATCTTACGACAGTGTGATTTTCATCATACTGTTCCCAAAATCCGAAACCTACTGACTTTTTGAGTTCGTTTAATTTATCATTATCAAGTATTACAAAAATCTGGTTAGTATCGTTATTGATAAAAAACTCATAACCTTTATTTACAAATGCTTTTCTTAAAATATCAGCCATCTCTATAGCATGACGACTTATTTTAAAATACAGATTGTCAGTAAACAGTGTGTCAAACTGAACAGAAAGCAACCTGCCTTTTGCCAGAAGTGCGCCGTGTTGTTTGATACTAGAGAAGAAATGCTTTGGTGTATTATTGTGAGTAAATACAACAGCCTCACCACATAGTGCACCTACTTTTGTTCCTCCGATATAAAACACATCACACAACAATGCTATGTCCTTTAAACTAAGGTCAGAGCTGTCACTCATAAGTCCGTAACCAAGTCTTGCACCATCAATATACAAATTAAGTTCATATTCTTTGCAGATGTTTGATATTTGCGTCAACTCTTCTTTTGTATACAATGTGCCATATTCTGTTGGATGTGATATATACACCATACCGGGTATTGTTGCGTGCTCGTAATTTTCATCAGCAAAAAAACCAGTCAAATACGATGCGAGTACTTGGGGTGTAATTTTGCCATCAGTATGAGGTAAGCCGATTACTTTATGACCAGTAAATTCAATAGCACCCGCTTCATGAGTGTTGATATGTCCACTATTTGCACATATAACACCCTCGTATTGTTTTAATACAGAATCAATTACGACCTGATTGGTTTGAGTACCACCACTCAAAAAATGAACCTGTACATCTTTATCACAAGCAGATTTAATCTTTTCTTTAGCTGATTTAGTATACTTGTCTTCACCATAGCCGGACAACGGCTCCATATTTGTTTCCTGTAATCTCAGCAAAATCGCTTGATGTGCACCCTGAATATAGTCACTTTCAAAAGATAACATTGATAATCACCTCTTTTTTGATTATATTGTATAAATCACATAAAATCAATTATTCCTATTGATAAAATATTATATATTTAATTATTGACTTTAGCAAAGTAAAGTGGTATTATGTTAAAACGATAAATTAACAAGGGATGATTTTATGAAATTTAAAAGCGCATCTGTTGACAGATTGTTTGAATCAATACTGAATCTCAAGACTATTGAAGAGTGTTATGCGTATTTTGATGATATTTGTACTATTAAGGAAATTCAGGATTTATCACAAAGACTTGACACTGCTATTTTACTTGATGAAGGATACAGTTATCAGAAGATTGCCGAAAAAGTCGATGTTAGCACAGCGACAATAGGTAGAGTAAGTAAGTGCTTGAATTACGGTAGCGGCGGATATCGTATTGCTATTGACAGATTAAAAGAAAAGGAGAATAAATAATGAACAAAAACAATTTTTCTTTGTCTTTTAATGAAAAAGTCACTTTTGAATTACGCTCTTTATTTACAAACAGAGGTTACTCTCAATACAAAATGAGTAAATTCGAAGAATATGACCTTTATGCCAAAAACAAGGATTTCTTAATTTCAGACAGCGTTATTACTTTTACAGATACAAACGGCAAACTGATGGCTTTAAAGCCTGACGTCACACTGTCAATTATCAAGAATATCAAAGATGACCCTGAAAGTATACAAAAGGTTTTTTACAACGAAAACGTATATCGCATTTCTAAAGGTACAAACACCTTTAAAGAGATAATGCAAATAGGGCTTGAGTGCTTTGGAGATATTGATAATTATAATTTGTGTGAAGTAATTACACTTGCTAGCAAAAGTCTTAAAAAGATTTCTGATAATTGTGTGCTTGATGTATCACATCTTGGTATAATCAATTCTTTACTTGATAAATTCAATGTTCCACAGTATTCAAGAAATGATATATTCAAGTGTATCGGTGAGAAGAATCCTCACGAATTACTAAAACTTTGTAGCGAACTTGAAATATCCTATGAAAACGCAGAGATACTTAAAACTATTGCAACAATGTCAGGAAAACCTGAGTGCATAATCAATGATTTATATAGTAAACTACCTGAGTTTGTAGATACATCTTCAATAAAGGAATTAGAAGATATCATCTTAGCACTTGATGAAGATGTAAGAGAAATGATAAACATTGATTTTTCTGTAATATCTGACACTCATTATTATAATAACATTGTGTTTAAAGGTTTTATTGAAGGCATACCTACCAGTGTACTGTCAGGTGGCCAGTATGATAAGCTTATGCAAAAGATGAAGAGAAAATCCAAAGCTGTTGGTTTTGCTGTTTATCTTGATATGCTTGATATGCTTGATATCAACGCAAATGAATACGATGTTGATTTAATGTTGTTGTACAGCGATAATTGTGATACAAGTATTTTAAACAGCAGAGTATCTTCCCTTCTGTTATCCGGTCAAAGTGTTTATGCGTGCAAAAAAATTCCGGATAACCTGAAATATAAAAAATGTGTAAGTATCAATGATTGTGAGGTGGAATAACTTGAATTCAATACTAAACGTTGCACTTCCAAAAGGAAGGCTTGGAGAAAAAGTATATGATATGTTTGAAAAAGCAGGTTTTGAGTGTCCATCTATCAAAGAAAACAATAGAAAGCTTATATTTGAAAACAAAGAACTCGGCGTTAGATATTTCTGGGTAAAACCGTCTGATGTTGCTATATATGTTGAGCGTGGTGCTGCCGATATCGGCGTAGCCGGTAAGGATATCCTGCTTGAATATGAACCGGAAATATATGAACTGCTTGATCTTGATATAGGAAAATGCAGAATGGCTGTAGCAGCTAAAAAAGATTTCAGGGATAACACACAGCGCACCTTGCGTGTTGCTACAAAATTCTCAAATATTGCTAAGCAGTTTTATTTATCAAAAGGTAGAGATATAGATATTATACACCTAAATGGTTCGATTGAGATCGCACCTATTCTCGGCTTGTCTGATGTTATTGTAGATATTGTAGAAACAGGCACTACACTAAGAGAAAATAATCTTGAAGTTTTTGAAACTATAGTGCCAATCAGTGCAAGACTGATTGCTAACAAATCAAGTTATAAGTTTAAAAACCAATCTATTGATAAGATTGTTAAAGAAATCTCTGCGCAGATGGAGGCGTAATAATGATTAAGATTCTTAAATTCAGCGAAGTTGATTCAGCAGATGTATTTTCAAGAGTGCAGTCTACAATGAATGTTGAAGAAATTGTTGCTGATATCATAAAAAATGTTAAAAGCAATGGTGATAAAGCGTTATTTGAGTATTGTGAAAAATTTGATAAGGCAAAACTCACTGAATTGCAGGTATCTGAAGAAGAAATCAACGAAGCAGTACTGAATGTTGAGCCGAAATTTCTCGAAATACTTCAAAAAGCAGCAAACAACATAAAAGCTTTTCACGAAAAACAAGTCAGAAACAGTTTTATAATAAACGATAATAACGGCGTAGTAATTGGCCAGAAAATCATCCCTGTTGACAAAGCAGGTTTATATGTACCTGGCGGAACCGCTGCTTATCCTTCGACAGTTTTGATGGACTCAATTCCTGCAAAAATCGCAGGATGTAAAGAAGTTGTTATGGTTACACCTCCATCAGCAAACGGAAAAGTAAACCCTGTTATTCTTGCTGCCGCTAAGGTAGCAGGAGTTGATAAAATTTTCAAAGTCGGTGGCGCACAAGCTGTAGCTGCTTTAGCTTATGGAACTGAGTCAATACCAAAAGTAGACAAGATTGTTGGTCCGGGAAATGCCTTTGTTGCCGAAGCCAAAAAGCAGGTTTTTGGACAGGTATCTATTGATATGATAGCAGGTCCTAGTGAAATACTGATTATTGCAGACAGCAACACTAACCCACGCTACGCTGCTGCTGATTTGCTATCTCAGGCAGAACATGATAAAATGGCTAGTGCTGTGCTTATTACTGACTCTATGCAACTAGCACAGGATGTTCAAAAAGAACTCGAAATCCAAATTCCACAGCTTGAACGTTCACAAATCGCAAGAGAATCAATCGATAACAACGGAAAAATTATTGTTGCTGATAATTTAGAGCAAGCTATTGAAATTTCAAACGAAATAGCACCTGAACACTTGGAACTTTGTGTGGACAACCCATTTGATTATCTTGACAGTATTCGTCACGCGGGTTCAATATTCATGGGAAGAAATTGTCCTGAAGCTTTAGGCGATTATTTTGCCGGTCCTAACCACACACTGCCTACATCAGGTACAGCAAAGTTCTCAAGCCCTTTATCAGTTGATGATTTTATTAAAAAGACACAATACACCTATTATACAAAAGATGCACTCAGCAAAGTAGCAAGCGATGTCGCTTTCTTTGCACAAAAAGAAGGTCTGACTGCACATGCAAAGAGTGCAATTATCCGCACGGAGGAATAAAGTGAGTAAGTATTTTAGTCAAAAACTCAAGTCTTTGACACCGTATACTCCCGGTGAACAACCTAAAGACCTGCAATATGTAAAACTTAATACTAACGAGTCGCCTTTTCCCCCATCTGATAAAGTCATCGAATGTGTGAACAAGTCAACCGGCAAGCTTATGTTGTACTGCGACCCTGAATGCAGGGATTTAGTAAACATAGCATGTGACAAATTTGGTGTAAGTTGCGATGAAATTATATTCACAAATGGTTCTGACGAAGTTTTAAACTTTGCTTTTATGGCTTTTTGTGACGACAATACACCTGCTGTGTTTCCTGATATAACATATGGGTTCTATCCGGTTTTTGCTCAACTTAACAATATTAAGTATAAGCAAATTCCGCTAAGCACTGATTTTACTATCAATATTGAAGATTATTTTAATGCAAAAGGAACAATTTTTATTGCTAACCCAAACGCACCAACAGGTATTGCTCTTTCAATAGAAGAAATTGAAAGTATTGTTAAAAACAACCCTGACAACGTCGTTGTAATAGATGAAGCGTATGTAGATTTTGGTGCACAAAGCGCTGTACATCTGCTACATAAATATGATAACCTGCTCGTTACACAGACGTTTTCGAAATCACGTTCTCTCGCAGGTGCCAGACTTGGCTTTGGTATTGGATGTAAATCACTTATCAAGGATCTAAACACTATAAAATACTCAACAAATCCATATAATGTCAATTCGATGACTATGCAAGCAGGTATAGGCTCTCTGATTGATGAGCAGTACACTAAACAAAACTGCAATAAAATAATAAAAACAAGAGAATGGACAGTTGATAAACTCAAAAAACTTGGTTTTGAAATGACCGATTCAAAGGCAAATTTTATTTTTGCAAAGCATAAAGACGCAGACGGCGAACAAATATACTTGAAACTCAAAGAAAAAGGTGTGCTGGTTCGCCATTTCAATGCTGAAAGACTTAATGAGTACAACAGAATTACTGTTGGAAGTGAAAAACAAATGATTGTTTTTATTAATACTTTAGAAAAAGTACTGGAGGAATTATTGTGAGAACAGCAACTATTAAAAGAAAAACTGCTGAAACAGATATATATCTTAAACTCAATTTAGACGGTAACGGTACAGGTAACATAAATTCCGGCTGTGGTTTTCTGGATCATATGCTTACATTATTTGCTAAACACGGCAGATTTGATCTTGATATTACATGTGAGGGTGATATCGAAGTTGATGACCACCACACAGTTGAAGATATAGGAATTTCTTTGGGATTAGCGTTCAAAGAAGCTCTATCTGACAAAAAAGGGATTAACCGCTACGGATATATGATTCTTCCTATGGATGAATCGCTTATTCTTTCTGCAGTTGATTTTTCAGGCAGAAGCTATCTTAATTATGACCTTAACATTCTGACTGATAAGGTCGGTAATTTTGATACAGAGCTTGTAGAAGAATTCTGGCTCGGTTTTGTCAGAAACTGCGAATGCACATTGCACATCAAGCAGCTTGATGGTTCAAACTCACATCACATCATAGAGGGTGCTTTCAAGTCTATTGCAAGAAGTATTAAAACAGCAGTAGAAATAGACAGCAAGTTTTCTGATGATATTATGTCTACAAAGGGTGTTTTATAATGGTAGCTATTGTTGATTACGGTGTAGGTAATCTGTTTTCTTTAAAAAGTTCACTTTCAGCTATCGGTGCTGATGTTATAATAACAAATGATGTTAAACAGATTGAAAGTGCTGATCAGATTATATTACCAGGTGTCGGGGCGTTTGAAGATGCTGCAAAAAAGCTCAGGGATACTAAACTTGATACTGTTATTTGTGAACTTGCAAAAAAAGGTAAACCTTTGATGGGTATTTGTCTTGGTATGCAGCTACTGTTTGACAAAAGCTTCGAGTACGGCGAGCACAAGGGACTTGGTCTTATCAAAGGTGATATAGTTCCAATTAAAGACGCTGTATCGCAAGATTTAAAAATTCCTCACATAGGCTGGAATCCTCTTGCTTTAAGCAATGACCCGTCCCCTATTTTTGCTGATATCAAAAATGGAGATTGCGTTTATTTTGTACACTCCTATTACGCAACAAACTGCGATGAGTCTATTATTGCCACAACAGAGTACGGAGCAACACTGACAGCCGCTGTTGCAAACAAAAACATATACGGATGTCAGTTTCACCCTGAAAAGAGTGGTAATATAGGACTCAAAATACTTAAATCATTTATCAATCTCAAGGAGAACTCAATATGATAATTTACCCAGCAATAGATGTGTACAATTCAAAAGCCGTCCGTTTGTACAAAGGCGATTACGAACAAATGACTATATATAACGATAATATTCTTGAAGTTGCTAATTGTTTCAAAAAGTTTGGTGCTACTCATATACATATTGTCGATTTGGAGGGCGCACAAAAAGGCGAACTGTCAAATTTTCAGTCGATTGCACAGATTAAGAAAGAAACAAACCTCTTCTGTGAAGTTGGTGGCGGAATCAGAGATATGCTAACTATCGATTTGTACCTTAATACAGCAAAGCTTGATAGAGTAATTTTGGGTACGGCTGCTGTTACTACAGAAGGTTTTGTTGAAAAAGCAGTACAAAAATACGGCGACAAGATAGCTGTTGGTATTGATATCAAAGATGGTTTTGTGGCAATTAAAGGATGGACAGAAAAATCAAATATCAATGCATTTGATTTTTGTGAAAAAATGCAGAATATCGGTGTTAAAACGATTATTTGCACTGATATTTCTAAAGATGGAGCTATGCAAGGTACAAACCATGAATTATATAGAGAACTGAGCAAAAAGTTTAATATTAATCTGATAGCATCCGGTGGTGTCTCATCAATAGAAGATATCAGAAAACTCAAAGAACTTGATATTCATGGTGCGATTATCGGCAAAGCATACTACACAGGTGCAATAGATATCTCACAAGCAATTGAGGTGGCACGATGATTACAAAAAGAATTATACCTTGTCTTGATGTTAAAGACGGACGCGTAGTAAAGGGAGTCAATTTTGAGGGATTAAATGATGTTTCCTCCCCTATCTCACTTGCAAAGTATTATAGTGACTGTGGTGCTGAT
This sequence comes from Ruminococcus sp., assembly GCA_045604645.1. Lineage (GTDB taxonomy): Bacteria > Bacillota > Clostridia > Oscillospirales > Acutalibacteraceae > Ruminococcoides. The sequence goes on along the minus strand of JAZUOM010000032.1, from coordinate 40,086 downwards.
GAACTTGTTTTTTATGATATAACCGCATCTTCTGACGGAAGAAAACTGTTTACTGATATACTTTGTGAAACAGCAAAAAGCGTATTTATTCCACTTACTGTCGGTGGTGGTATTAATACCATTGAAGATTTTGACAGAGTATTAAAATGCGGTGCCGACAAAGTGTCAGTTAATTCAGGTGCAATTAAAAATCCAAATCTTATTTATGAAGCTGCAAAACTTTATGGCGACCAATGTGTTGTTATTTCTGCTGATGTAAAGCGCGTGGATGGTGAATTCCGTGTTTTTGCTAAAGGTGGCAGAGAAAACACCGGTATGGAAGCTATTGAATGGATAAAACGTTGTGTAAACAATGGCGCTGGTGAAGTTGTACTGAATTCGATTGACACTGACGGTGTAAAACAAGGCTTTGATCTTGAGATGCTTGAGGCTGTTTGTGACGCTGTAAATGTTCCTGTTATAGCATCAGGTGGAGCCGGAAAAATCGACGATTTCATAACATTGTTTAACACATTACCAAAAGTTGATGCCGGACTTGCCGCATCAATATTCCATTTTGGCGAAGTTAAAATATCTGATTTAAAACAAGAAATGAAGAATGCTGGCATTCTGACAAGACTTACTTAAGGAGAATTAAAATGATAGATATTGATAATCTGAAATTTGATGAAAAAGGTTTAATTCCTGCGATTATTGTAGACGCAGTAACAAAGCAGGTATTAACATTGGCATATATGAACAAAGAAAGCCTTGAAATATCTATAGAAAAAGAACTGACATGTTTTTACAGTAGATCAAGACAGCAGCTCTGGCTTAAAGGCGAAACAAGTGGTAACTATCAGCATATTGTTTCTATCACTTCGGACTGTGACAATGACGCATTAGTTGTTATGGTAGAGCCTGAAGGTCCTGCTTGTCATCTGGGCACAAAATCATGCTTTAATAATGAGGTTTTTCAGAGTGACGATCGACACGAGTTTTCATACGAAGGTCTTATGAAACTTATAGAAGGTAGAAAAACTGATGAAAAAGAAGGTTCATATACAACATATCTGTTTCAAAAAGGCCTTGACAAAATTCTTAAAAAAATCGGCGAAGAGTGTACAGAAGTTATTATAGCCGCTAAAGACAATGATAAAAAAGAAACTATATACGAAATCGCTGATCTGGCTTATCATGTGATGGTGATGATGATTGAACAGGGAATCTCCCTTGAAGATATACACAAAGAGCTGGCTTCAAGACACGTCATCGACCATAAGGTTAAGCAGGAGAAAATGACCTGATGAACAGAGTTGATTTACACATTCATTCTTTATTTAGTGATGGTAGCAATTCTCCTGAAGAAATAGTAGTTTCTGCAATAAATCAAGGGCTTAGAAAAATTGGTTTTTCTGACCACTCCTACACCCCGTTTGATGAAAGTTACTGCATAAAAAAGGAAAAAATTCAGGAGTACAAAAACACTATTATAGAACTGAAAGATAAATACAAAGATAAAATTGATGTTCTATTAGGAATTGAACAAGATTATTACTCAAGTGAAAACATAGATGATTATGACTATGTTATCGGTTCTGTACATTACATCAAAGTAGATAATAATTACATTCCTGTAGATGAATCACCAGAGATTTTAACTAATGCTGCAAAAAAATATTTTGATGGTGATATATATAAACTGATTGAGTGTTATTATGAAACAGTAGCTGATGTAATTAGCAAAACTGGCGCTGATATTATCGGACACATTGATTTAATCACAAAATTTAATGAACAAAACTGTTTGTTTGACGAATATGAAGAACGGTATGTTGCTGCATACAAAAAGGCGTGTGACAAACTTATTAAAACAGATAAGGTGTTTGAGATAAACACAGGTGCTATATCAAGAAAATACAAAACTATTCCTTATCCTAGCAAACAGATATATAATTATCTGAAAAACAATAATGCCACATTTATTTTGTCAAGCGACAGTCATAGCAAAGATACGTTATGTTATAAATTTGAAGAATTCAAACATCTGGTATAGAAAAAACGACAAGCATATGCTTGTCGTTTTTTCTATATTATTCTTTGTAATTAAATCCACCTGGTGGTGTTACATATCCGATAAAACCATTTGCATCAAGTATTTGCACTCTATATGTATAGTCTTCAACATTAGTTATGTTTATGAGGTTTACGGTGTTGGTTTTAGTACTGTTCATCGTTACAAAATTACCATCAGTATCATAAGCATATACCCATGTTTTCTGTGCTCCTAAGTCACTTGGTAGTGTTATTTTAAGCGTTGTATCATTCACCTTCTCGAAACTTAAGAAATTATCATCAGAATACAGTGTTCTTACTTGTAGTGGTATATAGTCTTCTACTCGTAGTGTGCCAGTCTCATCTGTGTATTTTACTGCTACACTTAAGTAATAGTTTGTTGCTTTACTCAGGTTTTTGTATGTAAAATTAAGATTATTAAGATCTGTTGTACTGCCTACTACTTTCCACTCATCGGTTAGCTTTGTATCGTTTGTTGTTGTTGAATACTTTAACCAATATTTCTCTGCATTTTCATGTGCTGGCCAGCTTATTGATATTGTATTTGATGTTATGTCATTTGCGTTTAACGTTATCAATTGCGCTGACTTTGTTGTTGTACTTGTCATTGGTGAGTCATTGACATCTGATATGCTTGAGATTCCATTGTTGCTTGTTAGTGCTGTTACTTTGAAGTAGTATGTTGTATCAGGCTTGAGTCGCTTTACCATCAGCTTTGGTTCATATGATGAATTATGTATATAGAACGGTCCATCCGGTGATGTTGCTCTGTGTACCCAATACTTTGTTGCTCCCTCAATCGGCTCCCATTCAACCAATGCATCAATTATGTTTCCTTTTGCTGTTATACTGCTTGTTGCAACCGGAGCTGATGTTGTTGCTGTTATTACATCTGCATATTTAACGTCCAAGTATTTTCCGTTACTCAATTTGCAGATCACCTTGAACTGATATGTTGTGTTGTCGTCCAATTTTTTAACTACTGCACTATTTGTATATGATGATGCTGATGATGCCCATGTTCCTGTTGTTTCGTTATATTTGTATACCCAGTACTTAACAGCACCTTCTATTTCATCCCATGTTAACAATATATTGGTTGCACTTGGTGTTGTCTTTATGTTAGTTATCTTTATCGGGCTGCTCTGTGTTGGTGCTTCAGTAGGTGCCTGTGTTGGATCATCTGTAGGTGCCACTGTCGGTGCCTCAGTTGGTGCTTCTGTAGGTGCATCTGTAGGAGCGTCAGTAGGTGCATCGGTAGATGGCGTTTGCTTTTTTATTGCTGTAAAGTAATAGTATGACCAATCTGAATTTCCTTCAGGTCTGAAGTACACTGTGCACTCGCCTGCTTTTGAAGATCCAATAGAATAGTTATCTCCTGAACTGTTATACCAACGCGTAATAGACTCACCATCAAAATGAATAATCTTTATTTCGTCGCCCTTAGTAAAAGTATAATCAAGTATATACTGACCTTCTACATCAGTACAAGGTATAAGTTTTCTATCACTACAGAGAGTGTCAACGCTCCACTTATCTTCGCCGTTAAGATTTCCAACAATATAATATCCCTCTTCAGGTAAATCTGACTGTGTCGGCTCATTAGTAGGATTAGTTGTCGATTCTTCTGTCGGAGCATCTGTTTCAGCTTCAGTTGGTTCAACTGTCGGTGGCTGTGTTGGTTCTTGCGTTGGCTCTTGTGTTGGTTTGTCATTTGGATAATTTGCTGTTATATTATGATATTCATCGCTCCACTCAAATACGAGTATTATCTGATTTTGAGCATCAGTAATTTCTTCTTCAGACCAGTTTGAATTCGTTGTTGCATCAAAAGTTTTATAATTTGTAGCCTCTACAGGGATTTCGGCTTTATAAATATAAAATGTTTTAGCCTCATTTGACCAGTAATCAGAACCAACAGAATACTCTGCTGTTTGTCCTGTTGAAACAAGCTGTGCGTCACCTGAAAGATTATTATAATTCCAATAATGTAAAGTAGGTGTTGTTGTTATATATTTTATGACACCAACATAAATTGTTTTAGTTTCACCTGATAATTCTGGTTGTGTAGGTGAAGTTGGTGTAACTACAGAAGAATTATCAGACGAAGTATCATATACAACCGCTATACCGGTGTTACCAATACTGCCGGAAATCTTACCATTTGATACAGTGAACGTATTTCCTGTTATAGCATCTTTGTAAGTGCCAGAACTCATTTTATTTGCAGTAACATTTACAGTTGTTGAACCACCCAATACATTAACCAGTACTACGCCTGAATTACCACGCTCATTGTAAACAATATTTCCGGAATATGAAAAATATTCGCTCTGTCCGACAAAGTGATTTTTAAAGCGATTTATCGCTCTGACCTCAGGGTCAGCCCATCCCGTAATGTCCGCAACACCGAGTTTTGTTGACTTAGACGATGGTCTTGCCAGATACATACCGCAAACTTCGTTGCGAGTACCGACTAAAGCCCATGTTTTGTTAACATTTATTTCTGATACATAATTTGAACTTCCCTCAGCGTAAGTATCGTGCGACTCATTCCATTGTACTACCTTATTAGTTGAGGCACCGTTAGATACATATGGAGAGCAAGCGCCTGACGCGTTAGAACTATTGATAGCATTTCTGATATTATTACCAGTCTGGTTATCAGTAACGCTCATATATTTTGTATATGCTGAAATATCAACGCCACCTGTACTGTCCAGTATCTCTCCATAATAATAAGGAGTGATACCCCTTGTAGACTGAGCATAAGAAGTTGCTTCGTTTAATACATTAGGCCAGAAATCGCTTTTAGTACCTGAAGCATCAGATGGTGTCTCAATATGTTTAGCTGCATCAAAACGGAAACCATCAACACCTGCATCGATACATTCCTTGAGAAAACCAACCGCATAAGACTGTACTTTTGTACTACCGGTATTCAGATCAGGAAGCCCGCCTAAACAGTTGTGAGTAATATCATATCTGTTTGAATAATTGGAAATATTAGTAGTAATAGTATGCCAACATTCGGAATCATTTCTGATATCTGATGGTGTTTGTGAATTTAGTGTATTTCCAGAGTTGCCGTTTGCAAGATGATTGAAAACAGTATCTACAATTACTTTGATACCATATTCGTGAGCAACATCACACATTTCTTTGAAATCAGTTTTTGTACCGAGAGCACTACGTGAATTTGTTTCAATACTAAAATTAATAGGCTGATAAAAAACCCAGAAATTTTCTGTATTGCTCCAACTCTCTTTTGTGGATTCTTTAGTAGCCTGAAGTGGAGAAGTCTGAATAGCAGAAAAGCCCTGATTTGCTATAGTAGCCATATTATCTTTAATATTATCATAAGACCAGTTCCAGCATTGTAAAATCTGTCCATCCTGCACATTCTCAGTCAACCCATAATCAACAGAAGATTCGGCGTTTGCAGATATAATAGAAGAATCAGTTAGTATAAAGCACGATGAAAAAATAATACACAATGATAATAACACACTGAACAATCGTCTGAGCATAGCAATCCTCCTAATTAAAATTTATAATCTGTAATTAAATTTTACTATATTTCTGTGTGTTTTCTCAACATATATAAACACTAAACTTTTTAAATATTACTTGTGAATTATCAACAATCATAAAATATAAAAACACAAAAAAACGGAAGCACAAGTGCTTCCGTTTTTCTCATTGATAGTAAAACTATCTATATCCAGCATTTTTGTTTTGTTCAAATTCACAATATATATAATTCTAAACTGAAATTATCCATAATAAGTACTCCAACTACCATTGTCATAAATCTTATTCATTCCTTCGAGCCTGATATCAGAAGATTGTTTACCCTGATTATTATTGTTAAATACAACCATAGTTGCTTCACTAGGTATTTCGGCTCTATAAACATTATTGCCTATTGGTTCCATATGTTGACCAGGCCACGAAGTCATACCGGAATTGTTGTCATTCCAATAATAGACCTTAACCTCTCCCCAATTTTCGTTGTTTTTATAATAGATGTAATTGCCCTGAGGTATATTAGGGCTTTGGGTTGGTGGTGTGGTTGGTGCTTGTGTTGGAGTTACAGGCGAAGAAGTAGGCTTTACAACGTTACCATAAGCACTCCAGTTACCGTTGTTATAAATCATATTTATACCAGTAAAGTTGATATTCTGTGTCTGATCACCGCTACCATTTGTAAAAATAACGTAGTCAATATCATCAGGCACTTCGCAGTAGTAAATATCATCAGATAGATGCTTCATGCTTACGCCAGGCCAGCTAATCATGTTAGAATTACTGTCACTCCAGTAGTAAATCATAACATTGCTCCAGTTACTGGTGTTTTTATAGTACACATAATCACCTTTTACATCAGGTACAGGTACTACATTTTCTACTTCAACATTAATATATTCTCCACAATGAGAGCCCGAAGCGCTCATATTAGCAAGAAATCTCTGTATAAGTGCAGCATCGGCGATATCTACATTTGAGTCTTTATTAACGTCAGCAGTCTTTAAAGATGTTCCGGTAATTGGATTAATCATTGCAAGGTGAGACTGAATCTTTGATGCGTCAATAATATTGATTTCACCATCAAGGTTAACGTCACCTAAACGATATTTTGTATACTGTGGCTGTGTTGGTGCCACTGTTGGAGCTTGAGTTGGTGTCTGTGTAGGAGTTACAACAGGAGTTGAAGATGGGTTATAAACAACTGCTACACCAGAACTTCCGATATTACCGGTAATTCGACCACCTGAAACAGTGAAAGTACCACCTGAAACTGTGTCTTTGTAAGTACCATCGGCAATTTTATTTGCTCTGACATTTACAGATGCTGAACCGCCATTAGCGTTTACAAGTACAACACCTGATGTACCACGCTCATTATATGCAATACTGCCCTCAGATGACAAATGTTCGCTCTGGCCGTCAAAATAATTCTTGAACTTATTTACCTCTGCAACAGGAGTGGATTTCCATGTTGTATTTGTACTTGCCTGACCCATATTATGTGCAGGTCTTGCAAAGAACAATGCAGTGGAATCAGCACGAGAACCAACCATACCCCATGCTTTGATAATTGTGCTGTCAGATACACCTGATGTTTGTGAAAGGCCTGCAGAACCTGAGTGTCCCATATTTGTATCGTGAGATTCTACCCACAACACGCTTTTATCTGCAGAGGCGCCTTTGAAATAACTTGAGTTTGCAAGACTAGAAGCATTGTTGTTATTTGCGGCAACAAGTATAGCATCACCGGTGTTGTTATCTGTGATACTCATATACTTTGTGTAATTGTTGATATCTGTGCCACAACCATTGAGAATTTCTCCATAATAGTATATCTCTTTGCTTGTGCTTGCCTGAGAACCGTTGATAACAGTAGGCCAGAAATTACTTGAGTTACCCTGGTCATTAGGTAATTCGATATGTTTAGCAGCATCAAAACGGAAACCATCAACACCAATGCTGATACATTCATTCAAGAAATTCTTAACAATATTCTGAACATCAGGGTGTGCAGTGTTAAGGTCAGGCATACCAATATGACCCATAGTCATTTCGTAACGACTGTTATCATTAGCCCAATTGTAGTTATCATGATAAAAATCATTTCTTCTGAGGTTTGATGCTACGCCACCGTTTATATTGCCGTAGCCACCGCCCTCTTGATTGTTAGCAACGTGGTTAGCGACAACGTCAACGATAACTTTTATACCCATTTTTTCAGCTTCGTCGCAAAGAGACTTCAATTCTGATTTTGTACCAAGCCAGGTATGATTTGAAATATTAAAATCAAGTGGCTGATATAGTTTCCACCACTGACCAGACTGGTCAGACCAACTTGAGTTAAAATCCTTTGGACTTTGAACAGGTGATGTCTGAACCGCAGTGTAACCTGCTGCTTTAATAGCAGAAAGATTAGACTTTATGGAATTATAAGACCAGTTAAAGCAATGCAGGATAACTGAACCCTGAACATTGTCCTGCGGACCGGTACCCGCAGAAATTTCTGCAACATCTGTTTTTACAGCACCTGCATTAAGCAAAATGAAATCAGTTGTCAATACGCATGACATCATTATGCAAATAGCAAGCACAACACTAAATAATCGTTTCATAATTAATACTCCAAAATATTTAAAAATAAAAATCTACATTTGATATTTTATAAAAATATATCAAAAAAAACAACATTAATTAACACTAAACTTTTTTCAATTATATTGTTGATTAGTAATAAACAAGATTGCAAAACATATTGCTTCAATGATATTTTCAGCTATAAACAGAGCAGCGTTGTTGTTAATTTTATCCAATTTCAGGACACTTTTTTTGTTGATTGCGACAACAAAAAACAGGCAGGATTAATAAAAATCCTGCCTGTTGTAAAAGATTATTTACTTGTAAGGTAAACCATTTTGCGGCGTTATGTATCCATAAAGGCCGTTTTTATCAAGTATTTGTACACCATATGTATACTCTTCTACATTACTTATATTTATAAGGTTTATTGTATTGGTTTTAGTACTGTTCATTGTAACTACGTTTCCTTGTGAATCATAAGCATACACCCATATTTTCTGTGCATTTAAGTCACTTGGTAATGTTATTTTTAACGTTGTGTCATTTACCTTCTCAAAACTTAAGAAATTATCATCAGAATATAGTGTTGTTACTTGTACCGGTATATAGTCAACAACTCGTAGTGTACCCGACTCATCTGTAAATCTTACTGCTACGCTTAAATAATAGTTTGATGCTTTACTAAGCTTTGTGTATGTGAATTTTAGATTTTCAAGATCAGTTGTGCTAGCAACTGTTTTCCATTCATCGGTTTTAGATGTATCGTTTGTAGTAGTTGAATACTTTAACCAATACTTTTCTGCATTTTCATACGCAGGCCAGCTAATTGATACTGAATTTGATGTTATGTTTTCTGCTTTAGTTGTTATCAAACTTGCTGATTTTGTTGTTGCACTTATCACAGGCGAATCATTAACATCTGAAATACATGGTATACCGTTGTTATTTGTTAACGCTATTACTTTGAAATAATATGTTGTATCAGGTTTTAGATCTTTTGCTATAAGCGTTGGTTCATACGCAGATTTGAATATATAAAAAGGTCCATCTGGTGATGTTGATCTATATACCCAATACTTTGTTGCTCCATCAATCGGCTCCCAGTCAATTTTTACATCAACTATATTTGCTGTAGCTGTTATGTCGCTTGTTGCAACTGCCTTTGATGTTGTTGCTGTAATTACATCTGCATCTTTTATGTCAAGCATTGTTCCATCGTTAAACTTACAAATCACCTTGAACTGGTACGTTGTACTGTCATCAAGAAGTTTTACTACTGCTGAATTTGTGTATGATGATGCTGATGATGCCCATGTTCCTGTTGATTCGTTATATTTGAACACCCAATATTTAAAAGCGTTTTCTACTGCATCCCAAGTAAATGCCATATTTGTTGCACTAGGAGTTGTTTTAATATTATTTACCTTTATAGGCTTTGCCTGTGTCGGAGCCTCAGTAGGCGCTTCAGTTGGTGCTTGTGTTGGAATAACTGTAGGTATTTCAGTAGGCTCTTGTGTTGGAGCAACTGTTGCAGGTGTGGTAGTTGCTACTGTTGGTGTATCAGTAGCAGGCGTTTGCTTTTTAATCGCTGTAAAGTAATAGTACGACCAGCTTGAGTTTCCTTCAGGTCTGAAATATACAGTGCACTCGCCTGCTTTTGAAGAGCCAATAGAGTAATTATCACCAGAGCTATTATACCATCTTGTGTAATCGTTACCATCGAAATATACTACCTTGATTTCGTCACCTGCTGTAAAGGTGTAATCAAGCATATATTCGCCTGAGTTGTTCGGGTTTTCTTTGAACAATCTGTTTACAGATAAATCTTCTTTACCCCATTTATCAACCCCGCCTAATGTACCGATAAGGTAATATCCGGCACTAAGCGATGAGGTCGGTATAATTGTAAAATAGTTATATGACCATGAAGAATTACCCTCAGGTCTGAAATACAATGTACATTCACCTGATTTTGAAGAGCCGATGTCATAGTTATCTCCTGAGCCATACCAGTCAGTGATATCTGTACCATCAAATTTTACTACCTTTACAGAATCACCCGTTACAAAATTGTAGTTGAGCATATATTCACCGGCATTATTAGGGTTAGCCTTTAATAATCTGTCCTCTGTAAGCGTTGAAGCTCCCCAACAATCCTGTCCGTTCAAAGTACCAACCAAATAATATCCAGCATCTAACTTTTCAGCCGTAGTTGGTGTCTGAGTAGGTGTATTAGTAGATGTTTGTGTTGGCGTAACTGTAGGTGCTTGTGTTGAAGAAGCAGTTGGTGCCTCTGTAGGCGCTTGTGTTGGTGCAACAACTTCCTTGTATTCATAGTCTACATTTATCTTTAAGTTTTCTGTATCAAGAGTAAATGTGTAAGTACCGCCTGAAGCTACGAGAGTACAGTTTTCCGAGTCGTTTCTGCACATTCTCCAGCCGTTACCGGATGTAGTGTCGTTTATAGTGCCAGGGTTACCAAACCATTTTTCACCTTTGACCAGCTTAAATGTATATGTACCTGCAGGTAAATCAACAGATACTACAGCTTTATTATAATCAGTATAGACAAATGGATTTTCTGTTTCGCTCCAGTTGTTAAATGAACCCGCGAGATAAGCGTCAGAATCACTATTTATCACCGACTTATCTATAACAGTCCAAGTGCCATCTGATGTGTTCCACCCATCACCAAGTATAAAGTAGTTGTTGTTATTAGAAACGCCAAGGTCACCTGTTCTGTTCCATACATTGTCCCAGTTATTAGCAGTTGAAGATGGATTCATACGTGCAAAGATACATTCGTTGTATATACCACTTGGCAAACTAACCTCATAAGTGCCGTCAGAATCAGAATCATTCATATTAAGCCAACTGCTTTGACTATCGTTCCATACATAAACAGCGAATCTTGCGTTGTCAGACTTCCAATCAGACGATGGCTTGAAATACAGCACATTCTCTACACCTGTGTTGTAGCCATAAAAACTTCCGTTTTTATATATAGAGGTGTACGCATTAAACGAATGTCCTCCTGACGATGGAGTCTGATTACCATTTCCGTCAGAGAAAACAACTTTTGATGTTTCAAATCCAGCAGGTACATCATATTTATAAAGTCCCAAAGCGCTATCGTATGTCATTTCTATGCCCGGCCAACTTTTGTTTTTGTTGCCATCTTCATCATATACGTACGCATATACTTTGTCCCAATTTTTACTACCATTGTCAAAATACATGGTAAGCTCAGTATCAGGGTGCAATTTTTTATATGTATACAACTGACTATCTGTTGTAGTACCGCCACTTGCAGTAACTAACAAATCAATTTCTTCACCATATTTTGTACCACAACCTATAGATATTACATCACCGTCTTTGTAAGACTTAGGGGTGCTACCATTAATAGAATAAGTACCACCGGTTGCTTCAACGTAGCTCAACGTAATATCAAAAGTGTCGCCTCTGAATGCCTGTGATGAATCACTAACTTTGACAGTAGACGGATAGCTGTATACAACAGCGATACCCGAACTACCTATCTGGCCACTGATATTTCCATTAGAAACAGTAAAATGATTGCCAGTAATTGCATCTGTATAAACACCGTCATACATACGATGAGCAGGTACAGATACAGATGTTGAACCACCTGTTGCGTTAACAAGAACAACACCGGTGTTTCCACGTTCGTTATATACTATGTTTCCGGAATATGCGAGGTATTCACCGTGACCGGCAAAGTAGTTTTTAAAACGATTGATAGCTTTTACTTCTTTATCAGCCCATGCAGTGATATCGCCATCACCAAGCATAGTTGTTGTGTTGTTTTCAGGACGAGCGAGATAAAGTCCACACACCTGCGCACGTGAACCAACTATCGCCCATGTTTTCTTCATATTATCATTAGAAATCCAGATAGAATTATTGTCAGCATAATATGTGTCATGCGATTCGTTCCACTGAACTGCTTTATCAGGCGCAGCACCATTTGAGATACCAGGCTGACACGCACCAGCCGCATTGCCGCTTGCGATAGCGTCTCTGACAGTGTTGCCTGTGTTGTTATCTGTAACACTCATATGGTCTGTGTACGCTGTAACAGGCAAACCACCACCAGGGCTACCAAGCAACTCGCCGTAGTAATACGGAGTAATGCCCCTTGTCTGCTGTGCGTGATATGTAGCTGTACCCAATACATTTGGCCAGAAATCAGACGCTGTGCCATAGGCATCAGCAGGTGTTTCGATATGTTTTACAGCATCAAAACGGAAGCCGTCTGCACCGGCATCAATACATTCCTTAAGAAAACCAATAGCATAATTCTGAACCTTTGTGTTACTTGTGTTAAGATCAGGGAAACCGCTCAAACAGTTGTGAGTAACGTCGTATCTGTCTTCCCAGTTTGAGGTGTTCCAAGTTATTGAATACCAGCAGTTAGAATCGTCTCTTAAATCGCTAGTAATCTGTGGATTTATTGTGTTTTCTGATGAGTCGTTAGCCATATGGTTGAAAACAGCATCAACAATTACTTTCACACCATATTTATGCGCTTCTTCACACATAGCTACAAACTCATTTTTAGTACCTAGTGCATTCCACGAATTTGTCTCAATGTTAAAACTGATTGGTTGATAATATACCCACGCAGAATTTTGAACAGAGCTCCATGATTCACGTGTAGATTCCTTTGATGACTGAATCGGTGAGGTCTGAATTGCAGTAAACCCTTGGCTTGCAATAAGCTGCATGTTCTTTCTGATGTTATCAAAAGACCAGTTCCAGCAATGAAGTATCTGACCATACTGAACATTATCAACAAGCCCATAATCAATGCCGGTATCTGTTGTGGCAGCAACATCGACAGCAGCCGCGTCAGTTTTTAAAGAAAAAGGTGCGCTTACAAAAGCAATGGACATTATAATGCAAAGAGTCAGTGTAAAACTAATAAATCGTTTAATCATAACAAAACCCTCATTAATAAAAAAATATATCTTCCTATGTTGATTTTACAACATTTTAAATACTATATTCAATGGATATAAGTACTAAATAATTTGTATTTATTTATGCAAAAGCAACAAGAAAAAAGCCGTGTGCATTATAGCACACGGCTTAAAATACTATTTACTCTGATAGAACATGATTAGTTTGTCTTATCATTGTCATCAAAAACGTCACCACATTCAGGGCAGAACTTTGGTGGGTTGTGTGGGTCCTCTGGAGTCCAGCCACACTTGTCACACTTATAAAGTGGAGCGCCCTCAGGCTTTTTAGCACCGCACTGCTGACAGAATTTACCCTGATTTACTGCACCACAAGTACAAGTCCAGCCATTAGCTTCTGGCTTTTTAGCACCACATTCCGGACAGAATTTACCGCTGACACTTGCACCGCATGCACATTTCCAGCCGCCTTGAGCAACTGGTTCAGGTTTCTTGCCACCGCACTGTGGGCAGAAGTTACCATTTACTGTTGCACCGCATTTACACTGCCAACTACCTGCTTGCTGTTGTGCTTGTTGCTGTTGCATCTGCATTCCCTGATTATAGAACTGCTGAGCAGCGTTGAAGCCGCCACCACCTGCGTTCATAGCCATTCCCATGCCCATGAAACCAGTCATAGCACCTGCTTCGTTTGCGGCTGCAGTTTCCATAGCATTTGCCTGAGCATCTGTCATACGACCAGCCATCATAAATGGATTTGAGCCCATAGTTGCGGCATCTTCCATCTGGTTGATCTTCTTCATATCCTCTTCTGTGAGAGTGATTGGGTTAAGAGCGATTGACTGAACCTTAATACCTCTGCCGTCACTCCATCTGCTCTTTAACGCTTCGTTTACCGCGTCTTTGAGTTCTAAAGTATGTGCAGGAATCTGTGCCGGTCTTAACTCTTTTTCAGAAAGCACTGCAAATGCAGGCTGTAAAGCGTCGATGAATTCAGTTTTAAGCTGGTTATCAATCTCATCACGAGTGAATTCCTGTGATACATTACCGCATACTTCTGTATAGAAAAGAAGTGGGTCTGTAATTTTATATGAGTAGATACCGTTACATCTAACCTGAACTGTTCTTCTCATATTTATGTTCTTGTTTACTACATCAAACATAAATGGATTCGGAGTGCCGAACTTGTTGTCCATAATCTCCTTTGTGTTGAAGTAGTAAACTCTTTGATCTTTACCTGTATCTCCACCGTAAGCAAAACGCTTTCCGATTGTTTTAAATGTCTGCTTTAAGCTTTCACCTAAACTACCCGCAAAGATACTAGGCTCTGTTGATGTATCGTATGTAAACTCGCCTGGTTCTGCACAAACCTCTACGATTTTACCCTGCTCGACAATAATCATACACTGACCATCAGCTACAGCAATACCCGAGCCGTTAGAAATGATGTTATCGTTTCCTTTAGTGTTTGAAGAACGACCAGTAATTTGCTTTTGTCCCCTGCGCATAAGAACATCTTTTGGAAGTGCATCGCAGTAGAAGAATTCTTTCCACTGATCTGCTAATACTCCGCCGACTGCTCCTATTCCTGCTTTAATTAGTCCCATTATAAAAACTCCTTTCATAAGAAAAATAATATATATTATATTAAATAAATGATATCATATTTTTCAAAAAATTAATTATGCATAAGAATTATACAGATAATTATGTTATTAATTTTAATTTGGTTTATAAGGTCCGCTTGAGTATGGGTTTTTGTTTTCTTTTGGTTTATCCGGAACACTGCTGCTTTTACCTGAAAAACCAATTACAAACATCCAGAACAAAAGATATAAAATCCACAAAACAAGAGCACAGACAGACCACCAGACAGAAATACCGAGCCATAAATGCAACAAAAACAGTATCAAAGAAACAACACCACCCTCGATGTTTAACAAAATATTTATGAGTAAGCACAGTATAAAATTACCACTTATTTTTGTCCGTCTCACAGCAAACCACCCCTATCATATATAATATAGCAGAATGAAATTAATTTGTCACCGATAAAATAAAAAAAGCAGACAGCAAAATATGCTGCCTGCAATAAAAGTTATATTATTCCCACTCGATTGTGCCGATTGGCTTTGGAGTGAGGTCTAAAAGTACACGGTTGATACCTTCAACTTCGTGTGTGATTCTGTCAGTAATGTGGTGAAGAATTTCATATGGAATTTCCTCAATAGTTGCTGTCATAGCATCCTTTGTGTTGACAGCACGGATAATAGGAGGCCAACCCTCATATGGCTTGTCGTCTTTGACACCAACGCTCTTCATATCAGGTACAGCAATGAAATACTGCCAAACTTTTGTAGAAAGACCGTTTTTATCAAACTCTTCACGCAAAATAGCATCTGCTTCTCTTAATGCGTGGAGTCTGTCACGAGTGATAGCACCCAAACATCTTACACCAAGGCCAGGACCCGGGAAAGGCTGACGGTCAACCATTGAAGAAGGCAAACCGAGCGCTTTACCAACAACTCTTACCTCATCCTTGTAAAGCAGTTTTACAGGTTCAACAAGTTCAAACTGCATATCTTCAGGCAAACCACCAACATTGTGATGCGCTTTTACACCATCAGACTCAAGAATATCAGGATAAATAGTGCCCTGTGCAAGGAACGATATACCCTCGAGTTTTGATGCTTCCTCATCAAAAACCTTGATGAATTCACCGCCGATAATCTTGCGCTTCTTTTCAGGCTCTGCTACGTCTTTGAGCAAATCAAGAAAACGGTCAGTAGCATCAATATATATAAGGTTAGCGTCAAGCTGGTTTCTGAAAACTTCGATAACCTCTTCGCTCTCGCCTTTTCTCATTAAACCATGGTTAACATGAACACAAACAAGCTGCTTGCCGATTGCTTTTATTAAAAGCGCAGCAACAACAGAGCTGTCAACACCGCCAGATAAAGCCAACAAAACTTTTTTGTCGCCTACCTGTGCTTTAACCTCAGCAATCTGCTGTGCTATAAACTGCTGTGCAAGTTCGTCAGTTGTGATTCTTTCCATTGTTTCAGGACGTACATTACTCATATCTATCTCTCCTATCAAACTTATTCAATCTATCAGTTAGTATAATTGTCAAAATAACCCTGAATCAAAACAACAGGTGTACCCTTGTCACCAGAACCACTTGTAAGATCACAAAGTGAACCAATGAGGTCAGTAAGCTGACGAGGTGTAGTACCTTGGGACGCCATATTTCCAACAAGATTGTCATCTTTTTCACGTATGCTCTGAGAAATAGCCTCCTTAAGTGCGTCACCACTCAAGTCTTTGAAATCGTTATCAGCAAGATACTTGAGCTTAAGCTCGTTAGGTGTACCAATGAGACCATCAGTAAATGCAGGAGAAACTACAGGGTCAGCAAGCTCCCAGATTTTTCCCTGTGGGTCTTTGAACGCACCGTCACCATAAACCATAACTTCGACATGCTTACCGGTTATATCAAGGATATTCTTCTGTATATCGAGCACGAGCTGTTTGCACTCGCGAGGGAAAAGTTTAACCTTATCTTCAGTAGATTTGTTTGAACCTAAGAGACCATACTTTTCGTTACAACCACTGCCATTTACAGGAGCGTTAAGAATTTCGTCAAGACCGCATACAATCTTTGCACCAGCAGCTTTCAAAATGCGCTTTGTACGTGCACGTGTATGAATATCACAGTTTATAATGCAATCAGTATAATCAAGGATAGCTTTTGGCTGATTAGCAAAAACAACCTCTACTTCAGCACCACATTCTTTTACAAGATTTGCGTAATAATCAACATAATCCACACCAGTAAAAGGATGCAAATTCTCGCCAAACAGTTCACGATAGCGTTCAAGTGAAAGAACATCGCAATACGGATTAATGCCTGCTTCGTCAATTTTATCCAACGATACAAGTTCGTTGCCTACTTCATCAGACGGATAACTGAGCATCAACACGATTTTCTTAGCACCTTTTGCGATGCCTCTAAGACAAATTGCAAAACGGTTTCTTGAAAGTATTGGGAAAATTACACCAACAGTTTCACCACCAAGCTTTGCTTTAACATCAGCAGCAATATCATCAACGTGAGCGTAATTACCCTGTGCTCGTGCAACAATAGATTCAGTTATTGAAATAACATCTCTGTCTCGAAGTTCAAAACCCTCACTCTGGGCAGCTTGCAACACGCTGTCAGTAACGATAGCAGCGAGGTCATCGCCCTCTCTGATAATAGGACAGCGGATACCTCTTGAGACAGTACCAACTCTACGTTCTTTCTTTTCCATTTTGATTCCTTCCTTCTGGTAAGATTTTCTTACAACATAATATTTTATCATACAGACATTTCAATATCAATAAAAAATCATCAATATTTCGTAGAAATGTACATTTTTGCTTAATTTTTCAAAAAATTGTTATACAAGAAATATATTTTGTTAAAATCGCACTTTTAATTCTTGATTTATTAAAAAATATGGTGTATAATCAATATCGCTGAGCCGGTGTGTCGGAACTGGCAGACGAGACAGACTCAAAATCTGTTGTCAGCAATGGCGTGTGGGTTCGAGTCCCACCACCGGCACCAATCCCAAGACTTGTTCTTGGGATTTTTTGTTTTGCATTAGAAAAGGCATCAGTATGCACTGATGCCTTGTTTTTATTTTGTGCCAAATATTCTGTCGCCTGCGTCACCAAGACCCGGAACGATATAACAATTCTCATTTAAATGGCTATCCTTAGCTGCACAGTAAATCTGTACATCAGGGTGTGCCTGAGAAAGCACCTCGATACCCTCAGGTGCTGCTATAATGCAAAGGAATTTAATTGAACGTGGATTTGAACGCTTGATAATGGTAATAGCGTCAACTGCACTTCCGCCTGTTGCGAGCATTGGGTCAAGTACAAATACATCACGTTCATTAACATCTGATGGGAGCTTGTTATAATACTCTACAGGCTGATGTGTTGTTTCGTCGCGGTACAATCCAATGTGACCAACCTTTGCTGCAGGGACCATATTGAGCATAGCATCAAGCATACCACAACCTGCTCGTAAAATCGGCACGAAAGCGAGCTTTCTGCCTGCGAGCATTTTTGCAGTAGTTTTACACATAGGTGTCTCAATTTCAACATCCTTAAGTTCAAGATCACGAGTAGCCTCGTAACACATAAGCATAGCAATTTCTGAAACAAGTTCTCTAAACTGCTTGCTACCTGTCTTTTTATCACGCAAAATAGCGAGTTTATGCTGTATTAACGGATGGTCAAAAATTGTAATACTTGACATTTGTATCCTCCTAAAACCTGTTATTCAGAAAAAGTACCATTTTCGATAGCAGTGATCATATCAACACGCTTAGTGTGTCTGTCACCCTCGAAATCAGTGTTTACAAAAATATCGGCAAGCTTGACTGCTGTTTGTTCATCAATCACTCTGCCACCCATACATAAAATATTTGAATTATTATGTCTGCGGGTCATCTCTGCCATAAATTCGTTTGTACATACAGCGGCTCTGATACCTTTGACCTTGTTTGCCGCCATTGAAATACCGATGCCCGTACCACAGCAAAGCACACCAAGGGTAGCCTCACCTGATGTTACAGCAGTTGCAACTTTATATGCAAAAATCGGATAATCAACACTTTCGTTTGTGTAACAACCATAGTCGCAGTATTCAACGCAATTTTCTTTAAAATATTCAATAACAGCATTTTTAATATCCAGACCGCCGTGGTCACATCCGATAGCAATTTTCATATTAAATCATTCCTTTTATTAATAAATTATTGAAGTGGTTTTTTCTGTGCAACATGAAGCTGAATTGCTGTAGCATCTAAAACTGTTACTAGTCCGTCTTTATCAGCATCAGCAAAAATCAAAGAATCGTTATCCAGTAGCTTTTTCTGTGCAACATGGAGTTGGATAGCTGTAGCATCCAAAACAGTAATATATCCATCATTATCAGCGTCGCCTTTGATTCTTAACGTATTCTCTGCCACAGCAAAGCTGATATTATTATCATCACAATATTTTTGTGTTGTACTGTTCAAAAAACCATAAACTGTCAAATCATCAGAGCATAGCTCGAAATGTCGTGCTCCCGAGAAGACAATATTTGAATTAAGTATTGTACACTCTAAAAGACTAGTGCATCCTGAAAATACTGCTGAATCTAGTTTTGTCACAGAAGAAGGTACGATAAACTCAGTTAAAGATGTACAATTAGAAAAAGCATATCTGCCTATTTCAGTTATGTTATCCGACATAGTAATGTTATTAAGTTTTGAACAATTCAGAAAAGAACGTGCACTAATACTATTGACTGAATTTGGAATAACCAAATCGTCGAGTTCCCAACAGTTTGCGGCAAAATCAGAAGGAATAGCTTTTAATTTGTCAGGAAGTGTGATTTTTGAAAGTTTGACACATTTTTCAAAAAGATTTGAACCCAATGTTGTAACATTGTCAGGTATCGAAATCTCATCTAGCATTCCACAAAAAGCAAACGCGCTGTTACCTATTGATGTTAACGTTTGAGGAAGTACAACATCAGTCAAAGATTCAAAATAACTAAAAGCAGATGAACCAATGTAAGTAATCCCTTCCCCTACTACAACTTTATTGACATCTTTGAGAGCATCAAAGTAAGGTACCGCCTGTGGCTGATAGTCGTACATCTGACCTGAACCGCTTAGTGTGAGAACACCGTTGCTGTAATTCCAGTAGATATCATCACCGCATTGGCGGCTGCCACCTAAGCTGAAATCGACAACATTTATGGTAGCAGTTACAGTAACTGCAGGGCTTTTTGCTGTTATAGTTGCACTACCGCTACCGACAGCTTTGATTGTATTATTGTCAGTTGTAATAACTGATGTCTTGTTACTTGTAAATGTAAAATTATCTGTATTTAAAATAAATTCAGATGGATAGCCGTTAGTATAAAGGGTTTCACCGTAAAGCGTCAAATCAGTGCTATCACCTACGTACATCTTTTGCGGGGCTTGTAAATTCACATTGTATGTATTGCTACCTAAATTAATGTTAAATTTTTTGTCGCAGTTGATAGGTACATCTATTAGGTTATCACCTGATTTTTCGCTTAACACCTGCACGCAAAACAGCTCATCGTTATGATATAAAGCACCTATACCGATTGATTTGTATTTGCTGTTCATCATATTAGCATAATGCTTAGGTGAGTTTTTCCATGATTCAAAAGCACTTTTTGCATCACGAAAGCCCAACACAATATTCTCGGCATTTGCGTTTTCGTGTATAGTGATAAAACTTGAGCCATCAGGTCTTATGTGGTCATATAGTATCGTTATTTCCGAAGCACGCTGCATCGCACCCTCGAGAAGTTGCGAATCCATTACAAGTGTAGAAAGGCCCTCTGATTTTCTCAGTTTATTCAGTTCATTTAATATTTCATAGGAAATATCGTACTTGCATTCGCCAACAATTTGTACGCTAGTGTTCTTATTAGTTTTAGCAGCACCAAATCCGGCAACAGATGCAAATATACAAGTAAAAGCAAAGGTTATAATAACGAAAGCTGAAACAATTCTTTTATATAATTTCATATCGTATCTCCATTGATAATCAATTTTTATTTGCTCTTTCACGCTCAGCTTGTGATGGGCGCAGATAGCTAGGCATCAATTCAGCAGATGAGATAGTGTCGTTGTTTAAAATCTTTTTGGCTGCACATAAACAAACAGAAGTTGCATTCTGATAACGTCTTGAAGCACACGCAAGTTCTATAGTACTATTTTCTGATTTAGAATTATAGCACAACAAAGCACCATCACCAACCAATACGATTGGTTTTTTTATGCTATCCAGTTCTAAGAATAAATCTTCAATAGATATGGCTCTGTCTTCACAAATGCGAGAAACAACACCTTTTTTAACACTGAATAAAGCGTTGTAGACCTGGTTTCGTCTGGCATCCATACAGCCACATACGATAATATCGTCACTATCAATATAGTTGTACCCCATAGACTCCAGAGTAGAAACAGCAACACATGGCTTGTTAAGAGCCATAGCCATACCTTTTATAACAGAAACACCGATTCGTATTCCTGTAAACGAACCCGGTCCTACATTGACAGCGAAAGCGTCAATATCAGAAAGTTGAACATTGACGTTTGAAAGCAGTGAATCAATCATCGGTACCAGAGTCTGGCTGTGAGTAAGCTTGGTATTGATAAAAAAATCACCTATAATTTTATTTTCTTCAACATCAAACAAACATACTGAAGCAGATGTAGCAGAAGAATCAAGCGATAATATTTTCATACTCATCAAGCCCCTCTATATAGAAAAATCTTTCATCATCATTACCTTTTCTGATAGTAATGCGGATAACGTTATCATCGAGTGCATATTCGATGTTTTCACTCCACTCTATAATAACTACACCATTATCAAGATAGTCATAATATCCTGTAGAATACAAATCATCCTCTGATGTTATCCTATACATATCAAAATGATATATATTATATTTTGCGTGATACTCATTGACAATAGCAAAAGTCGGACTGGAAACACCATACTCAAACCCAAGTCCTCTGGCAACACCCCGTGTGAAAGCTGTTTTACCAGCGCCAAGGTCACCAAACATCGCAATAACTTCGCATCCACTAAGAACAGATGCTATTCTTTCGCCAAGTGCTTCAGTATCTTTTACATTTTTAGAACAAAATTCAATCATATTATACACTTTCTTTTATTTTTACCTCAATATTTTATCACAACAAAAACATAGTATAATGCTATTTAGAAAAATTAAAAACTTTTATAATTAAGAATTGATTACATAAATGATATAAAACTTGATAAAACCGATACATTTTAATATAATACATATATAAATTTACATATGGCGGTGAAAAATTGAATTCATTCGTGAAATCAATAAAAAATTTCTTCACTAAAACCGACATAATCCTATGGTTGCTTACCGTAGTTGCAGTTATTTATGGCATAATACTAATCAAAAGTATGCAACGCACCGGTGACTACAACTACCTGCAATCTCAACTGATTGCTGTAGTCATTGGATACACGCTGGCGATTGTGGTTTCGGTTTTAGATTACGAATATCTGATGAAACTCTGGTTTGTCTTTGGCGGATTAGGTTTATTATTACTTATAATCGTTTTGTTTGTAGGTATTAATGTAACGGGCACTGATGACACAGCATGGATCAGACTTCCCGGTGGTTTTTCTTTTCAACCATCTGAACTTGTTAAGATTTTCTTTATTATTACTTTTTCTAAACATTTACAGGTGCTTGACAGCAACGAAAAACTTCATAGTATGTGGGGATTTCTTACTTTGATTCCACATATGCTTATACCAATTGTGCTTGTTCATATGCAGGGTGATGACGGTACAGCACTTGTGTTTGTATTCATTTTTATTATCATGATTTTTGCAGCAGGAGTTCAACTGAGATATTTTCTTATCATGCTGCTTTTATTATGTACAGGCATACCGTTGCTGTGGAATTACGCACTAAACGATGAGCATAAGAACAGAATTATTGCTTTGTTTGATATTGACGGAAACGCGATGACCGATTATGGTTGGCAACAGTTTCAGGGTAAAGTATCAATAGCATCGGGCGGACTTAACGGCAACGGAGTTGGAAAAGGCCCAAGAGTTGCCGCAGGCATAGTGCCTGAACAAGAAAACGATTTTATATTCACGGTAGCCGGCGAAGAACTTGGTTTTATAGGTTGCATTCTACTGTTATTAATCTTGTTCCTTATTATGCTAAAGATACTTTTTAACTCAACTGTAGCAAGAGATAACACAGGCAAATACTTGTGTATAGGCGTATTTTCAATGATAGCATCACAGACAATCATTAACATTGGTATGGTACTGGGGATGCTACCTGTTATTGGTATTACACTTCCGTTTTTCAGTAGTGGTGGTTCATCAATAATGAGTGTACTAATAGGTATCGGAATAGTACAGAGTGTATATTATCACAAAGACTCAGTACCTGAAAATGGTGTACTCAAGAACAACCGATACAAATATTCATCTAATATTTATTAAGCAAAAAGCACGGTCACAAAATGACCGTGCTTAATTTATTCTTTACTTACACTTACTACAACAGAGTAGTCACCATATACCCAGCATTCTTTAAAACCGGTAGTAAACGAGAACACGAAAGGAAGTTCCAGCGAAAAGCTGTTGCCCTTAGTATTATCAATTTTATCAGTAAAATCAACTTGTGCGATAACATCTTTTGATGTAATACCAGATACAATATCAGAAGGACCGCACACAGTAACCTCGAAACCGGAACTGTTGAATATTACGGAATATTTTTTATCGTCAATGTTTTTTGTTGAAAAACTGTCAATAGTAATTTTTTTGCTTGAATACCCTGATAAATCAATATCAACCTGCGCAGTAGTAGAGCCACTTAGGTTCTTGCAACCGTTTGGTAAAGTGATATCATATTGCAGCGAGTGGTTTTCATTAGCTAGCTTTGCAAAATCCAATGTACCAATATCCACCTTGCCGTTTTCGATGCTATTAAGTACAGAATCTTCTGCCGCTATTTTGATTTTATCTGGTGTTAAGGTGAAATCAGGATAATCAGATGGTGCGTTAATTACATCAATAGTAAGATTAACCTCAGAAATCGGTATCGGTTTCATTGTTACAGTAACTTCGGATGTAGATAAGTCAGACATAGCAATTTTGATTTCTTCGCCGTTTTTATCAAGGAAAACCAAATCAAAGCTATCAGTTGTGGTTTTGCTGACCTCGCCCTCCATAGTACCTCTTACAACAACTTTGTCGATAGAGTTGACCTCTGTTTCAGGTCCTGAGACGGTGACTGATGTTTCAGACAATGAAGAGTTGTTGAAATAATCGGTATCTACATGGTAGACAATCTCGTCAAGTATATCAAACGACTTTTCTTTGTATCTATCAACATACACATCTATAGTAGATGGTGTGACATTTGATGCAAAGTTATAATTTGTTCTTACACTTGTTTTTTTAGCAACTAAATCAAGTGTATAATATCCGGGAGTTTTGATAGAATTTGTATCAAGTGCAATTATCTGAATATCAGATGCAGTGAGTGAACCAACAATCAGTCTGTTACCGGATACCTCAACAGATGCAGTAGTATCATCACCCGAAAAGACCTGTAGACCATCGTCTTTCGCTTCTTGTGATAATTCGATGTTAATAGGTAAGTTATTGATAGGAACATTACTCTCAACATCTGACCCTGCGTTGATAAAAAACCACATAACAAGCGCCAGAAGTACCGACAACACCATAAGTGTGATATCTTTTGAGAAAAAATTGCTAACTTTAGTCTTCTTTTTCACTATCGTTGCTCTCCTTTCTGTTTTTAAATAATACAGTAAAGAGATCCTGCTTGTTTGTGTCAGTTGGCAAAATAAGCTCAGTAAGCTTATCGTAGAGTTGTTTTCTATCAAGCTCTCTGATTAATCTGCCGCCAACAGCAATGGAAATAATACCTGTTTCCTCAGAAACAACGACAACAACCGCGTCTGTTTCTTCGCTCATACCAATAGCGGCTCTGTGTCTTGTACCAAGTGATGAGTTGAGATGTTTATCATCTGTAAGCGGAAGAATACAACCCGCAGATAAAATCCTACCATCGCGAATTATACAAGCACCATCATGAAGCGGTGCTTTATTAAAGAAAATATTACCAAGTAAAGCAACAGAAGTATCGCTGTTGAGTTGTGTACCTGTTTGTGATATCTCAGATAGCATTGTATCTCTCTCAAAAACAATAAGAGCACCTGTTTTGGAATGAGAGAAAACAGTTGCAGCATCGGCAACATCGCTTATAGCCTTGGCTTTTGTCGTGATAACATCATCACTTTTATTGCTGATAATTGAAATCAAGCCATTGTTTTTGATATTACTTCTGCCAAGATGTTCTAAAGCGCGTCTTAATTCCGGCTGGAAAACAATAACAATAATGATTACAGCAAATTCAAATATTGTTGTCAAAATTACATTTACCATAGTCAAGTCAAACAAAGCAGACAAAAGGTACGCAACAGCCAACACAAGAAGACCCTTTACAACCTGAGCTGACCTGGTATGTCTTAACAGTTTAAACAGACTATATATAATAATTGATACTATGACAATATCAATAGCATCGCCAAATGTGAACGTCTTAATAATAGCGACAACAGCAGTAAGCCAGCCAGATAAAAAGTCCATACGCATCCTCCATTACATACTTTCTTAAATTTTAACATAGATTGCAAAGTATTTCAACGCAAATATGCAAAAAATTAAAAATTATTAATAGCGTTTACCAATACTTTAATATCATAATTTGTTGTAAACACTGATGGGGATACTCTAACGGTTCCCTGATGTATCGTGTTCATAAATTTATGTGCCAGCGGTGAACAATGCAAACCTGCTCTTGTTGCAATAAAATACCTTGAATCAAGGTAAGATGCTACGGTCTCACTATCTGCATTATTAACAGAAAAAGATAAAACCGGTACAAAATTATTTATATCAGGAAAATCGGTATAAAGCTTGACGCGTTTGTTTTTTGACAGCAAATTGTATAGATTTCTGATAAGTTTCATTTCTTTCAAATAGATATTATCAACGCCTTTGGCTTGTACAAAGTCTATACCTTTTTTAAGCCCACATATGCCACTTATATTCAACGTTCCGCTCTCGTATCTGTCAGGAGTAAAAAGTGGTTGGTTCATGTTTTGTGATTCGCTACCTGTTCCCCCTTCTATTAATGTATCAGGTAGTACGTCTGTGTTTATCAGCAACATTCCAACTCCCATAGGTCCATATAGTCCCTTGTGTCCCGCACAACACACAAAATCGTATGGATTTTCCTGAAGATTAATGTTTACTACCCCCGCACTTTGGGCAGCATCAAGACAAAACAAAACTCCATACTCATGCGATAGAGCACAAATCCTCTCGACAGGTAGTTTTATGCCAAACACATTTGATGCATGTGTGCATACAATAAGCTTAGTTCGTTCATTAATTGAGTTGCGGAAGCTGTCAACCGTCTTATCGTTGTCGCCTGGATAAACAGTTGCGATAGAATATGTCACATTATGTGCCTTTAACTTTTCTAATGGTCGTAAAACAGAGTTGTGTTCCAGACACGATATTACACAATGGTCACCTGGTTTTAAGACACCTTTTATAACGATATTCAACGAATGTGTACAACCAGAGGTAAAAATAACCTTACTTTCATTATCAAGATTAAACAGCCTGCACGCAGCATTTCGACATTCAAACACCTTCTGAGCACATTTCATAGAAAGCTTATGTCCGCTACGTCCCGGATTTGCACTGTAATATTTAAGTGACTCGTTGACTGAATTTATTACGCTAACAGGTTTTGGATAACTTGTAGCACTATTATCAAGGTATATCATCTGTATTCACGTGCCACTCTGCCGATTATTTTAATCTTGTGTTTTAAAAGAATATCAGTAGCAGTTTGTACATTTTCCGGAACAAAAAGACAATAACTGCATGAATTTATCTGATGCGTTTTAGGTGTTCGCTCAATATATGATTTGATGTTATATTTATCAAGAATATTCTTTGCTTTCATCGCATATGTTACCGATGGTACTAAAATCAATTGTTTTTCCATAAAAATTTACACCTCTATATTATTTACTACTATAATATGAGTAAAAATACAGAGGTGTTATTACTTAATTATTAAGACTGTGAAAGCAAATCGGACATATCATACATACCGCACTCTTTGTTCTTCAGATATACAGCAGCATTTACTGCACCAACAGCAAAAACTTCTTTTGATAAAGCCTGATGCTTAAGTGATAATATCTCATCATGACCGGCAAATATAACTTCGTGTTCGCCAACAATAGTACCACCACGAACTGCATGAATACCAATTTCGTTCTTAGAGCGTTTCTGTCTGTAACTATGTCTGTCATAAACATACTGTGAATCAGGTAATACTTCTGAAATACCATCAGCAATCATAAGTGCTGTGCCACTTGGAGCATCAATCTTCTGATTATGATGCTTCTCGATAATTTCAACATCGTAATTATTTGAAAAAACAGCCGCCGCTTTTTTTGACAACTCAATAATAAGGTTAATGCCAAGTGACATATTTCCTGAATAAAAAATCGCAACCTGACTTGATGCTTTTTTGATGCTGTTAACCTGTGATTCGTCAAAACCGGTTGTACATATTACTGCAGGCACATTGTTTTTTACAGCATAATCTAACATACTGTCAAGTACTACAGGATTAGAAAAATCAATAATAACATCAGCGTTGATATCGATTTCATCAAAGCTTCTGTATACCTTGTAGTTAATGTTATCGCCATAAAGGTCAACACCTGCAACAATTCTGCAATCTGTGCGTTCGTTGACGGCTTTTGTCACAGCCTGTCCCATTTTACCATTACAACCGTTTAAGATAATATCTGTCATTTGATACTTCCCCTTCCATTTAGTAAAACAGGGCGTATAAAACGCCCTGAAAAATTATTTAGCATATTTACCTATAAGATTGTACTTAGCAAGACAATCCTTGAGGTCGTGGTAACCCATATAGCTCATAGGAACAAGTGGCAGTCTGCACTCGCCTGCATTAAATCCAATAAGATTCATCGCTGTTTTAACAGGGATTGGGTTAACATCAGAGAACATAATATCCATAAGTTCAACATAATGGAAATTCATCTTAGCAGCTTCAACAAAATTATTATCAAGGCAAAGCTGACAAATCTGATGCATTTCCTGTGGACAGAAGTTTGCAAAAACAGAAATAACACCAAGCGCGCCTAATGACATAAAAGGTACAGTCTGATCGTCGTTACCTGAATATATATCAAGTCTGTCACCACACAGTGAACGAGTCTGTGAAACTGAAGAAACATCGCCGTTTGCTTCCTTTGTAGCAACGATGTTCTCATGCTTGCAAAGTTCGGCATATGTTTTTGGTGCGATATTACATCCGGTACGAGATGGAACATTATACAAGATCATAGGCAAATCTACATTGTCAGCAATAGCGTTGAAATGCTTGATAAGACCAGTCTGTGATGTTTTGTTATAATAAGGTGTTACACACAAAAGCGCATCAGCACCAGAAATCTGTGCAGATTTAGAAAGCTCAATAGCAGTATTTGTGTCATTAGAGCCTGTACCTGCGATAACCGGAATTCTGCCGTTTACTTTCTCTGAAACAAAAGACAGTACTTCACAGTGCTCTTTTACTGACAAAGTAGCGGCTTCGCCTGTTGTACCACAAGCAATAATAGCATCAGTACCGTTACTAATCTGAAATTCAATAAGTTGTTCAAGCACTTCGTAGTTTACGCTGCCATCGGCATGCATAGGAGTAATAAGTGCTACACCTGAACCTGTAAAAATTGGTTTACTCATATAGGGCCTCCAATTAATTAATCAATATAACCTTCTGCACACAGAAGTTCAGCCATAAGTACTGCACCACCGGCAGCACCTCTTAATGTATTATGTGACATACAAACGAATTTCATATCGTAGTGTGTATCTTCTCTGAGGCGACCGATTGAAACAGCCATACCGTTTTCGAGGTTACGCTCAGATTTAATCTGTGGACGGTCTGGTTCTGTGAAATAATGCAAAAACTGTTTTGGTGCAGATGGAAGGTTTAGCTCCTGTGCACGGCCAACATAAGAATTCCATTCATTGATAACATCTTCAACAGTTGGCTTATTGTCACAGTCAAAAGACATAAATACAGCAGCAGAGTGTCCGTCTGATACAGGAACACGGATACACTGAGATGTGATTGAAATATCGTCTGTTGGAACAATCTCACCGTCAACGATATTGCCCCAGATTTTGAGTGGCTCTTTCTCTGACTTTTCTTCCTCGCCACCGATATAAGGAATTACGTTATCAACCATCTCTGGCCAACGCTCAAATGTTTTGCCTGCACCTGAAATAGCCTGATATGTACAAGCCAGAACCTTAGTAACGTTGTATTTCTCCTTAAGAGGATGAATAGCAGGGACATAACTCTGAAGTGAGCAATTTGACTTAACAGAGATAAATCCACGCTTAGTACCAAGACGTTTGCGCTGTGTTTCGATGATTTTTGCATGGTCAGCGTTGATTTCAGGAATAATCATAGGAACATCAGGTGTCATACGATGAGCAGAATTGTTTGACATTACAGGACACTCAGCTTTTGCGTATGCCTCCTCAAGTGCTTTGATCTCATCTTTTTTCATATCAACTGCACAGAACACAAAGTCAACAAGAGAAGCAACCTTCTCTACCTCGCTTGCATCCATAACAACCATATCTTCCATAGCCTTTGGAATAGGTGCAGTCATAGCCCATCTATCTTTTACGCAGTCTTTATATGTTCTGCCTGCACTACGTGAACTTGCTGCAAGTGCAGTAACTTTAAACCATGGGTGGTTTTCAAGCAAGAGTGCAAATCTCTGGCCAACCATACCAGTTGCACCAATAATACCAACTTTGTACTGTTTCATAATAATTCCTCCGATTTTTAAAAAACGGTTGTGTTTTTCTTAATAATAATATATTATATATCTTATGTTCAGATACACACAATTTTGCATTTTTTCTTAACATATACTATAACATTAAACACACAACTTTGTCAATTTGATTTGATAAGTATAATAATAATATATAATTTTGAAAGGTTATCAAAATGAAAACTGTTGATTTTTATTATGACCTGCCGTCACAGCTGATAGCACAGACCCCACTTGAGCCAAGAGATAGCTCAAGAATGCTTGTTTTAGGTAAAGAAACAGGAAAAATATCACACAAGCATTTTTACGACATAATCGATGAGTTAAATGAAGGTGATTGTCTGATACTCAACGATTCTCGTGTCCTACCAGCCAGAATATTTGGTGTCAAAGAAAACAGCACAGCTAATGTAGAGTTCCTTATGCTCAGACAAATCAAAAACAACACATGGGAAACACTTTGCAAACCGGGCAAAAAAGCAAAAGTTGGCACCAGTTTTACTTTTGGCGACAATATTATGAGAGGAACTGTTGTTGACATCACAGAAGAAGGAAACCGCATAGTAGACTTTGAGTGTGATGAGAACATTTACACAGCTCTTGATAAAATCGGTCAAATGCCTCTACCCCCTTATATTACTGAAAAGCTTCAGGATAAAGAAAGGTATCAGACGGTTTATTCAAATGAACTTGGCTCTGCTGCTGCACCAACTGCCGGACTTCATTTTACAAAAGAATTGCTTGAAAGAATAAAGGCTAAAGGTGTTAATATTGGATATGTGACTTTACACGTTGGACTTGGGACTTTCAGGCCTGTTAAAGTCGAAAACATATTGGAACACAAAATGCACTCTGAGCACTATGAAATACCAAAAGAAACAGAAATATTAATTAATGAAACCAAGGCCCAAGGTAAAAGGGTTATTGCTGTTGGTACAACATCCTGCAGAACATTGGAAAGTGTTGCAAAAGAACACGGAAAAATCGTTGCTTGTGATGGTTTTACGGATATTTTTATTTATCCTGGATTTGAGTTCAAGGTTCTTGACGGATTAATCACAAATTTTCATTTACCTGAAAGCACACTGATTATGCTTGTATCTGCATTTTGTGGATACGACAATACTATGAACGCGTACAAAGTGGCCGTAGAAGAAAAATACAGATTCTTTTCTTTCGGTGATTCTATGGCTATCCTGTAAAGGAGGTTAATAATGTACAAGCTGATTAAACAAGAAGGAAGAGCTCGCAGAGGTGAATTTAAAACTGTACACGGTACAATACAGTTGCCTGCTTTTATGAATGTAGCAACTTGCGGAGCAATAAAAGGCGGTTTGTCTGCTCTTGATTTAAAAACAATAGATACACAAGTAATGTTATCAAATACTTATCACCTGCACCTACGTCCAACTGATACAACAGTCAAAAAACTCGGTGGTCTTCATAAAATGACAAAATGGGATGGTGTAATACTAACTGATAGTGGTGGTTTTCAGGTGTTTTCACTGGCAAAACTACGAAACATCAAAGAAGAAGGCGTATATTTCAACTCACACATTGACGGCAGAAAGATATTTATGGGACCTGAGGAAAGTATGCAGCTTCAGTCAAACCTTGGCTCTACTATAGCTATGGCTTTTGATGAATGTGTTGCAAACCCATCAGAATATAAATATACCAAAGACTCGACACTACGCACCACAAGATGGCTTGAACGCTGTATAAAAGAAATGGATAAGCTAAACCGCTTAGACGATACCATCAACAAAAAACAAATGCTGTTTGGTATTAATCAGGGTGGTGTTTATACTGACCTGCGTGTTGAACATATGAAAGCTATAAGAGAGTTTGATTTGCCGGGCTACGCTATCGGCGGTCTTGCTGTTGGCGAAAGCGCAGAAACAATGTATGAAATCATTGATGCTGTTGAACCGTTTGCACCCAAAGATAAACCAAGATATCTGATGGGTGTTGGCACTCCTGTTAACATTTTAGAGGCGGTGTATCGAGGAATTGACCTGTTTGACTGCGTTATGCCAAGCCGTAACGCAAGACACGGCCACCTGTTTACATGGGATGGAATAATCAACATAAACAACGCAAAGTACGAACTTGATGATACCCCAATCGATTCAAAATGCTCCTGCCCTACTTGCAAAAATTTCTCAAGAGCATATGTACGTCATCTTATGAAAGCTAACGAAATGCTTGGTATGCGACTTGCGGTTATGCACAATCTGTACTTCTACAACAGTCTTATGACACGCATAAGAGAAGAGGTTGACAACGGTACTTACGAATCGTTTTATAATAAGTACAGAAATATACTGGGTAAACGTATTTAAAAAATAAAAGTTACTTGCTTTTTTTAGTTATTGTTGTTATAATAACACTTGTATTTTTATTTGAAAGGTTGTATTAATATGAACGGCTCAATGGGCGGTATGCTTTTAGTTTATGTTGCACTTTTTGCAGCTATGTATTTCTTTCTTATCAGACCAAGTTCTAAGAAAAGAAAAGCTGAAGAAGCAATGAGAAATAATATTGCTATCGGTGACGATGTCACTACAATCGGCGGTATTGTTGGTAAGATTGTTGCTATTAAAGACGAAGAAGATGCTTTTATCATCGAAACAGGTTCTGACAGAGTTAAAATGAAGTTTAAAAAATGGGCTATCTCAACTGTAGATACACAGAAAGAATCTGCTCAGACTGATAAAGAAAAAGCTCTTGAAGAATACAGAGAAATGAGAGCTAAGCAAAAAGAAGAAAAACTTGCTAAAAAAGAAAAAGCAAAGGCTGATAAAAAGCGCAAAGACTAAATAAGATAATAAAAAAGTTCACCTCTGAATACATTTGTATCAGAGGTGATTTTTTTGCGTCAAATATACAGTTTTGATAATACAAAGAGAGAATTCATAAAATCTTTGATAATCGGTGTCATATCATCAGTAGCGTTTATCATTGTACTGACTTGTATCTTATCGGTAATAATGCTTATCTCATCAGTATTGCCATACGAATACATAGACTATATTATGTTGGTTATTGATGCTATCGGTGTATTACTGGGTGGGTATATAGCTGCACGAATAAACAAAAGCCAAGGGCTTTATCTGGGCTTATTAAACGGAGCGGTGATTTTTCTAGCATTAATTATAAGCGGATTGTGCGTCAGCAATGCTACGCTTACTGTAATCACATTGTTAAAAGCGTTTATAATACTTATTTTTTCTGCTATTGGTGGTATAAAAGGTGTTAATACAAAAGAAAAAATACGCATAAAGTAATTACAGATTTATATCTGAGTCAAAAATTGAAGCAATATCAGCAGGAATACTGCAAACAACTTCGATATTTTTCTTGGTTATAGGGTGTTCAAAAGACATTTTGTGACAATGAAGTGCCTGTCTGCTTATCAAATCAAGTGAGCCACCATACATATCATCACCTGCAAGCGGATGTCCAATACTACTCATATGACATCTTATCTGGTGTGTTCTGCCTGTTTCCAGTACAAATCTCACTAATGTATGATTACTTTGAGACAAAACAGGATAATAATGTGTAACACTAGGTGCACCATCAATAGATACAACGCGTTGGATAGATCGCCCCTCCATTACTTTTATAGGTCTGTCTATGGTGCCGTTTTGAAGAATTTCACCCTCACAAGCTGCGATATATTCTTTCTTTAGCGTACCTGAAAGAATATTAGCACAGTATCTGTCCTTTGCAATAAGAAGGCATCCTGATGTATCACGGTCAAGCCTGTTAATTGCTCTGAAAGTATAGTGCTCATCTTTTTTATTCATATAGTAACACACAATATTAGCAAGTGTATCGAGTTGATGTATTTTGGTTGGATGAACAGGCATTGATGGTGGTTTATTCACAAGCAGAATGTAGTCATCTTCAAAAAGAATATCGAGTTCTCCCTGCGTTTGTGTAATCTCGTTAATATCATCAGGCATAGCTAAGACGACCTTTTCCCCTGCTGTTAATATATCAGTTGTTTTTAAAAGTTCGCCGTTTCTGGTGATGCCAAGATTTGTGCGTTTGAGTTTAGACAAGGTGCGTGCAGAAATCATACAATACTTGCGCAGAAAGGTTCTGGCATCTATGCTTGTGCAACTTTCAGGAACTACAAATTCTATTAATTTTTCTCTATTAGAATTATAATCTATCCCCATAATATCTCCCATAAATAAGCAAATAAAGAAAGCTGAATAATAACCATTAGAGGAATACCAAACATAAATTTTTTGTGCCTGGTTTTATGCCTTATGACAATCATTGTCAAAAACATCGCTATGCTACCACCAAGCAAAGATATTGTCATAAGCATATTCTCGCTTACTCTTTTTTTGTGGCAAACAGATAATATTTTATCTGACACAGTAATAACAACAGCAATAACTGAAATAAATAATAAATAATATAAAAAATAGTAATACATAACAAAACCTTGGAAGTGATTATTTGAAAAACTATAGATGGATATCATATTTGTTGTCATTTTTGATGCTATTTGTCTCAATAATTGCTGTAGGACAAAACAACAAAAGAATGTTATCTGAACAAAACAAGACATCACAATCTAATATCGATGATGTAAAAGGTATCTGGGTAAGTTACATAACGCTTGATATGCAGAATACTGACAAATCAAAAGAGGCTTTTACATCAAAAATCAACTCAATAATTTCAAAAACTAAACAAAGCGGATTTAATACATTAATCTTTCAGGTCAGACCATTTTGCGATGCAATATATAAATCTGAATATTACCCTTGGTCACATATTCTGAGTGGTACACAAGGCAAAAATCCTGAATATGACCCACTGCAAATAATATGTGATTTATGTCATGAAAACGATATAAGTGTACATGCCTGGATAAATCCCTATCGTGTTAAAACAAAAGATACACCAGAAGCTCTACATGAAAACAATCCGTATTATATAGATAATTCAATTGGATTTGTGCATAATGATGCGATATATCTTGACCCGTCTGATAAAAAAGCTCAGCAATTGATAGTAGACGGGGTTACAGAAATAATCGAAAACTATGATGTTGACGGTATTCAGTTTGATGATTATTTCTACCCTACTGATAGTGATGGTGTTGATGATATAAAATACACTGCATACAAAGAAAGCACCGATAATCCGCTCAGCAAAGAAATGTGGCGAGCTGAAAACGTAAATACTCTGATAAAAAAGGTGTACGAATGCGTACATAATCATTCTGATGAAATAGTATTTGGAATATCACCGCAAGGCAATATAAACAATAATATAATAATCGGTGCCGATGTAAAAAAATGGTGTAGTACTCAAGGCTATATTGATTATATATGTCCGCAGATATACTTTAGTCTTGATAATCCATCGCTTGCTTTTGAAGATAGTTTAAACGAGTGGTTAAATATACCAAAGCACAATAACCTGAAAATGTACATCGGTCTTGCAGGTTACAAAGGTGGTACAAACGAAGACGAAGGTACATGGCTTGATAATGACGACATACTGAAAAATGAAATAGAAATATGTAAAGAAAAAAACACAGATGGAATAATGATGTATAGTTATGAGAGTTTTATATCAGAAAAAAATCAAAAAGAAATTCAAAATGTTGTAGCTTATCTTAACGATATCAAAGAGTAGCGATGCAATAATCATTCTTAGCTTCTATGATTTTTACAGTAAGAATTTTGCCAATAATATCAATATCAGAAATCATATGAACCGGTGTATAATTTTTTGTATATCCTTCGTAGTATCCGTTGCGGTTTTTGGTTTCAAAAAGCACTTCTTCAGTAAGTGAAACCTGCGACTGTAAAAACTGTTGTCTTTTTATTTCTGTATGCTCAATCATTGTTTTGCTTCTTTGGTTTTTTACACTTGACAAAACCTGATTTTGCATTTTGTCAGCAGCAGTACCTTTTCTTCTGGAATAAGAAAAGACATGAACCTTTGCAAACCCGATATCATCAGAAAATCTAAGACTCTCGTTAAATTCATCTTCGGTTTCACCTGCAAACCCCACCATTATGTCCGTGGTAATAGATGGGTTTACAAATATTCTTCGGATGTTTTTTACTATTTGTGCGTACTGCTCGCTAGTATAATGACGATTCATACGCTTCAGTGTTTTTGTACAACCACTTTGCAAAGATAAATGAAAATGCGGACAAAACTTAGGCTGTAAAGAAAGTTTTTTGAGTACATCTTCGGTCATAAGCTCAGGTTCAAGAGAACTGAGTCTTACTCTCTCTACACCATCAATCGCACAAACACAATCAACGGCATCACTGAGAGTCAGACCAATATCACTACCATAAAACGAAAGATTGATTCCTACGAGCACGATTTCGTTGTATCCGTTATTAGTAAGTGTAGTTACCTCAGCCTTTATATCTTCAAGAGACTTTGAGCGAACTCTGCCGCGTGCGTAAGGAATAATGCAATAGGAACAGAAACGATTGCATCCGTCCTCAATCTTCACAAAAGCACGGGTGCGCTCCAAAAATCTGTTAACCTGCATACGCTCAAATTTTTCATCATTTTTATGCTCTGAAATACGGACAATCTGCTTTTTTTCTACCAAAAACTCTTTAATTGTTGGTACAAGCTCTTTTCTGCAGGCGTTACCAAGTACAATGTCGCAATCTTTAAAGAGTTCTGCGTCATTTGAAAAAGCCTGTGGCATACATCCGGTAAGTATAATTATTGAGTCCGGGTTTTCTCTGCGTGTACGATTTATAACTTTACGATTTTTTGAATCGCTGGTATGAGTAACTGTGCATGAATTTATTATTGTAATGTCAGAAAACTTGTTGTCACTTGGGATAAAACCTGCGTCACACATATATTCTGTCATTAGTTGTGATTCGTACTGATTTACTTTGCATCCCAAAGTAATAATATTAAAAGTCAAAATAACCACCTTAAATCGTGCAAAATTCGGTAAAAATACCGTTGAAGTATAAATAAAAAAGTGTTAATATATACATATTGCGAAAACAATGACACATTGCGGAGGTCAAATATGTATAACGGCACTATTATTATCAATAATATCGAAGCTGCTAAAGAATTTGTAGACAAGATGACTCCATTTATGGATATCAAGATAGATTTAATAAGCGGTGATTACTGTATTGATGGACACTCAATAATCGGGATTATTTCTCTTGATTTCACAAAGCCAATAACTATTACCGCACAAGGCGATATTACAGACGAGTTTCTGAATACTCTCAAGCAGTTCGATATATAGTATATTTTCAAATCAAATAAAAGTCAACTAAGTTTGCCCTTTCACATTGTATGAAAGGGCTTTATTTTTTGCAAAAAAAGAACCCGACATATGTCGGGTTCAATTTGTTTAAGTTATTCGCCGTAAATATATGTGCCACAGTCAGATTTGTTCGCTGAACTCATAGGATAGAAACCTTCGTTAGGTGTACCTGTGAGTGTTTGTGTGGCAGTTTCAATACCAGCACCTTTATTATTAAAGATGATATTGTTGTATGTGTTTACAGGAAGGTCAACTTTGTATACATCCTGACCCTGAGCGTTTGTTTCAACCTTTGTCATCTCAAGACCCGGCCAAGCAGTGCCGCCGCCGCCTGTCTGCCAGCAATGAGCGTATACATTTTTCCAACCATAGATATTAGTAAAGTAAACTGATGTTGTATCAGGCTCTACGAGATAGTATGTGTTACTCTCCTGACCTGCATTGTTGTTGAACTTATACTGTGTATAAGCGTGGTCTGCAGGAATGTTGAATGTATAGTTTCCTGATGAACCGTACATCTTGATACCAGGCCATGTTGTTGTTACAGGATCAACAGGGTCTGTATTCCACAGATGGATGTAAGCTGCAGTCCATTTTTGTGTACATTTAATCTCAACTGACTCAAGTGTATATGGTGTATCCGTTACAGCAAAAGCGATGGTTTCGATTGTGTCAGGTGTTTCTGACTCATCAACCTCGCTATAAACGCCAACGAACTTGAGCATTGTAAGAGATGTATCTATGTCAACAGTGTATTTTGAACCTGACTTTGTCATCTTCTGACCCGGCCATGTTCCGTTTGTATTACCCTGTCCGTCATAAGCAAACACATAGATGTCTTCACCATTGAATGCGTCTGTGTCATTCAGGGTAATTGTCATTGTTTCTCCGCCAACCGGATCATCATCATCTTCAAACTCTAATGGTTTTCCGATTTTATCGTTGATTTTTTTGTTAGCAAGGTGAAGCTGAATAGCAGTAGCATCCAGAACGGTCACATCTTTGTCGTTATCAATATCGCCGCAAAGTAAAGCATCGCTGCCTAAAACAAGTATTTCAGCAATATGTTTCTGAATTAATGCAGCATCAATAACAGTTGCATCTCCATCAAAATCTACGTCACCAAGAAGGAGTGTTCCGACGATTGGATCATCAGGTTTTGGATCATCAGGTTTTTCTGAAGGGTATGATACATCAGAAGCAGAAAGTGTTGCTATTGGATATTCGCCGTAGTCTTTCCACACTAACTTCTCGAAAATCATTGAACCTGTAAGCTTATAACCACCTGATTCACGGTTTGCAGCTGAGTTAGCTGTACCATAATAAATAACTGTTGGTGGCATTGTACGACCGCAGTAACCGCCACATACTGATGAGTTATGACCGATATGAGCTGATACTAAGCCTTCTGAGAATTTAACGTAATTGGTATTTGCTGGTACATCATAGTAATAGAGGTTAGGGTTTGATGCGTCCTGTGTCATAGCATAGCCAGGGAAATCAACGATTTCTGTTGATCTGCTCTCGCCTGTTTTACAGTACACATGAACCTTTGGCCACTGAGTAACAGTATTATCAAAGTATACACGCTTTTTCTCGTTAGCGTCTTTCTTGTATACCTTGTATGTGTTAGTTGTAGTCTGTGTACCGTTAGTAGCAGTTACTGTTACGTTAATGCCGTCACCGTAGTCAATTGAAGAATTGAGTGTAACGTACTTTTCCTGTGAAGCAGTTACGTTTACAGCAGGAAGATTTGAAATCTTAACAGTACCGCTAGTAGCGTTGTCAAGAGAAATAGTCAGGTTTGCAGTATCAGTAGTAAAGCCATTTAAAGAATCAGCTGTAAGCTGTGTACCGTTAAGCTTAACTGTAGCCTGTGGTGGAAGTTTCTTTGGATTGTAAATTACAGCAACACCGCTGTCGCCAACTGTACCTGTAATCTTTCCGTTAGCAACAGTGAATTTATTGCCTGTTACCTGATCTGTGTATGTACCATTAGCCATTGTACATGTCTGTGAAACAGTAGCAGTACCAGTAGCTGTGTTAGCGATAACCATACCGGTTGTACCACGCTGTACAAAGAATAGACTTCCGTTTGCGTAAGTAGTCTCAGACTGACCAACAAACTCGTTTTTGAACTGGTTAACAGCAACAACTGTGTCGTTTTTCCATGTATCAGCAGCACCAGGTGCACCGATAAGTTCATCGTATTTAATTGATGTGAGGGTTGGTGTAACATCAAGAGTTGGACAGTTTGTTCTTACTAAATAAAGTGCAGGAGCGTCTTTACGAGCACCTACAATAGCCCAACCGACGATCTGCTGTTCAATAGTAAGTCCGTTTGAAGAACCTGAATCTGCAGGGTCAGTAGTGAATGTATCGTGAGACTCAAGCCAAAGTACGTTATCAGCTTTCTGTGAGCCTGTGTAACCATAGTTAGCAAGCGAACTTGCATTCTTTGATTTGAGAGCTGAACGAACTGTACCACCATATGCGTAGTCAGTTACATCGATGTACTTGGTATATGCAGTGATTGGAACTAAACCATTAAGGCCCAAAACCTCACCGTAAATAAAAGCATCAGAGTTCTTTGTCTTGATAGCATTTGTGATTGTTGGCCAGAAATCAGAAGCAACAGCACCGTCGTCTGGTGTTTCGATGTGCTTAGCAGCATCAAAACGGAAACCATCTACACCGCAATCAGCAAGTGTATTGAGATAACTAATAAGATAGTTCTGATAATCCTTGTTGCTTGTATCAATATCAGGCAACTGAGAATTAAGGTCTGTGGTTGTCTGACCGGCACGTGTATTATCTACATATGGCTTTAAAGTAGTACCAGATGTGTTTCTGAGAAAACTCTTGAGCGTAGCGTTAACTTTAGCAGCTTCAGCTTTATTTGTGCTGTTCTGAACGTGGTTTGCTACTACGTCACAAATAACCTTGATGCCGTAGTCATCAAGTGTGTCGCACATTTCTCTGAGGTCAGCCTCGTTACCAAGCTCGTTACCGATTTTTAAATCAGTTGGCTGATAGAAGCACCACC
>JAZUOM010000031.1:0-19626 GCA_045604645.1 Ruminococcus sp. | reverse complement strand
ACCAAGAATCTTGATAGAGTTCTTGTTAGCACCAACAGTACCGTCACCGCCAAGACCCCAGAATTTACACTCGATTGTGCCTTCTGCAGCTGTGTTTGGTGATGGCTTTTCAGCAAGTGACAGCTCTGTAACGTCGTCCACCATACCAAGTGTGCACTGTGGCTTTGGAGCGTCTTTTGCGAGTTCTTCGTATACTGCGAAGATTGATGATGGTGGTGTGTCTTTTGAACCAAGACCGTATCTACCACCAATAACAGTAGCCTGCTTGCCTGTTTTTGCAAGAGCAGCAACTACGTCGAGGTAGAGTGGCTCACCAAGTGCGCCAGGCTCTTTTGTTCTGTCGAGTACTGCGATTTTCTTTGCAGTAGCAGGGATAGCCTCAACAAGCTTTTCAGCGCTGAATGGACGGTAAAGTCTAACTTTTACAAGACCAACCTTCTCGCCATTAGCGTTCATATAATCGATAACTTCTTCTGCAACGTCACAGATAGAACCCATAGCAACGATAACGCGCTCTGCGTCATCTGCACCGTAGTAGTTAAAGAGCTTGTAGTCTGTGCCAAGCTTTGCGTTAACCTTGTCCATGTACTCCTCAACAATTGCAGGAACTGCATCGTAGTACTTGTTACAAGCTTCTCTGTGCTGGAAGAAGATGTCGCCGTTCTCGTGTGAACCACGCATTACAGGACGCTCTGGGTTTAAGGCTCTCTTTCTGAAGCCAGAAACTGCGTCCATATCGCACATCTCTTTGAGATCGTCATAATCCCAGATTTCAATCTTCTGGATTTCGTGTGATGTTCTGAAACCATCAAAGAAGTTGATAAATGGAACTCTAGACTTGATTGTTGCAAGGTGAGCAACAGCACCAAGGTCCATAACTTCCTGTGGGTTTGTCTCTGCGAGCATAGCAAAACCTGTCTGACGGCATGCATAAACGTCAGAATGGTCGCCAAAGATGTTGAGAGCGTGTGACGCTACACAACGAGCAGATACATGGAAAACTGATGGGAGCAGTTCACCTGCGATTTTGTACATGTTAGGGATCATAAGGAGCAGACCCTGTGAAGCTGTGTATGTAGTTGTAAGTGCACCGGCGTTGAGTGAGCCGTGAACTGTACCTGCAGCACCTGCTTCAGACTGCATTTCCTCTACCTTAACTGTTGTGCCAAAAATGTTTTTGACACCCTGTGCTGACCACTGGTCAACATAGTCTGCCATAGGACTTGATGGAGTAATTGGGTAAATACCAGCTACTTCAGTAAACGCATATGAGACATAAGCCGCAGCGTTGTTACCGTCCATGGTTTTCATTTTTCTTGCCACTATTAATTCCTCCCTTTTTAGTGGTGCCACTGTAAGATGAGCTCTTTCTTACACCGGCAAAAAATT
The DNA here is from genome assembly GCA_045604645.1 of Ruminococcus sp. GTDB lineage: Bacteria > Bacillota > Clostridia > Oscillospirales > Acutalibacteraceae > Ruminococcoides. The sequence continues at coordinate 18,237 of JAZUOM010000031.1, read as the reverse complement.
TAGGTGTGTCGAGAAAAATATCTTCTTGACTTACCAACGATAATAATAACACTTTTTGTGCTTTATGTAAAGTGTAAAAGAAGTGAAAATCGTCAAAATTTTAACATATTTTTTGCACAATTGTGGAATAAAAAAAGCCACATACAAGATGTGGCGGTACCCAAAAATCCGTATGATTTTTTATTTCAAAACTGTTATTTGACAACACACACAGAATTTTGTACACTTAATATGTATAAAAATACACTTTTGAGAGGATGACCAATATGCCTGACGATTCAGGTAGTAGTAAGTTTTCTAAGAAAACACCTAAATTTATGGAACGCCTTTTTGGCAAAAAAACCAACACCGAAATGGTACAGGAAACCGAGGACGAAATTCTGTCGCTTGTCGAAGAAGGACAGGAAAAAGGGCTTATCGGTGACGATACCAAAAATATAATTGAAAATATATTTGATTTCGACGACACTGTTGTGTACGAGATTATGACTCATCGCCGCGATATGATAGCGATTGAAGATACAGACCCTATTGAAAAAGTCGTAAACATCGCCGTTGAGTCGGGATATTCACGAATACCTGTATATCACGAGGATATCGACTCTATCATCGGTGTGCTGTATGTAAAAGATTTGCTTAAATTCGTCTGCGCCGAAGTTCCAAAAAATTTCAAAATCTCTGACATTGTACGTCAGGTGCTTTTTGTGCCACGCACCAAGGACTGTAGCAGTTTGTTTGCGCAGATGAACAAGGAAAAAATCCAGATTGCTGTTGTTGTTGACGAGTATGGTGGCACAGAGGGTATTGTTACGCTTGAGGATTTGATTGAAGATATCCTAGGTAATATTCAGGACGAGTATGACAACGAAGAAGAAGAAATCAAGCAGATTTCTGACAAAAAATTCACCGTTGACGGCTCGACCTCTATTGAGGATATCGAACAGCTTATCGGCAAAGACATCAGCGACGACGACTCTGACACCATCGCGGGATTTATGCTGACACAGCTTGGCAGAGTCCCTGACGAGGACGAAAATCCGTCGGTTGAGCATTGTGGATTTAAATTCACTGTCCTCAAATCTGAAGACAGACGAATTGAAGAAATACTTATCGAAAAACTAGATACTGATAATACGGAGGAATAAATATGAAAAGATTTTTATGTATGACACTTGCTGTTATTATGATCGTTTTTCCACTTGTTGGATGCAAAAACAAGAATGCACAAACTGAAGTTGCTGACAATACAGTAGTTATTAATGTAGATTCAGCCTATGTTGACAGTTTCGCTGATGACTACGCAAAAGAAAAAGTTGACACTGAAAACGGTGCTGTCAAATACACCTTCACAAAAGAAAATTATGATAAGTTCTTAACCGAATTTGAGGAAAATGTCAAAGAGCAGGCAAAGACAGCAATCGATATCGAATATGACTACTGGCTTTGCGATTATGAAAACCACCAGTTGGTTTTTGGCATCAGCGAAAGCACCTACACCTCACTTGGTGACGAAGCGCTAAAGCAGTCTGCCGAAAAAGTCGCAGATATTGCTATCAAATATGATATGTACACTCAGAATCCTACAGGAGAGTTAGAAGTTATCTACAGAAACACTACAACAAGCGACACCCTCTATTCTTTCACATATAGTAAGTAAGCATAAGTATATACTGCACACTTACACATAAAGGGAGCAAAGAAATATATTATGAAAAAATTTTCGTGTGTACTTTTGGCCGTTTTGCTAATTGGATTTGTTTTTGTCGGTTGTAACAGCGACGATGATCATAGCGATAAAAACAGCAACGACGACAACGTCGAAGATGATAAGCTGATAACTATTGTCGTCGAAGAAGAGTATGTCGACGATTTTGCTGATGCTTATGCAGTTAAGAAAACCACTTCGTTAAATGGAGTAAAATATAAATTCAAAGAAAAAGCATACGAAAAGTTTATTTCTGATTACCATGAAGAAGTTAAAAATCAGTCCCGATTGCTTTTAATCTCTGTTTGTGCATACAGCTATTACAACCTTGATTCATCTGAAATTATTGTTGGACTTGCAGATGGTGAATACGAAAAACGCGGTGAAGATGCACTCAAAGAAGAAGCTCAGGCTATCGGTCAAGCAGCATTACAATATGACGCGTACCAGCTTGAGCCTGATGGCAAGGTAGACGTAACATACAGAAACGCCAATAGTGCAGATGAATATTTTACAATTACATGTGAGTTTTAAGACGCTAAAAAACAGCACACCTGACAGTTTTTAGGTGTGCTTTTTTTGCATTATGCTATATTGAATTTTCAAAAGATTAGTGCTATACTATATGGGTATTGTTGATATCACAGATATCATAGGAGGAATTATCATGAAATTAGATAAGAAAAAGACGATTATCATTATCAGTGCTGTTGTGCTTGTTTGTGTAATTGCACTTGTTATTATTTTGGTAGCCGGAGGCAAGGTTAAGACCTCTGTTCCAAAAAAGTATGTCGATGGTTTTGCTGACAGCTATGCATCAGAAAAAGAGGTTGACGACGAGGGTAACATCAACTATGTGTTTGAAGATGACAAATACGAGCAGTTTCTTACTGACTACCACGAGGTAGTAAAGGAAGAATCACGTGAGCATTTGTTGACTTATCACCAGTACACTCACTACAACTTAAACACACCTGAAATCATTGTCGGACTTGCTGACGGCGAGTTCGAGCAATATGGCGAAGAAGCACTGAAAGCAGAAGCACAGGCTTTAGGACAGGCCGCTATCAAATATCAGATGAACACAGAAAAGCCTATAACATCAATTCCTGTTACATACAGAAACGCTAACACCTCAAATGTTTATTTTGTAGTCACAGTCACCGCTGAATAAAAGTTAAAATTAAAAGCGTGCAAGCAGATAATCTCCGCTTGCACGCTTTTTTTATTTATTCTCCGTAAGACAACTCCCACACATCGGCATATGTTCCAAGTGGTTCAACTGACAATATGCACATCAGAACAAAACATTCGTATGGATTTTGTATATACAGCTTATCCATCAAACATTTTTCTAAAATTTCGTTTGTCGATTTCATAAAAGCAGAATACCTTTGCTTTGGCTGAGGATAAACATCCAACATCTGGGAATATACAAAGAAATTGAGTGTAATCAAATCAAACCGTGTTACTTCTGTTTTTTGTGCAAGTATTTCGCCAATACGCTGTCGGCTGAAGCGCTTTCCTGCAAACTGACTATTAAGCTTTGACGCTTTGCTAGGTGTGAGGTTTCCGTGTCTGTCGGTTGGAATTGACGCACATATTATATGCTCGATATCACTTTCCGTAATATCATTAATTGAGTATGTTTTCTTATGCTCTTTGAATTTTTGTATACGACTTAGCTTTTCATAATCATACAGTTTTTCGCTGCTGTTCATCTTCTCTATATACTTTTGCATACTTTCGGAGTGCTGTTGTTGTGACTGATTGTTATAGATATCTGCCACCTGTTGTCTTGCTATGTTATAAAGTTGCAAAAAGCTCCCTCTTGCAGTAACACTGATTTTTGATGTATTGTTATCGCCTTTGAATTTTTGAAGATAATCCATAAGCGAATCATCATCTGCGATAGAATACATACTATTGCGAAAGTTAATTGTATACTCGCTGTATACTATACCTTGATTTTTTTGCTTTGCACAAGTGTTTTTGTACATATTATAAAGCTTTTCAAATTTAAGATAATTATAGCCGTTTTTATAGCAATACCAACAAATAACCTCAAACGGATTTTTAGGATTAATCTGTGGCTCTCGCAACGCTTTTGTCAGAAATGTATTCACATCATCAACACTCATATTAAGCCCAAATCCAAGCAAAAAAACAACTTTTCTGTTCACAGTCTGTTGTGTAAGCCAGTTTTTTGACAAGGCGCTAAGCTTGCAGGTTGTCACATCAAAAGAAGCTGGGGTACAATTATCCGAAAAAGCACTACGTATGATAAGTTGATATTCTTTGAGCTCGACTGTTGAAAACGGCTCTGAAATTTCAGCCTTGAGATAAATATATCGTCTGAGATAATCGCCAAAAGATATAAACCTAAGGCGGTTTTTGAGTGAATCATATATAAGCTGAGCATCCTGCTCCAAAAAAACAGTAGCGTCAACCGCGTCGTAAAGCGACTCCCACGCAGCATCAGTAAAATCAATTTCTTTCATAACAAACGCTTCTTTTTTATAGCACAAATCCGTCCTGCTTTTTCAAGACGGATTTTGCCGTATATTTACATTATTTTACAGTAAGATTCATAAAGCCATAGTTTCCGTACCAGCCACTATCTCTTACAAATTTTATCTGTTTTACTCCGGTAACATCAATACTTATTCTTTGTGGCAAGTCTGAGTGGCCTATTTTAATTTCTTTTTTCAAGACATCGTCACAGTAGATTTTTATTGTTGCATCACTTTTGTCTGTATCATCCTGATGTCCAAGTGTAACGCCTATATTTGTATAATCTGAATCAAGATTAAATATTGCGTAGCCATCATAATGAATAGTAAATCCATTTGTGTAAGTATCTCCGCCCATACTGATTGTTTCACCATTGATATATTCTGTATAACCCTCAGTAGTTGAATACGGTTTGCACACATCTAAAAGATATGTAGGTGTTTCTTTTTCTACTCTTTCTGAAAGGTCCTCAAGGTCCTCGTTGTCAGGGAGTTTTGTAGTTGCATTATCAGCTACACGCTGTGCACTGATATAATCGCCATCATCAAGGTAGTCCTCAACAATACCTGTTACATGTTCAACATATTTACCTTCGGTTGTTGCTTTCAATTCAGTAAAGTAGTCGTTACTGTCAACAGCGATTGCCTCATCAATCAAAGCAAACGCATCATCAAAATTATCGTCCTCTACAAGCTCGTCTACCTCAGAAGTAATTTCTGCCTGATACAAAGCAAGTGTTTCTTCCTTTACAGTATCAAGATCTTTTGTATCTACACTATCTGGAAGAATATCGTATGCCGCATTAATTTCTTTTAATGCTTCTTTATATTTCTTAGCATCACTAAAAGCCTGTGCCGATGTTACTGTTGAGTCAATAAAACCTTCGTATGATTTGTTCAGTTTTGACTGAGCAGTTTCGTAGTTTTTGTCACCCTCTGGGATTTTTGAGTACTCAGCAATAGCGTTTTTGTAGTCGCCCGCTTCATAGTACTCATTGGCTTTTTCAAGAGCGTTAACTGCATCGTCTGCTGAGGTCAGTTCATCTGCCTTTGTCTTTGCTCCCTCAAAACCCATTTCATCAAGAGCAGTGAGTTGCTCTATCGCATCTTCTAATTTTAGCTTACCGTTCTGATAGTCAGTTGCTACTTTATTAACACGATCTTTGAGAAGAATATCAAGAATAGCTTCCTGAATAAAGTTACCTTTTACATCACGGTTATATTCAGATACAGCTTTGTCGCATTTGTCTGATTTTATATTGCTATACACACTATACGCAGGACTTGTAAAGAACAATACACCCGCAAGAATAAAGAGTGCTAGAATACCCGAAAGTACAGAAATCGCAATAACCTTACCTTTTTTCGCTTTCTTCTTTGGCTTTTCAGTAAAAGTGTTTACCTGTGGCTGTTTTTGTATAGGTGGAGCTACAGGTTCATTTACAGGTGCAGGTGATGCAGACTTGTTAGCAACAGTCTGTGCCTTGAAAGGTGCAGGTGTTGGTGCTACAGCAGGAACAGGTTTGCTTGATGTAACAGAAACTGTCTGGTCAGGGTCTATTACTGTTGGAATATAAGTTCCGTTTTCAACTTTTAGCAACGCATTTTTCATTTCTGTTGCAGATGTAAATCGAGCGTTAGGGTCAAATGCACAGGCTTTCAATATAAGGTTAGCCATCTGTGCTGATGCACCCTTTGGTGGCATTAAATTGTCACCTCGGATTCTTCTTTCTACAGCCAATTTTCTTTCATTTGCATTGAGAATCTGTTTGTCTGTATCAAGAAATGGAAGTTTGTTATTATTAAGAAGTCGATACAGCACAATACCTAGCGAATATGTATCAACTCGTGAATCATAAGCCTTGCTATTTACAACCTCAGGTGCCATATAATTGAAAGTACCCTTCTGAGATAAACCACTCGTCATATTCTCAAGCTTTCTTGCGATACCAAAATCGCCAAGCTTGAAATATCCAAAATCGTTGACAAAAATATTCTCAGGTTTGATATCGCGATGGATAATATTACGCTTGCCGCAAATCTCAAGTGCAGTACAGATATCAACACCAATCTTTACAACTTCTTTTTCTGTAAGGTTCTTATCGCAGATATATGTGTTGAATGGAGTAAGCAACTCCATACGGATGTATATTTCATAACCAACGCTGTCTGTTTTTTCAACTACTCTGTAATCTTCAACGCTGACTATATTCTGGATACCCTTTAATGATTCCATAAGCTGAATTTCACTTACAAAATCATCCACTATACCCTTGAAATAAGTTCTTGTACCGTTTAAATCCAGACCTTCCGAGCGAAGCGAATCAACCTCTGAACTATCAGAAGGAATAGAAATCACCTTTATCGCAGCATGGCTTTCAATATTATTATCCCTGCGTACCGCCTGATATACAACGCCATAAGAGCCTCTGCCAATCTGTTTTTCAATCTGCCACTGTGGCCACACAGCACTGATATCATGTGCGAATTTACTTTTATTTTGTTGTACAGGTACAACCGTCTGTTCAACCTTTGTTCCGCATTTAGGACAGAATTTAACTTTGTCATTAGTAAATTCAAAACCACAATTTGTACATTTCATTCTTTCTTCCCCCTAATATTAATAAACAGTGTTGATAGTTTTCTATTACATTTTTTTATTTTACAAATAATAATCGTTATATTATCCTTGCCACCGTTTTTTAGTGCTACATCAAGAAGCTCGGTAGCCGGATTTTCAGTTTTTTTATCTGTCAGTATTTTTTGTATATCTTTTTCTTCCACCATATCTGTAAGTCCATCAGAGCATATCAGGTAGGTATCTCCATCCACATACTCGCCTTTTGACAGATACGGCTCAATCGTCATCTCGCTCTTCGGTATACCCAGATTCTGGGACAGCGGAGGCTTCTTTCTATACAAACACACATCCGTATGGTCAAGCGATATCTGACTTAGCACCTTGTCAGAAAAGCGATACACTCTGCTATCACCGATGTTGCACATTACTATATCATTTTTGTCAAAAACCAACGCCGCAACAGTTGTACCCATACTGAAAATTCCGTTGTTTACAGAATACTCGCAAATCTTGTCGTTTGTATCAACACAGTACTGCGTGATATCTTTTAAAACATCATTTTTGAAATCCAGCATTGCAGCACTTTGCGCCGCAATAAACGAGGCGATTTCTCCACATTCTTCTCCGCCCATACCATCAAACACTGCAAACATTTTTGGTTTACCTACAACAACATTTCCTGAATACTCAAATTCATCTTCGTTACAAAGGAACTTTCCATTACATATTAAATTATCCTGATTAATGCTTCGTATGTTTCCAATATGGCTGACACAATAAAACTTAACCTCATAACTCATCGTCTGTTTCCTCCGTCTATGCCTTTAATATAAACGGTTAAGGTAAAGACCTGTAATCTGGATTTTACCGATTAATTTCAATACTTATTTCATTACACAAACCAACGCAATACGCTGTTTATTAAATATATGTTTTATTCTAGCACACATATTTAAACATCTCAATATAGTTAAAAGAAAAATACACGATAATATTTTCAAACCTTTTTTGAAATAAACATCAATAAACATCAAATCGGGGATAAATAAAAAGACCGCTGGGCTGTCCTAAAAAAAGGGCTTACCTAAGCGGTTTTTTGGAGCTGATAACCTCGTCCTCACGGGCTGTGCTCGTTGCAAATTGCGGTAGCATTTGCCTACTCGCGTCGCCGTTCGTCCTCTTCCCAAAAAGGTTTCACCTTTTCGGGAGCCCTGCTCGTTTCACTCGCTAAAAATCGAATCCGTTTTTACCAACCATGTTTTTGAGCTTTTGCAGAGTTTGTAAGGACATTTATCACCCATTATCCTGCGTAATCTTCAGTATATTTTGCCTAACTTTTCGTAACTTTCGCAATCTACGCTCTCTTGATGTGCAAACAAACATCAAGTGGAATATAGTTCTATCCAGTAAGGCTGATGTTTCCTTATGAATTCATCAGCCTTTTCTTAAACTCTATCTTTAATAAGAAGTAGTTTTCCGTTTCGTACAAACACTTCTGCGGTTTTTCCGCTAACAACTTCATTACTTACAGCGTACTGATACTCGCAGGTGATTACTGCGTTATCAAGAGGATATTTAGCATTCTTTATAGTTACACCTTTAGCTGTGCCTGTGATATTAAGAAGTGAGAAGAAAGCATACGAATCATCAATGAAGGCAGGCTCCTTTGATACTATCTCCATCTCTGAATAATCATCTATTATAACGCCTTTCTTTGAAAGCGATTCAAGGTACAGCAATATGGAAACATTACCAAGTGTATGGTCAAGCCTTCCTCCAATAACACCAATCAAAAGGAATTCATCAAAACCTCTTTTGATAGCTTCTTTAACGGCATAGACTGTGTCGGTATCATCTTTTTCACACGGGAGCACGATTGTTTCAACATCAAGATTAGGGTTCTCATGTGAATCGAAATCACCGACAATCAAGTTCGGAGAAACACCTAACCCTTTCACATGCTTTAGTCCGCTGTCGCAGAACACGATGAAATCATCGTTGTGCAAACAGCTTTTTATATATTCATAATTGTTTATGTCAGCTCCGCCGACAATTACACATCGTTTCATTTTATCATCTCATTTTTTGTTTTTACTTTTAATTTTGCTGACGGCTACACAAATTACAATGGTGATGAGCATATCAGGCAAGGTGTTACCGACAACAATATCAACGTGCATCAGCAATCTGTAGATAACAAAGCCGATAAGCCAAATGATCAAATTTTGAATACTAAATGCACTTGTTTCTTTGTTCTGCTTCAAAATAAAGAAATCCGCAATTTGTATAGCGATCATCGGTGCAAATACCGAGCCGATAAAGTACAGAAAATCAGTGATATCGGCAAGCGGCAGGAAAACTGCACCTGCCGTACCGATTACAGTAACAACTACAGCAACCCATTTTCCGCTGATCTTCGATGATAGCGATTCACTTGAAACACCAGCAGAATAGGCATCAAGGAATGTGGTGGTTACCGTCGAGAACACGATAATCAGAAGTCCTGCAATACCAAGACCTGCCTTCACCATAATCTGAGCAATATCAGACTCACCGGTAAAGATAGATGCCCCCATACCGATTACATACATCCACAAGCTTACGATGCCGTATGTAATTGCGCTAACGGCAGTAGCCTTGATCGGTTTCTTTGCTTCTCTTGTATAGTCACTGATAAGCGGTAGCCAAGATAATGGCATAGCAACGGATAACTCCACAGCAGCACCGAAGGTCATTCCTTCACCGCCGATGTTCTGCATTGTCCCTTTGCCGAAAACAACAAAACTAAGAACGATCGTAAGAATAAACAACGCTGCCATAGCAACAGTGTTTACTTTGCCAAGATTCTTAATGCCGATCATAATCCAAAGAATAATCAAAACACCGATGACAGTGCACCAAATCCAGTTGCCGATATCGAAAATACCGTTTACAGCAAGTGCTCCGTCATAGATCATAATAGCAGTCCAGCCGACAAGTTGGATGATGTTCAGTACAGAAAACAGCAAAGCGCCTTTACTGCCGAAGCTCATCTTGGCGGTTTCCATTGCACTTTTACGAACCTTACCGCCGATCAGTCCCGCAAAGAACAGCATAGTGCATCCAATAATATGACCAAGTAAGATAGCAAGTAAGCCTTTGGTAAAGCCGAGAGGTGCAAAGTAGGTTCCGGTCAAGATTTCCGCAATGGAAACGGCGGCTCCAAACCAAATCAGTCCGTTTTCAAAGACAGATGTGCGTTTTTCTTCCATTTCACTCCGCCTCCTTTGCATATTTCCCTTGTAAATCAAAATTATGCATCATCGGACCTGAGCCTTGTCCTAAATCAAGCTGTGCCGAAAGTGCATCGGAAATATAGTCCTTGGCTCTCTTTACGGACATCGCAAGGTCAAAGCCCTTTGCAAGGTTTGCAGCAATGGCACTCGACAGTGTGCATCCCGTACCGTGGGTGTTGGGATTGTTGATACGCTTGCCTTCAAACCAAACCATTTCACCGTTCGCATACAAAAGGTCGTTAGCATCGTTGATACTGTGACCGCCTTTGAGCAGGACGGCACAGCCGTATGTATCACCGATGAATTTTGCCGCAGAAAGCATATCTTCTTTGCTTTCGATGACCTTTCCCGAAAGCACCTGTGCTTCGGGGATGTTCGGCGTAATGAGGGTTGCAATGGGCAGAAGTTTCTCTACTAAAGTCTGCACCGCATCGGTCTTCATCAAAGAAGATCCGCTGGTTGCCACCATAACGGGATCTACTACCACATTTTTTGCCTTATGGTAGCTAAGCCTGTCTGCAATCACACAAATCAGCTTAGAAGAAGCTACCATACCGATTTTTACGGCATCGGGATAAATGTCCTCGAATACCGCATCTAATTGTTTGCTCAGGAAATCCGTTGTTGACTCCTGAATTGCTCTTACGCCGGTCGTGTTCTGTGCCGTTAGCGCCGTAATAGCACTCATAGCATAAACACCATTCATAGTCATTGTTTTCAAATCTGCTTGAATCCCGGCGCCTCCACTACAGTCGCTACCTGCAATGGTCAATGCTGTTTTCATTTTCATAAAAGTACTCCTTTCAATATCAGCATCGTTATTTATAGCGGTATAAGGTGGTGCCCCCAATATACCGCTTGAAGCCTGCAACTCAAATATTATCTGCAAACTTTAAAAATGTATCAACTTGTATAAAATCATCTAGATAACAATCAACTAATGTTCTAATCTCTGATTGTCTTGGCTCGCTGGAATCATAAACCGCTACGGTTAAAAATCCATTTGCCTTTGTTGTTTTCACAGCGTGATAAGCATCCTCGAAAATAACAGTATCTTCTTTTGATGTATTCAAATGTTCCATAGCTTTTTGGAAAATTATAGGCTCATCTTTACCAAATCCTACTTCAGTACAAGTAAAGATTTCTGAAAAATACTTATCCATATCACAACGCTTTAGAGCTGCCTCAACTTGATAGCGGTCAGTAGCGGTAGCTATGCACATTTTCACGTTCATACTTTTCAAAAGCTCAAGAAGCTCTATTACGCCTTGCTTTGGCTGAACGGTATGAAAATAAAAGTTTTCTACTGTCTTATTGATACCGTCCATAATTTCCTGAGTATCAAGTTTCAAGTTGTACTTTTCAGCGATATAAACAGCTGATTGTACTAAGCTCATTGACTTTAGTGAGTTTTGCAGGCTTTCTTTTGGTTGTATTCCTAAAGAAGAAAGATAAATTTCTCCTGCAGTTTCCCAAACAAACATTGAGTCAAAGAGCGTTCCGTCAAAATCAAATATTGCTCCTTTTAGCATAAAGAAAGCTCCTGTGCTTTTGCTTTTAGTTCCTGTGCAGCTATTTTCGGGTCATCAGCTTTCATAATTGCAGATACTACACAAATACCTGCAACAGGAATCCCCTCAAGAACATCAATGTTATCTTTGTTTAGTCCACCGATAGCATTAACAGAAATCGGAACAGCGTTGCAAATGTCGTTTAATGTATCTGTAGAAGTCAGCACTGTTTTCACCTTTGTGGTAGTTGGATAGATAGCACCAACACCGAGATAGTCAGCGCCTTGCTCATACGCTTCCTTTGCCTGTTCAACTGTTTTGGTTGTTGCACCTACGATTTTGTTTTCACCCATAAGCTTTCTTGCCAAATTCACAGGCATATCGCTCTGTCCAACGTGAACTCCCTCTGCATCAATGGCAAGAGCAACGTCTACACGGTCGTCTATGATCAACGGCACATTATACCGCTTGGCGATGGCGTGAACCTTCTCGGCAAGCTCAATATATTCACGTGTGCTCTTGTTCTTTTCACGAAGCTGAAGAAGGGTTACACCACCTTTGAGTGCCTGTTCAACACGATAGAGGAATTCTTCCTCGGTGTAGCCCGTGCTGTCGGTTATAAAATATAAACTTGTATCTAAATTTTTCATTCTCTTTACCTCACACATACAGATAATCGTTCAGTACAGGTTGCAAACCTTCGTCAGCCATATCCTCGTACATTTTATTTAGGCTACGGTTATGGTCAATCTCAATCTGTTCATCGCCCTGTACTTCGTCAGTTTCAGCTCCGTTGTATTTAGAATCGTGGTCGCCTATACCTGTTGAAACACCAGCAGAAACCTTTGTTGCGGCGATTTTCACTATACCGTTTCTAAACTCTGCACTTTCCCTTGAAGACACAGTAATTCCCACATAAGGTAGAAATATACGGTAGGCACACAGCACCTGACAAAGCTCACTTTCGCCTACATCTAACGGGTTGATTTTATCGTTATTGATGATTGGTCTTAGCCGAGGGCAGGAGAGCGACATCTCTGCGTGAGGGTATTTTCTTTGTAAGAAATAAACGTGCAATGCACTAGCTAAAGCATCTTTTCTGAAATCCGAAAGTCCAAGCAAAGCCGAAAAAGCAACTCCACGCATACCGCCCATAAGTGCCCTTTCTTGTGCATCAAAGCGATATGGCCACACACGTTTATGTCCGAAAAGATGAAGAGTTTCGTATTTATCGGAATCATAGGTTTCTTGAAACACAGTGATGTAATCAGCTCCGCACTCGTGCAAATATCTATATTCATCAGTATTGACAGGATATATTTCAAGTCCTACCATACGGAAATATTTGCGTGCTAATTTACAAGCCTCGCCGATATATTCCACATTACTCTGACCTCTGCTCTCACCTGTCAGAATAAGAATTTCTTCCATACCGCTGTCGGCAATGACCTTCATTTCTTTTTCAATCTGCTCCATACTGAGCTTCATCCGCTTAATATGGTTGTAACAGTTAAATCCACAATAAACGCAGTAATTCTCACAGTAATTTGCAATATATAAAGGAGTAAAGAGATACACAGTATTACCGAAATGTTTACTTGTTTCAAGTCTTGCACGTTGTGCCATTTGCTCCAGAAACGGCTTAGCCGCCGGAGATAAGAGTGCCTTGAAATCTTCAATAGTACACACATCATGCTGGAGTGCCGACTTTACATCTGAAACAGTATATTTGTTGTAATCGTAAGACTTCATCTGCTCCATAACCTTTGAACAAACGTCAGATTCAATAATCTCCATACCATTCATATATTCCATATGATTGGTACGAAAAGTTGGGTCATTTTCAAGTCTGTGCTTTTTATTTAGTGCTTCTTCTGATAAATGCTCAGAATCTACAAAAAATTGGTTCTCCATATTTTCACCTTAATTTCTCAAAAATCCTGTTAACGGGTCAGAAGCTGATGCACCACGAGTGAGCACTCTGCCAAGTCCTGCAAGATATGCTTTTCTGCCTGCTTCTATTGCATTTTTAAAAGCAGAAGCCATCATTGGTAAATCGCCTGCTGTGGCGAGTGCGGTGTTAGCCATAATAGCGGAAGCACCCATTTCCATAGCTTCACAAGCCTGTGAAGGTCTGCCGATACCAGCATCTACAATAATTGGCACATCAATTTCATCAATAAGTATCTGAATAAATTCTTTTGTCGCAAGACCCTTGTTAGAACCGATTGGTGAAGCCAAAGGCATAACGGAAGCCGCACCTGCATTCACCAAATCTCTTGCCACATTAAGATCGGGATACATATACGGCATAACCACAAAGCCCTCTTTAGCAAGGATTTCGGTAGCCTTTATAGTTTCCTGATTATCAGGCAAAAGGTATTTTGAATCACGCATAATTTCAATTTTTACAAAATTACCGCAACCAAGCTCTCTGGCAAGTCGGGCAATACGCACAGCTTCTTCTGCGTTTCTTGCACCGCTTGTATTAGGTAGCAAAGTAATTCCCTTTGGAATATAGTCGAGTATATTTTCCTGTTCTTTTGTGTTAGCTCTGCGAACTGCAAGAGTGATTATTTCAGCACCTGCGTCCTTTACTGCGGCTTCAATCAGCTTCATAGAATATTTACCAGAGCCAAGAATAAAACGAGAGTTAAACTCGTGACCTCCAATTATAAGTTTATCGTTATTCATTTTTATCTCCTACTTTCTTTAAGTATCGTATTGTTCTGCTAAAATTCGTAACACCGTATGTGCTTGGTGTGAGGCACAAAGCATAACTCGGGATGAAACAAGACTGCCAGCAAGCTCGACATCACTTGTTTCATCACCACACAAATAAAACTTACTTGTTACTCTGCGAGTTTTTATTGTGTTAGCACTACCCATTCCTGCCATACCCGATGCCACAACAAGATATTTGTCGGGCATTTCTTCAAGGACGAGATTTGTAAGCATAGCCTTGCACTCTGCATCATCAAAAGCTTCGCAAATAATATCTGCATTTTCAAAAAGCTTTTTAGCGTTATTTTCAGTAATACGAACATTATGAGTTTCAACTGAAATGTATGGAGCAATTTCACGCAGATTGTCAGCTAAAGCCTCTGTTTTGTATATGCCGATTTGATTTGCTTTATACTGCTGTCGATGAAGATTAGAAATATCAACCTTATCGAAATCAATTAGTATCAGCTTTCCAATACCTGCACGAGCAAGTGCAACAGCGATATTTGAACCAAGTCCTCCAAGACCGCAGATTGCAACTGTTGCAGATGTGAATTTCTTTTGTATATCTTCACCGTGTCTTTCACATAAAGCCTTGTACCATTCTTCTTTTGTAGGAATCAGCTTAACCACCTCCCACAAAGCTCACAACTTCAACATTATCCCCGTCTTGCAGTAATGTTTCGTCATACTTTGCCTTTGGTATGATGTCCCCATTGAGTTCAACTGCAATTCTTTTAGTGTCATAATTTGTTGTTGCAAGATACTCTGCAAATGTCATTCCAGCAACGTTCATTTCTTCTCCATTGATTTTCACCATAAAAAACACCTCCGAAAACAAATAAAAAAGGAAGCTACCGATTTGGTAACTTCCTAAAGTCCTTTGTTCTTCCTAATATCCTTGTATCAGGCATCCCTACGTTGGCATTATCCAAATCAGGTTCTCGGTCGAAGGTCACACCTTCCTCTCAGCCTGTAACACAAGCTCCCGTTTCTTAAATTGTAGTTATATTATACACCTATTGTTATACAAATACAAGTAGTTTTTAATATTTAGATTTTAACAACTCACCGTACATTGCACCGCCGATAATAAGCACCGCACCAATAATCTGCAACGGCAACATCGTTTCTTTCAAGAAGATTACCGAAAAGAGTACTGCCGACAGCGGTTCTAAATATCCGCAGATAGCCACAGTTTGTACTTTCAGCTTGCCGATAGACGAAAAATAAAAATAGCAACCAGTGCCTGTATTTAACAGACCGAGTATAAGAATCGGCAATATGCTCGTTGGCGCAATCTGCATAGCGTAGCCTTGTTTTATCCCTACAAACACAGCTACAGTTAAAAACGCAATAGTGAGTTGTAATGTAGAATTTTCAAGCCCTACAATATCTGTTGCTTTCTTATTACAGATAACCATAAAGGCATACATAACTGCTGAAAGCAGACCGCATAAAATACCGAAAACATCGCCATTTCCATCAAATGCGTTTCCGTTTATTAAAACAACTCCAACAACTACCGCAAGAAAACCAAGCACTTTGTTTACGGTCAAGCGTTCATTAAACAGTAATGGAGAAAGAACCATAACGATAACAGGACCGCAGTAGTATAATAGTGATGCGATACTAACACCGATTCTTTCGTATGCTTCATAAAGGAACATCCAACTTGTTCCCATTGCAATTCCAGATATAGTAAGAAAAGCGAATTGCTTTTTATGCTTATAAAACGTCAATTTGCCACCGCTTAGAAAGAATATTGCAATCAGCAGAATACTGCCGATAAGTGTGCGAAGTAGCACGATATTCTGACTACTTAAATCAATAAAGCTCGCAACTATTCCGTTTGAACCGAACAGCAGTAGAGCGAATATGTATTTGAAAAATGCTTTGTTATTCATATGATACCCCTTGTTTTTGAACTGGAAATAGTTTATCATAAACGAGAGCATAACAAAAGCGAATGTTTGTGATGTTAAAAATCACAAATCGGAATAGGTGTTATTATGGATATGAATTTACAAAAGTATCTCTCCTTTGTAAAAACGGTAGAATATGGGAGCTTTACAAAGGCGTCAGAGATATTAAACTACACACAATCAGGTGTCAGCAGAATGATAGCTGATCTTGAAAAAGAATGGGGAGTCATACTCCTTGAACGAAACAAAAACGGAGTCAAACCGACAAGTGACGGCTTAAAGTTGTTACCATACGCACAGAATCTATGTGCTGATTTTGATAAACTAAAAATGCAGGTAGATGAACTCAACGGACTTGAGTCAGGACTAATTCGTATTGGTACATTTTCCAGCGTGGCTACTCATTGGTTGCCGAATATTATAAAAGAGTTTCAGAAAGATTATCCAAACATTGATTATGAGCTTCTGCTCGGTGATTATACCGAGATTGAGGAATGGATACATACAGGTAGAGTGGATTGCGGTTTTTTAAGATTGCCGACGCACCCTGACTTTGAAACCATCTTTTTAGAGGAAGATAAGCTTATGGCTATTATCCCTGAAAATCACCTTTTGAAAGACTGCGAAAAGTTTCCTGTTAATGCTCTGTGCGATGAACCTTTTATGCTTCTCGAAAAAGGTGCAAAAGCGGAAATTTCGGAAATCTTTGAGCGTAATAATCTGACTCCGAATGTGAAATTCACTACTTGGGACGACTATGCTGTGATGTCGATGGTTGAAAGCGGACTTGGAATTGCGATACTGCCGGAGCTCATACTAAAGCGAGTGCCGTATAAAATCCTTGCAAAAGAGCTCGATGTTCCAGCTTTCCGTAATATAGGACTTGCTTTGAGAAATAA
This sequence comes from Ruminococcus sp., assembly GCA_045604645.1. Lineage (GTDB taxonomy): Bacteria > Bacillota > Clostridia > Oscillospirales > Acutalibacteraceae > Ruminococcoides. The sequence goes on along the minus strand of JAZUOM010000031.1, from coordinate 1,104 downwards.
GAAAACCGCCTCGCTTGCGGTGAAACGTTTTATAGATTATTTGAAATATAGATAACGTATCGACGGCAGAGAAAAGAACTTCTTGCCGTCGATATTTGTTAGGTATAAATCAAATCGTGTTTACATTTTTCCTTCCAAAACAAATATTATTTGAGTGGATTTTAATTTTTCTTATGTTACCGAGGAACACATAAGGAGGCTTGTTTACTTTTTATTGCCCATATATTGCTCCTTAATTATATCAACACACCATTACAATGGTCGATTTCGTGTTGGATGATTTGTGCGGTGGGATTGCGGTTCATCGCTCGGAGTTGTTTACGGCGAGGACAGTTGCCGTGTGATAGAAGGTAACGAATAATGCCGAGCGTAATAGAAGAGCTGTGGCACGGTAACATTGACCCGCAGGTGCAGAGGGTAGACGGCAATAAAGAGATCAAAAACCTGCTAAACCTTATGGGTAAAAACCGTGATGAATTGTCCGGCACACTTACGGATAAGCAAAAAGAAATCCTTGAAAAATACGATGACAGTGTAAACGAAATATACTGCATAATAGAGCAAGAGACCTTTGCTTATGGCTTCAAACTCGGCGATGCGTACAAAAATGACGGCTGGGTGTTCACCCAAGCAGACGGTAGCCCAATGTACCCGACCACACCGACACAGTGGTTTGACAGATTCCAAAAGCGCCACAACCTGCCTCACCGCAAGTTCCACGCCCTGCGCCACACTTGTGCTACCCTGCTTTTATCTAACGGCACAAATATCAAAAACGTCGCCACCAGACTCGGCCACTCACAGCTCAAGACCACCAACCGCTACGTCCACGCAGTAGACCAAGCCGAACGTGAGTCAGCCAACCTGCTTGAGAATATTTTGAATAAGAAGTGACAACATACAGCATAGGCAAACAATCAAACCTTAATCTTTCTTACAAAACCTATATTAGGTGAGAGAAATTTCATAATTATATCCGCATATATTCCAATAAAATGCTTACAAGAAAGGGATATATTATTTATAAAACGAAAACAACCCGCCCAAATTGCAGATTTTACTGCTTTTAGGGCGGGTTGAGTTGTTGCATCTTACTTCAAGATC
>JAZUOM010000030.1:0-34464 GCA_045604645.1 Ruminococcus sp. | reverse complement strand
GCTTACTACTGGCCAAAGGGCGGTGATGGTCCAATTAAGTGGCCTGGTACACCTATGACAAAGGTTGAAGACAACATCTACTCAATCGATGTTCCTGCAGGCAACAACTGCATTATCTTCAACAACGGTTCAACACAGACTGATGACCTTGATATTCCTGGTGCTAACTCAATCTTTGATTATTCTACAGGCCTATGGGGCGTATATGATGTATCAACAGTGCTCCCTGTAATTGCTGCATCAAAGAAAGACGGTGCTTCATTCAAGTCAGATACACTTGATGTTACATTTACAGTATCATACGCTGATTCTGCTACATATTCAGTAGACGGCAAGGCTGCTGTATCATTCACTGACTCTGCTACTGTTACAGTAGGTGGTGGTATTGCTGTTGGCTCTACAACAACAGTTACAATTACTGCTACTAACGCAAACGGCACAACAACAGAAACTTTCACATACACAAAGAAAGAGGCTGGAGTGATTGACGGCGACGGCTCAACAGCACCAGCGCTTGATGGCTACTATGCTACAAACCCTAACTCACAGGTTGGTAAGCAGGCTAACATCACTATCGATGGTTCTATCTCTGACTGGGACAGCTCAATGCTCATCGCTCAGGGTGTAGCAAACGACGACCCTCGAGTATATCGTGATAGCTCAATGCACGAAATCCCTGTTGACGACTATGCACTTTACGCTGCATGGGACAACGACAATCTCTACCTTATGTGGGAGATGGCAAATGTTCAGGACTCTGTAGCACCTGGCGATGACTTCCCACTTACACAGGGCAACCTCTGGATTTACAACCTGCCAATCTTCTTCTACTTCAGCACAGACCCAACAATCGAGGGTGATGGTACAGTAGAAAGCGGCGCTACAGTATGGGATTCAGGCATTACTCTTGACGCTAATATCGACACAGTAGTTGCTTGTTCAACAAACGCATCTAACGGTCCTTTCGTTTACAAGGCAAACGACGACGGCAAGATTGTATACAACGATACAAAGGTTTCTTCAATCAAGCTTATGTGGGGTAACGGCACAATTTCAGAAAACCTCTACGGTGTAGACAAGGGCCATGGCCACTGGAACAACCGTGTACCTGATGATACACTTACAGATGAGAGCAAGTGGGTTGACTTCTACGAGACCGGTATGAAGCACAGCAAGAACCTTGATATGTTCTATGAGATGTCTATCCCATTTAGCGTACTTGGTATTTCTAAATCAGAGCTCGAAGCAAACGGTATCGGCCTTATGAAGGTTTCAACATTTGGTACTTCTGCTATGAACACTCTCCCTGCTGACCCAAGCACATGGGACAACGCTGACAAAGAGTATTCAAGCGACCCATCTTCATCACAGGAAAAAGAAGACGCTGACCACATCACAGTTCCACTTGCAAGAATTGGTAAGATGCTTGAGGGTGGCTCAACAATAACACCACCAACACCACCTACACCAAGTGTAAGCTACAAGATTGGTGACGCTGATGGCAACAACGAGGTTAACGTTATTGACGCTACACTTATCCAGAAGATGCTTGCAAATATTGCTGTGACAATTGACGAAAAAGCTGCTGAAGTTGACAAAGACGGTGCAGTTACAGTTATGGATGCTACTGCAATTCAGAAATACTTAGCAGGACTTGATAATCCATACAACATTAACCAGACAGTTACAGAATAAGAATAAAACTTAGATACAAAAAGGGGCTGACCAAATGCGGTCAGCCCCTTGAATTTTTTGTGTATATTAGTAGTCAATACCGTATGCAGCTTCTTTGACATAGAAGTTCTCGTAGTCTTTGTAAATACCGGTATCAAGTGAGAACAAAACAAAGTAGTTTCTTATACCTGTTGTAAATGTCTTGTAGTCGCCGTGGTCGGTAAATTTCAGATATGTACGTTTGATGCCCGTTGAGTTGAACGACAGGCACTCGCCAGTGAAATCGTCAGGAATAATGTAGGTTGTGAACGGCTTTACAGCAATCGCTTTTGTCAGTTTGCGTGCTGCAGCCACCTTAGCACTGTTGTCAAGTTCCATACTGTTTAGGTCGATATTATAGCTTTCGTCACAGAAAGTGTAGTACATATCGTGTTTTTCTGACAGACCAGTCAGAAGATTTGTGCCATCAGGTACAAACTGATTGTATGTAACAGACCATTCGCCTGATTCAATACTACCGCTTTGCGGAGTTTTGGTGAGTGTTCCTTTGTTGTGCTCAGGTACAGTTTTGCCATAGGTGAAAGCAGAGATTGTCATTTTTTCTCTGTCTACGACATAGTTAGTAAAGGTTTCAGAACCTACTGTGCCGATGAAGGTGTAGCCGTATGACAGACTGTTTTGCATACCTACCTGGTCGCAATAGTTGTTTGTGTGGGTGTGACCACTGAAAAACGCGATGACCTCGCCACAACCTTTTTGAGAGTAGTCAACATCAACGCTGACAGGAAAATCTTCGGTTCTGTCGTTAGCGAAGGATACGTTGTTGATATTGCCGGACGCCTTGAATGATGTGCCGTTTTTGTACGCGTTGATGATAGAAAGCATATATTCGTGACCACGGGTCAAAGCATCTTTGTCACCAAAGCGTTCGTTGTCAAAGTTTGATGTGTCAAGTGGTACGTGCATTAAAAATAAAGCAGCCCAGTCGTTTGGATTTTCTTTGTCTGAAAAGTGCAGTGCATTTGCAACAAAGTCAAGCTGATAATCTGAGAAAGCGTGACCTGTGTAGCTGTTGTATCTGTATGAGCCGTCGTCGTTTAAGACGTAAGGAATATCGCTGCTGTTGAGTACAAATACTCGTATCTTTGATGCTTCATGGTCGATATATCCGTAACCGCCGTATGGGTTATTTTTGTCGAATACATAGTTGTCAGGCATATCAGATAAAGCAATATCATGCCACTCTTTGTCGTTGATAATTTCATCCGGTTTATTTGAACCGCCGTATTTTCCGTAAGTGTACCAGCCGTTGTCGTCATGATTGCCGCGTACCTTTAAAACAGGAGCGTTGCTTTCGAGGTCTAGTTTTTCGATTAATTTAGTAAGAGAGGAAACAGTAACATCTTTTTCTTCGTTGCCAATAACAAAATCGCCCATATTTGCAACAAAGTCGACATTGACGAGGTTTTGCAGTTCACCCATCTTTTCGATATTTCCGAATTTAACATCAATTCTCTTATCTTTTTCGTCAAAGTGAATATCGGATAATGCAGAAAAAGTCAGTGTCGAGTCGCTTTGAACTGAGCTGATTTTTTCAGCAATTTCCAAAAGTTTTTCGTCATCACTTTGCGGTGGTAAATCAGGATTTTGCGGAAATTCAGTTATAATGTCGGCAATGAACTTTTGTATCAGAGTAGCGTCAATTATAGAGATAGTGCCGCTTGAGTCGGTGTCGGCTGCTTTTTGCTGAATAGGGGTCAACATTCTTAACTCAGCTAGGTGATACTGTATGTATGTAGCATCAATAACTGTTATATTAGAGTCAAGGTCTGTATCGCCGATCAATACATTAGACTGTTCTTTTGCTATTGCAGAGAAGCACAAAGAAAGAGCAATAACAACACACAGTAGCACTGACAATAATCGTTTCATAATAACCCTCTTTTGTGTTTTTGATACTTTTATTTTAGTTACTATAAACATAATTGTCAACATAAACAGTCAAAGGAGCCGACCAAGCGGTCAGCTCCTTTTTTTATTATATCAGGTTTACTTATCTTAAGCTCTGCTCATATGACTGAATCATCTTTTTTACCATCTGGCCGCCGACACTACCTGCCTGACGGGATGTGAGGTCGCCGTTGTAACCCTGCTTGAGGTTTACGCCTACTTCCTGAGCTGCTTCCATCTTGAAACGCTCGAGCGCTTCTTTAGCCTCAGGAACTACGATTGAGTTCTTTGACATAACTTTCTACTCCTTTTCTTAGTTTATTTTTCACATAATAATTTTATAGATAAAACAACGAAAAAGAATGTACTTTGACGTTGTAGTAGTATTATGTGAGAAATAAGGGTCGATATGAAAAGAAATTTTTAGAAAAAGCCGTATCATTGTGCACAAAAACATAGAGGCTATTATGTCGCTTTTGCTCATAGAAAAATTGTGGTGGATGGAGTATAATTAACGTATGTTTTTAGGAGGAATTGTATATGTTTAAGAAATGTTTATCCGTTGTTTTATGTGTACTCATACTTTTGTCGATTACGCAATTATCAGCGTTTGCTCAAACTGTTGATATGGCACCGACATCTTATAGCGGTAGCTGTGGCGAAAATCTCACCTATAATTTTGATCCGGACACAGGTACGCTGACTATCAGTGGAAGCGGCGATATGGATAATTATTCAGTTAATAGTATAGGTCCACCTTGGTTAAAATTCTGCCGTGACATAAAGAATATTGTAATAAGTAGTGGTGTGACTAGTATAGGAAGTATTGCTTTTTATCAATGTTGGAATCTTGAAAGCATTACAATACCTGAAAGTGTTAAGAGTATCGGCGAAGCTGCTTTTTATTATTGCAGCAGCCTCACCAGTATAGAACTTCCTAACGTTACAACCATAGGAAATTATGCTTTTGAAGGTTGTGAAAGCCTTGAAAGCATCAATATTCCTAAAAGCGTTACAAGTATCGGTAGAGGTATTTTCTATTACTGCGAAAGCCTTGAGAGTGTAACTGTGGATGAAAGCAATACTGTATATGATAGCAGAAATAACTGCAATGCTATTATTGAAAGTGATACAAATGCATTGGTTTCAGGCTGCAAAGATACATTAATTCCAAATAGTGTAACAAGTATTGCACCATATGCCTTTTATTATTCTGTAAGTCTTACTGATATAGAAATCCCTGATAGTGTGACTAGTATAGGTAGGTTTGCTTTTTTTAACTGTGAAAGCCTTACCAATATAGAAATCCCGGACAACGTAACCAGTATAGGAGATTATGCTTTTAGCGCTTGTAGAAGCGTTGAGCGTGTGGTTATAGGAAATGGTGTAGAGAGTATAGGAGATTCAGCTTTTTATCAATGCAGAAAACTCAAGGATTTAACTATTGGAAACAGCGTGACTGATATAGAATATCATGCGTTTGCGAGTTGCGGTAGCCTTGAAAATGTATCAATCCCTGACAGTGTAACCAATATAGCTGATTGGGCTTTTGAATATAGTACAAGTATTTCTAGCATAACTGTGGATGAAAACAACACTGTATATGATAGTAGGAATAATTGTAACGCCATTATTGAAACAGATACAGGAAGATTGATTCTGGGATGTGAAAACACAAAGATTCCTGACGATGTTACAAGTATAGGAAACGGGGCTTTTTATGGTAGTGAAGACCTTGTCGAAATAACAATACCTGACGGGGTGACTAGTATAGGTATTGAGGCTTTTTGCAGTTGCGATAGTCTTATAGATATAGAAATCCCTGATAGTGTTACAAGTATTGGAGATCGAGCTTTTATGTTTTGCTCAGGCATTACATCTATAAAAATTCCTGATGGTGTGACCAGTATAGGAGAAGAAGTTTTCTGGTGGTGTACAAGCCTTACAAGTGTAACGATACCAGAAACCGTGACAAGTATCGATTCAAGTTCTTTTTACAACTGTAGTGAAGATATGGTCATTTATGGTGTTGAGGGATCATATGCACAGAGCTTTGCAGAAGACTATGATATAACATTTGAGGTCATTTCAAAGCCGTCACTTGGTGATATTGATAATGACGGAGAAGTGTCTGTGCTTGATGCTACAGCTATACAGAAGCATTTAGCTAGTATCAGCATATTGACAAGCGACCAGCTTATTTTAGCAGATACTGATAAGGATGGAAATGTTACTGTAATTGATGCAACGATGATCCAAAAATTACTTGCGCAGTTGATCGAAGAGTTTTAGAATTTCACACGATTGATTATGTTATGATTTTATAAAAAAGAGCGACTCTTTATCGGTATATGTGATAAGAGTCGCTTTCTTTGTATATTGACTTTGTGTTGTTATTCTATATATAAAAAACGAAAAAGATGTGCTTTGACGTTGTAGTAGTATTATGTGAGAAATAAAAGGCGATATGAAAAGAAAATTTTTGTAATTTATTAAAATGATATCGGCTTTTTTGTTGACTGTTTAAAATTAACTCGTTATAATGAGGAATATTGATTTTTTTATGAGGTTTAGTATGAAAAGGATAATATCAACAATACTTATTGCAGTTACAGTAGTGAGTGCTGGGCTTGTGACCCAGACTGCTGCTTATACAAAAGACAACACAACACAACAAAGCGCAGTTGATAAAATGATAAATGACAAATACAACGTGGTTTCAGAGCACGAGGTTTGTGTCAGGTATGACGACAGATTTTCTGTTGACTATTATGCAAAGGGCTACAGTATAGATGGTTTTTTTCAGGATGAAGTCACATCGTACAAGGTGCAATACGGAAACAAGCTTGACAGTTTTGACGATGCTGTTGTCACATATTCAAAATCCGGCGAATGTGTCGCAACAGGCGTAGGAAAGGGAAAACTCGTTCTTGTAAACAAGAATAACCCTACATATACAAACTCAAAAGCAGATGCCGTAGTGCTTGATGTTACTGTGCAAAAAGCACCGCTGACTGTTGTTTATATTGCTGGACAGAGCAACGCAGAGGGGCACAACTCCACAACAATACCGTTTACTCCTGAGGACTCAATAGTGTGTCCTTTGGGACAAGTGTATTCTACATACGCACCGTCAAACAAGCGTGGAGCACAAATAACAGGTATATCAGGTTATGTGTCGTGTACTCCAGATACTGCGCCTGACTATGTTGCGGGTGCACTGGGAAACGACTACGACTACTCAATCAATAACAAAAAACTTGCGTATGGAATTGACTCGCTTACTGAAAATGGTGATGGAAAAAGCGGTTTGGACAGTGGTTTTGCGTATGAACTCAATCGCCTTACAAATAACAAAATATGGCTTATTAACTCTGCCGCAGGTGACACCTCAGTAACCCAATGGCAAAAAGGTGGCGTTGCATACGAGCGTGCTATTGCTGTTTTTACTCAGGCAAAGAAAACTCTTGATGCAGAAATAGCATCAAATCACTATGAACTTGACAAAACTCTGTGCCTGTGGTTGCAGGGCGAAAAAGATAAACAAATGGTGTTTTCTGAATATTACAGCAAGTTTGTAAATACAATTAATCTGCTTGACACAGCGCTTAATCTTGATTGCTTTGGTATAATAAGCAACCGCTCTGCGTTGTCACATACAACCCAAAAAGATATGAGTCTGACAGCACCGCGACTGGCACAGACAATGGTTGCAAACAGCAACGAGTTTGATGAAGTGTATATGCTCAGTATGGCACACGAGTTTTGGGGAAGCGACAACAGCGTCAAGGAGTATTTTTCGACACGATATCCAAACGGATACCTTACTTATCCGCTAAGAAGCAACGCAAATATCAGCAAAGCGCCTGTATGTGTTAATGATGTTCACTTTGATGTGCATTTTACACAGCGTGGCCACAACGAAAATGGTATTGATGCAGCAAGAAATTTTTACAGTTTGTGTAACAATACCGATGAATCTGTGTCGTTTTATTGGCTTGCAAGATTCGGCAATGTGATAGACACTACTCATGAACTTGATAAAATGGAGCCGTTTAAGATGGCACTTAGGGTTTATCCGCCACACAAAGGAAAAGAATACAAAATCGAGGTCGATGAGAGTTATCTGGGCTTTGACTATGAAGAAGGCAAATATGTGCCGCAAAGAGCCGGATACACGACGGTGTCGGTACTTGATAAGAATATGCAGGTTGTAAACAGTATAAGTGTTCATATCCCGTGTCCTGACGGATATTATATACTTGCGGATGTGGATGCTGACGACGAGATAAGCGTGCTCGATGCTACTGAAATTCAGATGGTTGTCGCAGACAAAAAGGACGACAAAGACAACAAAAAAGCAATAGCCGGTGATGTCGACAGAGACAGCGAACTGACTGTTTTAGATGCAACTGCGATTCAGTTACATCTGGCACAAAAAGTTAACAATGACCTTATTGGTCAGATGTATAAATACAGTTAAAAAATTGCCCCTTTTGTAATATGCAAAAGGGGCTTTTTTGCTGTTAAAAGTCAAAAAAATAGGCGGTAAAATACCGCCTGAAAATTTATGTATCAGTAGCCAAGCACTGCATCCAAAGACTCGTCGTTTTGAACCCACTCGTCAACATAAACAGCTGTGAACTTGTCCTTTGAGTTTCTTATGATAACTTTTTTGATACCAGCATTAATAACCATACGCTTGCACATAGAGCACGATGACGCGTTTTGTACATATTCGCCTGTGTTTGCATCCTTGCCAACAAGGTAGAGTGTGGAGCCAATCATTGCATCGCGGGATGCGTGGATAATAGCGTTTGCTTCAGCGTGCACACTTCTGCACAGCTCGTATCGCTCGCCACGAGGAATGTTGTTCTTTTCTCTTACGCACACGCCCATATCAAGACAGTTTTTTCTGCCACGTGGTGCACCTGTGTAACCTGTAGACACAATCTGGTCGTTCTTTACGATGATTGCACCAAAATTACGTCTTAAACATGTGCCACGCTCGAGCACGGTTTCTGCTATATCAAGGTAATAATTCTTTTTGTCTGTTCTTTTCATATTAATAACCCCTAACTAAGAATATTGTTTTGGAAAAAAATATATACTTTAGTGGACACAATTTAACTGTTTTTGATTTCGTTCAGGCAATTTTCGCATATAACCTTGTCTTTGAATTTTGACAGGTTGTCGTCGTTGCCACAGAAGGCACAATTCATACAGTATTTTTTCATAAGAATTCCGTCTGCTTCGTTGAAAAGTTCAAGACTGTCGCCAAGTTCAAGGTCATATTTTTTTCTCAGAGGTTTTGGGATAACGATACGACCAAGCTGGTCAATTTTGAGTATAAATCCTGCAGGTTTCAAGAAAATCACCCTTTCTTTATTCTATGTTTTTATTCTATCAAATAGGGAATAAGGTGTCAATCATTTTATAACATTTTTTTAGTGAATTCGATAAAAAATGATAAAATTAGCAAAAGGTGGTAAATATGCTTTCGTATATATTTGTAATTATGATAGCAACAAGTGTTGTGTCTGCGGTGCTTTTTTCGAATACGCACGCATTGTCACAGTCTGTTATGAGTGGAGCTGAAAGTGCAGTAGAGCTTGTTGTCTCACTACTAGGTATGGTGTGCCTTTGGTCGGGGGTTATGGAGGTAGCAAAAGAAAGCAAACTTACTGACAAGATAGCGCTGTTGTTTGCACCACTGTTAAAAAAGCTTTTTCCTGATGTAAAAAAGGACAGCAAGGCGTTTTCTTACATATGTATGAATGTCAGCGCAAATCTGCTTGGACTTGCAAACGCCGCAACGCCGTTTGGGCTAAAAGCAATGAAAGAGCTTGATGCTGATAACAAAAGCGATATAGCAACAGACAGTATGATTACGTTTGTTGTGATGAACACAGCATCAATACAGCTTTTTCCGACAACTGTGGCAGCGATGCGTTCATCACTCGGTTCAAAGTCACCGTTTGACATAATATTTTGTGTGTGGATAGTATCGGCAACAGCGCTTGCAGTAGGTCTTGTTGCATCAAAGCTGTTGTGTAATATGCGGAGGAACAAATGCAACTTATAATGCCGTGTGTTATAGCGTTTGTGATGATTTTTGCACTTGTAAAAAAAGTGCCTGTTTTTGATGTTTTTGTAAAAGGTGCAAAAGACGGAATAAAGACGATGTATGATATTGCACCGTCGCTTGTGGGACTTATTGTATCGGTGAGTATGCTCAAAGCATCGGGTGTGCTCGATTTTGTGACAGAACTGTTTTCGCCGTTTACGGATAAAATTGGATTTCCGTCAGGGCTTTTACCTATGACGTTGCTCAGACCTGTTTCGGGTGGCGGTTCAACAGCACTGCTTAATCAGGTGCTCAAAGATAACGGTCCTGATAGCTTTGTGGGACGGTGTGCATCGGTGATTGCAGGTTCAACGGAGACAACTTTTTATGCTATTACGGTGTATTTTGGAGCGGTTAAGATAAAGAAAATCCGCCACACGCTATTTTGTGCGTTGATGGCGGACTTTACGGCTGCTATATTATCGGTGGTGTTTGTACATTTGTTGCTTGAGTAATGACATAGTTTCATTCTTTTCAAAAATCGACCAACGTTATGACCAGCAAACGACCACAATATAAGAAGAATAAGAATAATAAGAATAATTATATAGATGTGATTTTATTCTTCTTTTTTTGCTGATGGACGGATACGTGTAAGTTTGAACAGTAACTCGCGTGGGTGTAGAGGAAACAGTGGGTACATATAGCTTTTGCCTGACAAAGTTTTGTTTGTGAACAACAGCACAATGTTCAGTACAATACCTGCAACAAAACCCCAGATGTTCAGTATCCTTGTCAATACAAGCAGTATAACACGCAGGAATTTAAGGCTGTAGCCGAGTTCATAACTTGGCTGACTGTAGTTTGCAATGGTGACAAATGCCATATACAGGATAACTTCCATTGAGAACCAACCTGATTCCACAGCAAACTCAGAAAAAGCAATGGCACCCACAATGCTTAATGAGGTTGACAGGCTGTCAGGTGTGTTGAGTGCTGCAAGTCTTAGTCCGTCGATGCCGATTTCTATTAGTATCAACTGCCAGAATATCGGCAGATTGAGGTTGTCTTTTGGTATCACAAAGCTGAACATATCGGGGACAAGCTCGGGGTTTTGGATAGCTAGCAACCACACCGGCGTCAGAAGTACAGACACAAATGTTATGAGATATCTTGCGATTCTGATATATGTGCCCGTAACCGGCGGAAAATAGTAGTCGTCGGCCTCTTCGAGTACCTCGAAAATTGATGTGGGCAGCAGCAAGGCTGACGGCGAGTTGTCAACAAGTATGATAATGCTACCTTTAAGACACACTGCGGCGGCTACGTCAGGTCGCTCGGTGTACTTTACCTTTGGGAATGGATTGTACCATTTGTGGGGATAGAGTGCTTCTATCAGGCTTTGCTGATTCATGGACAGCGACTCCACATCAAGGTTTTCAATCTTCTTTTTTAAGGTGTTCAGTAACGTTTTGTCTACTTTGTTGTCCATATAGCACATTACGATATCTGTTTGCGAGGATGTACCGGCGTTTAGCACAGTGGTCGTAAAATGTGGGTCACGGATTCGTCTTCTGATTAATGCACAGTTAAAGATAAGCGTTTCGACAAAGCCGTCTTTTGATCCTCGTAGCACCTTGTCATCGTGTGGTTCAGATGTGCTTCGCTGTGGGTAGGTACGCATATCAAGCATCACACACTGTGAGAATCCGTCTATCATAATACACGAAATACCTGATAGCACAAACCGCACCACCTTGTCGATATCGCCAATCACATCGACCTCTACATACGGTACACAGTATGACGCAAATGTACGCGCATCGGTTGTGATATCGTCGTTAGTGTTCAGGTAAAAGAACTCCATAATGTGCTCCATAGTGTCGTCTTTTACAAAGCCGTCGATGTAAAACATCACGGCTTGCTTTTTGTTCAGGGTTATTTTTCGCTCGATTATATCAAAGCAGTAGTCGCTTCGCAAAGCGTCTCTTAAGAGCTGTCTGTTGTGCTCAAAGTCTGTTGTAAACATAGCACCTCTCCTTTTTAAACTTATAGTTATTCTTACCAGTAAAGGAGATTTTATGAAAAAAAAGAGCAGATTAATTGACATCATACAATAGTGCACAAAAACAAGGTGACTATTATGTTGCTTTTGCTTATAGATATATTGTGGGTTCAGTAGTATAATTTGTATGTATATGTTTTTTGGAGGAATTTTTTATGTTCAGGAAATGCGTGTCTGTTATTTTGAGTGTACTTATGCTTTTGTCTTATATGCAAATATCGGCATTTGCACAAACTGTTGACACAGCACAGACTGCTTATAGCGGTAGCTGCTCTGAGGGTGTCACATATGATTTTGATGAAAATACAGGTGTGCTTATTATCAGCGGAAGCGGCGATATGGGCGATTATGATTATTCCAATATACCTTGGGGTAGTTATGCCTCTGATATCAAGAGTGTTGTGATTGGTGATGGTGTGACAAACGTGGGCGAGTATGCTTTTTATAATTGCAAAAACCTCAGCAGTGTTATTATCCCTGACAGCGTGACTGATATAGGATATTATGCTTTTTCTAATTGTGTCAGTCTTAGCAGTATTAACATCCCTAGCGGTGTGACAAGTATAGGCGAGAGCGCTTTTTATTATTGCAGTAATCTTTTAAGTATAACTGTTGATGAAAACAACACCGTATATGATAGCAGAGAAAACTGCAACGCTGTTATTGAGAGCAAAACAAACACATTGGTTGCAGGTTGCAAAAATACAGTTATCCCTGACAGCGTGACATGTATCGGAAACTTTGCTTTTTCAGGTTGTGTTAACCTTAGTAGTATCAAAATTCCAAACAGCGTGAACGTTATCGGTCGATGTGCTTTTTCTTTGTGCGTCGGACTTAATAGTATCGCTATCCCTGACAGCGTTACTGATATAGGTGACTTTGTTTTTTCGGGTTGCAATAACCTTAGCAGTATTATTATCCCTGACAGCGTGACCAGTATAGGAGCATGGGTTTTTGACGGTTGCAGTGAAAATCTGGTTGTTTATGGTCTTGAGGGCTCATACGCACAAAGTTATGCACAAAGTCACAATGTTGATTTTGAGGTTATGACAGTGCCGATTCAGGGCGTAATAGTAAAAGACGATGTCAGCAGTTTTACACTGTTTTTAAATGACTCTCTTACTGTTGAATTTGAAATATATCCTGAAGACGCAACTGAAAAAATCACCCTGTCAACTGACAGCAGTAATATAAAAATCGATGGTCATACGATTACGGCTTTGGGTATTGGCAAAGCAGAGGTGACAGCGTCAAGCCCATCGGGAGCCGCCTGTACATTTGACGTGAATGTTGTTGATGTTGAAAAAATAGAGATAAAAACAATGCCACAAAAAACTGTTTATGACAAAAAACAATCGCTTGACCTGACGGGGTTGGTGCTTGTGGGCGAACTTGAGGACGGCACACAGCTAGAAATCACAGAATATGAGTATGAAACAAATTTCAACGTTCTGTCATATGGCGAATATACTGTCACACTAAAGAAAAACGAGTGTACAGTTAGCTTTAAAGTGTATGTTACACAGGGCGGTGTGAGTCCACAACTAAGTATAGCAACTTATCCACAAAAGACAGAGTATAAAGTGGGCGAAGAGCTCGACACAAGCGGTATGGTGGTTGAACTTGTGCTTGGAACCACAGCAAAAAAGAGTATCACAGATTACACAGTAGGCGGCTTTGACAACACTGTTTTTGGTGAACAGGAAATAACTGTTACATACGGCGATTTTTCAACCGCATTTACTGTAAATGTAATACAAGAACAACAGGTTAAAATCGGCGATGTTGACAACGACGGCAACGTGACAGTAATGGATGCTACTGTGATTCAGCGTTCACTTGCATCGATGATAATATTGACAGACGAACAGAGAATTGCAGCAGATGTGGATAAAAGCGGGGATGTCAACGTTATTGATGCCACAACTATCCAGAAATTTATCGCAGGAATTATAGAAGAATTGTAAGAATATTGAGTTTATATTACTCCTCACTACCTTTTGGTGGTGGGGAGTTTTTTGTGTCCTTTTTTAGGTGTAAAATGCCGAAATTATAAAAAAATAAAAAAAGTTTTTGAGAAATTGCATATTTTTATGCAATTTTTTTCGTTTTTTCAGGTATAAGTAGAGACCATTGTGAAAGGAATGATGATTTGGATAAAAACAATCGTAGGCTGAGCCAGCGTGAAAAACTGTTTTGTATGTATTATGCGCACAGCATGGATGCTGTACAGTCAGCAGTAAACGCAGGCTACAAAAAAGACCCATACAAAAAGGCTGTGCAGTTGCTTTCAAAAAGCACAGTGTCAGAAAAAATCGCAGAGCTTGTGAATAGTAGAGAGGACGCAATCAAAAACCTTGCGTTTTTGGGCTATCACAAACTTGCTTTTTCGCCGATTGCTGATGCAGTCAGCCTTTTATTTATGGAAAACCCGAGCAAAGCTCAGCTTATGAATATGGACTTGTATGCCGTGTCAGAGATAAAAAAGCTCAAAGACGGTGCGATGGAAATTAAATTTTTTGACAGGCTCAAATCGCTTGAAAAACTAAGCACAATGCATTCAAAGCAAACAGGCGGAGCAAATACGCTTGTCGATGCGTTGTATCTTGGGGCAGAAAATCTGTGTGACTGTGCGGGTGAAAGCGATGAATTATAAGCCTTTTTCAAAAAAGCAGATGCTTGCACTATCGTGGTGGTGTGAGACTTCACCATACAAAAACTGTGATGCTGTGATTTGCGATGGGGCTGTCAGGTCAGGCAAAACTTTTTGTATGTCGTTGTCGTTTGTGCTGTGGGCATTCTGTAATTTTTCGGACTCATCGTTTGCTCTTTGCGGAAAGACAATCCGCTCGCTAAGGCGAAATCTCGTTGTGGGGCTTGCATCGGTTTTAAATGAGCAGGGCTTTGAAGTCAAAGACAAAGTAAGCGAAAACCTTGTAATCATAAAATACAAAGACTCAGTAAACCGCTTCTATCTTTTTTCCGGCAAGGACGAAGGTTCTGCCGCACTTATACAGGGTATGACGCTTTCGGGTATTTTGCTTGATGAGGTAGCACTTATGCCACGGTCTTTTGTCGAGCAGGCTTTGGCAAGATGCTCAGTATCAGGCTCAACGTTCTGGTTTAATTGCAATCCTTCATTTCCGTCTCATTGGTTTTATAGTGAGTGGATAAAAAAGCGCAAAGAAAAAAACGCGCTGTATATCCACTTTACTATGCACGACAATCCGTCGCTTTCAAAGTCTATGATTAAACGCTACGAAAAAATGTACTCGGGTACTTTTTATGAGCGTTTTGTAAAAGGCAGATGGGTTGCTGCAAACGGTGCTGTGTATCCTTTTATGGATAGCGACAGCGCATTTTGTGATGTCCCTGATGTTCAGTTTGACGACTACGCTGTGTCGTGTGACTACGGCACAGTAAATCCGTCGTCGTTTGGGCTGTGGGGCAAAACAGACAATGTATGGTACAGAATTGACGAGTATTATTTTGATTCAAAAGTTCAGGGTTATCAGCGTACTGATGAGGAGCACTACAAGGCGTTGTGCGAACTTATCAAAGATAAAAAAGTGTCCTGCATTGCCGTTGACCCGTCAGCGAGTAGCTTTATTGAGGTTATCAGGCGGCATGGTAAATACAAGGTAGTGCCTGCAAAAAACAACGTTATTGACGGGATAAGGGCAACAGGCTCTGCGCTTAAGGATGGTCGCATCAGGATATGCAATAACTGTGTCGATGCAAAAAGAGAATTTTCGCTTTACAGATGGAGCGAAAACAGTATAAATGACACGGTAGTCAAACAAAACGACCACGCCATGGACGACATAAGATATTTTGTCTGTACAATACTTGGTAGCGATGATGACGATTTTGTTTGCGTCGCTGCAAACAGATACTAGTGTTACAGGAGGTAATATATTGAAATTATTTTCTGCAAAAAAGAAAAGTACGGATTGTGAGGACGGTGTAGTGCAGACTTCGCTGTCCCAAAAAACCAGTCATCCGTTTTCGTGTATTGACTGCTACAGTCCGTACGAAACAAAACAGCTTGAACTTTACGCTTCGTTAAGAGAAGCGGTGCCGGTTATTGATGCCGCTATATCAAAGCTTACGAGGCTGTTGGGCACGTTCGAGGTCGAGTGTGGTGATAAAACATCACAAAAACGACTTGATACGTTTTTGAACAATGTCAGGGTCAATAACGCAGGCAACGGAATAATGCAGTTTATTTACAGCTATTTTGACCAGCTTCTGACGTATGGCACTTCGGTTGGCGAGATTGTGCTGTCAAAAGATAAACGCCACGTGCATTCCCTTTACAACGCCAATCTTGATGATGTAATGCTCAAAAAAGGTGACAATGCACTTGATGTAATTGTGTTTTGCAAAAACGCAGACGGCAGTTTAAAAAAGGTGAAGTATCAGGATTTGGTATGTTTGTCGCTACTTAATCCGGTACCCGGCAGATTGCAGGGCACTTCAATTTTGAAAGGCCTGCCGTTTGTCAGCTCAATACTCTTGAAAATATTCAACACAATCGGTGTCAATTTCGAGCGTGTGGGCAATGTGCGCTTTGCGGTTACATATAAGCCAAACGAAAACGCAAACGTTAACTCAAAGCAAAGGGTAAAGGAGATTGCCACACAATGGAGCAAGGCGATGAGGGATAAATCTCAGGTGTGCGACTTTGTGTCAGTCGGCGATGTGTCGGTAAAGGTCATCGGTGCTGACAACCAAGTGCTGTCGTGCGATATAGAGATACGACATCTTTTGGAACAGATTGTGTCAAAGCTGTGTATACCGCCGTTTTTACTCGGGCTTTCGTGGAGTTCAACCGAGCGTATGAGCACGGTGCAAGCTGATATTCTGACAAGCGAAATTGAGTATTACAGAACGCTGCTCAATCCTGTTATCAGCAAGATATGCAGGTATTTTCTGCGACTTGAGGGCTTGTGCGATGAGTTTTCCATAAACTGGAACAACATCAATCTTTTAGACGAGACAGAGCTTGCAAGTGCCAGACTCCACAATGCACAGGCTATGCAGATAGAAAATGCACTTGTGGAGGTGAAAGAGTGAAAACAGGTAAGGTTTCAAAAGAATTTGACCTGACAGTATCAGAGTCAGAACTTGAACTTATTAATCAGTACACGCGAAAACCACTTTCAGCTGAACAGGTGTACACATTCTGTGTTGTTTTGTGTGACAACGACATTGACAGGGATTTTGAGCGATTTACTGTTGAGTCGCTGTTTGAACTTGAAAAGCTTTTTGTAGGCAAAACAGGGATTTTTGACCATCAGGCAAGTGCATCAAATCAGACAGCACGAATTTACAAGTGTTTTGTACAGGCGGTTGAGGGCAGAAAAACCGCAACAGGTGATGATTATTTCAGACTTGTGTGCAAGGCGTATATGCCAATAAGTGATAAAAACAAGGAGATTATCGCAAAGATTGACAGCGGTATCATAAAGGAAGTGAGCGTTGGCTGTGCGGTAAAGCACACGCTGTGCTCAATATGCTCAAACGATATCTACTCTTTGAATTGTCACCATACAAAAGGTCAGAAATACAATGATGCGCTGTGTTTTGGTGAACTTACTGATGTGTATGACGCATACGAGTTCAGTTTTGTGGCGGTTCCTGCACAAAAAAACGCAGGCATCATAAAAGCTTTTTCTAATACTAAAAGGGAGACTACAAATATGAAAGAAATACTTTCTGCTATAAAAAAATGCAAAGAGTTCAGCCTACAGGCTAACGAATGTCAGGCACTTTGCGAATATATCACAGAGCTTGAAAAACAGGCACTTGACGGCAAAATTTTCAGAGAACAACTTGAAGATGACGTGTGCAAATCAATGTGTGTTTCTCACAGCACGCTTGAAACAGATATGATTAAAAGCATTGTTAAAAAGATGTCTGTAAAAGAGCTCAAGAGTATGCTTGAATCATACAGCAAGCAGTCAGAGCAAGCGCCTGTGGTTCAGCTTTTTGATAACAGCAAAGCAAACAAGTTAGCAAAACCTGACACAAAAAATCAGTTTACTATTTAAGGAGGACTAAATTATGAGTATTAATTTTTCAGGCTATAACGAAAACGTGGTGACATTTAAGGTTGCTGATAACACAGTTGTTATGGGTACACCTGTGAAAATGTCAGACTCACAGACTGTTGCAAAATGTGACAACGGTGATGATATGGTTGGTGTTGCAGTAAACGTAAGAAACGGCTATGCTGCGGTTCAGCTTACCGGCTATATTGAATTGCCGACAGATGACACATTTACAGCAGGTTACAACCGTATCGCAAGCGGTGATGACGGCAAGGTTATTAAGTCGGATTCAGGCAGAGAATACCTTGTTGTGACAACATCAAGCGGTATCGTTGGCTTTATTCTTTAATAATGAAAGGAAGTAAATAATAATGGCATTATACGAAAAGATTAATCTTGAAAAAGGTATGTATCAGGCAAAGGGCAAGAGCCTGACAGATGTTTTAGAAAGTTTAGACCCATCAGAAAACTACGTGGGTACTCCGCTTGAGGGTATGGACGCTTTTTCACGTCAGCTCAAGCGTTTTGATATCAGAGTATCAGGCGAAGGCTCTGACTGTGTCGAAAAGTTTTTTCAGAGCACTTTAAGTTCTGCACTGTTTCCTGAGTATGTTTCACGTGCTGTAAAACAGGGTATGGAGGACGCAGATATTCTGTCAGATATTGTGGCAACTGTCACAACAATCGATGGTATGGATTATAGAAGCATAACATCTGACCCAAAGGACAGCGACAAGCAGCTAAGTATTGTCAACGAGGGCGCATTTATTCCGCAGACAGTTGTAAAAACATCAGAAAACCTTGTGAAACTTCACAAGCGTGGCAGAATGCTTGTGTCATCATATGAGGCGTTAAGATTCCAGCGACTCGACCTTTTTACAGTGACTTTAAAGCAGATTGGTGCATATATCGCAAGAGCACAGCTCAAAGACGCAGTTGACACTATCTTAAACGGTGACGGCAACTCAAACGAGTGCACTGCAATCGCAAGTGAAAACAGCAACACACTGTCTTATACTGACCTTGTTTCAATGTGGGCAGGTCTTTCCCCATATAAACTAAACACAATTTTGGCACCTACTGATGCTATGAAAAAGCTTCTCTCTATGCCTGAGATGAAGGACGCAGCAGCCGGACTTAATTTTCAGGGTAGCGGCAAGATGGTTACTCCTCTTGGTGCAAATCTTCTGCACACAAATGCTATCACTGACAACCTTATTATCGGTCTTGACAAGAACTGTGCACTTGAAATGGTCAAAGCGACAGATGTTGTGACAGATTACGACAAGCTTATCGACAGACAGCTTGAGCGAGCAACTGTTTCATGTATCGCAGGCTTTGCAAAGATTTTCAAAGATGCGTCATTAAAACTTACATACTAAAGGAGAGTGACACCTTGAGTTTAAAAGATGTACTGGACAGATTTGCTCTGGTGTCAGGGCTATCGCCTGAAGAAATTTCAAAATGGATTTTTGTGATCATTGACTGCATAAAATACTTTGAGAGTGCATTGAATAATAAAACCGTATCTGATGCTGACAAAAGACGATTGGTGCACTCGTGTGCCGTGTATGCGTACTACAAGTATTCGCTGATGATGCTAGCATCAAACTGCACAAAATTCAAAGCGGGTGATATCGAAATCACCCGCTCTGAAAATCTGAGCGATACAGCGCACGAGATGTGGCAACTGGAAAAAAAGGAAATCGCCGATGTCATTGATTTTGACGATTTTTGCTTTTGCAAGGTGAATTGATGAATTTTTGTACAGAAGTTAAGAAACTCATCAACAGATACGGTAGCGAAATAAAGGTGCAACGAGAAAGCTTTACGCAAAGCACCAAAGGGTTTATCCAACCGCTAAGATACAAAAGCAAGGTGTACACTGATATGTCAGTCAGCGTAGGTGGTTTCAGGGATTCGAGGTACTATTTGTATATTGGTTTGCCAGATGTCAGATTTTCTCGTAATGATGATGCAATAATTTTGTGCAATGGTAAAGAATATACTGTACATACAAGCGAAACCTTTGATTTTTCTGACAGGGGTTTGTATGTATGGGCGGTATTAAAACCGCACAAGAAAGGCAGGCAGGATGACTATGACACAAATTGAAGATAATGTAGAAGAATTGGTGCGCAGGATAAAGCGTGACGAAAACCTGAAAGACTATGTTTTTGTCAAAGGTTTTAACACATCAGAACATCCAAATCCGCTAAACGATTATATGATTGCGGTGTCTACGCTTGATGCCGGTGTTGCCACACGATTTGTAGGCGA
The DNA here is from genome assembly GCA_045604645.1 of Ruminococcus sp. Taxonomy (GTDB): domain Bacteria; phylum Bacillota; class Clostridia; order Oscillospirales; family Acutalibacteraceae; genus Ruminococcoides. The sequence goes on along the minus strand of JAZUOM010000030.1, from coordinate 14,372 downwards.
CAAAGTAGACAAAAATCTTTGTGGCAGTATGTACATCGCTACTGTGAAATTCCGTGTATATGCAAAGAAAAACGATGGCGGCGACGGACTTGCAAAACTGTGCTATACATTGTGTGAGGCAATCAGACGTTGCGATACCCAGAATGTCTGCGAAGACATAAAGACATCGGCTATTTCGTTTGACAGCGACGCTATGACAGTATACAGGGAAGTAAGCGCCAAACTCTCATTTTGTCTGTATGAGGAGGTGGTAGGATGAATACTTTAAGAATTTCCAAAGGTAAGGATATAAGAATTTGTGCAGATGGTGAACAACTGTTTTTTGTTACTGATTTTTTTGCTGAAGAAAATGTCGGTCGTTATAAAATAAGTGAGTTTATGAGCATGGATGAGGTTGACTCTATTGTGCTAAAAAAGAATTATAAGCTGACTCTTACGGCGTTGTCACACCTGAATTCCAAGGTGTTTTCAAACGACAATTTTACTGTGACGGTGTATGATATCGACAAGGTGTATGAGTATTCAGGCTGTCACCTTGAGTGCAAAAAGCGACAGGTATCACAAAATAAGCCTGTCGTTGATGTGTACACTATTGTAGCAAGTAAACTAAATATAAAAGAGGTGTCTTATGAGTGATATTACAAACTTTAGTAGCGGTGACTATTCTTCCTATGCTGACAAGCTGTGCATAAACGAGAGCGTATACAGAATCTCTGAAGAGTTTGAAAAAGACTGCAGAAGATACAACCGCGCTTTTACAGATGAGCAGGAGGTGAGCACAAAATGAAGCTTTGTCCAATGAGATTTATGGGATACACATGGCACCACAATCCAAAAAGTATTGAGATTAAAAGTGCAAAAAAGGTTGTTGAGTTATCTTTGCCTTATGACACAGATGTGTTGCAGAATTTTGGTGAAAAAAACATAACAATCAGTGGTGTCGGCGAACTGTACGGAGAAGATTGTCTTAAGCAATACAGCGATTTGCACGATATATACGCAAAGGGCAGTAAGGGCGTTTTGTGCCTGCCTGAGCTTATGCCGTTTGTCGCTTGTTTTGAAAAACTTGAGGTGATTGCGCACGATATTCCTGATGTGCTTACATATTCGTTTGCTTTTTCAGGTATCAGGTTTAAAAGTAGTTTTTTGACACTCAAAAAAGAGACAGTAGTAAAACAAGGGCAGACGCTGTGGGATATTGCTTACGAGCACGGCGTCAGTGTTGAAAAATTGTGCGAGCTCAATGACATTATGTTTGTTAACGATTTGTATGCAGGAAAGACGGTGAGAATATGCTGAGTTTTGTTTTTACTGATATATATAACGAAAAAGTGACTGTTAAAAATCCGTTGTCGATGACAGTCAATATCGAACAGGGAGTACCTGCTGATGATATGACGGCGGTGTTTCCGTATTTTTCTGCAAACGAACTAAAAGATGTCGTTGTGTATAAGAATGACAAGGTTGTTTTTACGGGCGTTGTGGACGAACAGCAGAGTATATGCTCTGCATACGGACAGTTTAAAAAAATAGCGGCACGAAGTATGGCTGCACTGCTACTTGATAATGAGAGCGAGCCTGTAAGCTACAACAACCCTAGTTCGTATGTGATAGCATCACGCCATGCGTTGCCTTTCGGTGTGAAATTAACTGATACATCAGTTGATACATATTTTGGTGTTCAGACAGTACAAAAAGGCAGTACAAACTGGCAGGCGATAGAGGATTTTTCGAAAAACGTATATATGACTACACCCCGTGTAAATGAGCGCGGCGAACTTTCATTCAAGGGTATTGAAAGTGAAAAAGAGGTTGTCTTTTCAAACAGCTCACAAGATGGTATTTCGTATACTGAATTTACTCAGAACATAAAGCGATGTGAGGAAATTTCGAGGGTGTGCATCAAGGTAACAAACTCGTGCGGATATCACAGCGTAGTGGAGAATCCTGATGCAATAAACAGAGGAATTGATAAAGTGAGATATTTAAACTCTGTACTCACAGATACTCCTGCTGTGTATGCTGACAATATGATAAAGAACAGCAGAAAAAAGGCGTACGTGGTAACACTTGAGTGTCCGGGATGTCACCTTGATGTATTTGCTAACAGCGCAAGAATAACTGATAGCATCTGCGGTGAAATTGACTCGCTTTATGTGTGTAGTGTGCATTATACGCTCAATCACAAAGAAGATGTTACTAAAATAACGCTTAAGAGAAAGGATGTATAAAATGTGGCTACTTGATTATGTAACCAGAAACTCTTTTTCGAAAACCGACCCTGCTCTTGGCGGTGTCACCAGTAGTGATATGGGTACTGTTGCTGTGGATGCGGAACTTGAGCACAGAAATATGCCGATTGTAGCACCGTTTGGTATAGCGTACAATCCGCCTGTTAATGAGAAATCAGTGGTGCTTCCGCTAAACAGCAAAGGTGTTTGTATTGGAGTTGTGTCCCCATACAAAAACTTACAGCCGGGCGAGCTTATGCTTTTTTCAAAAGGCGGAGCATCCATATTGCTTAAGAATAACGGTGATGTTGTAATCAACGGAAAGGTTTTTGGTGAGTAAATGGATGTTAAAATTGACAATGGTGATATCGTCACAAAGGCGTGTGGCGATGCACTTTATATAGACGGTATGGATGAGATTATGCAACGCATAAAAATCGCTTGCAGCGTAAAAAAGGGTACTTTTATTTATGACAGGAATTTAGGCAGTGAGGGCTATACTGTGAGTTTTGACGACAGTATGCTCAAATCAAAACTAGAGATGCTTTTTAAAGAAGCGAGCATAGATATTCCATATTCAGATTTGTCTGTTGTAAGCGTTGATAAAGTCGGCGAAAAACTAAAGGTGTGTATAAAAATTACTTGTGGCACAGAAAGTGACACAGTGGAGGTGACAATCAATGGACAGTTATGAAGATATACTTGAAAGGATGCTCGAAAAATACAGACAGTACTCAGGTTTTGTGCCAAGTGAGCAGTCTGATATCATGATAAGACTGAAGGTGCTTGCAGGTGAGGTGTATAACATAGCACTTGCAACGCAGTTTTTAAGAAAACAGATGTTTGTATCGAGTGCAAGTAACGAGTATCTTGATAAACACGCATTACAGCGAGGAATACAGCGCAAAGAAGCCCAGAAAGCAACCGGCGAGCTGACGTTTTCGGTGTTGCAGGCGGCACCGTCTGATATTGTTATAGAAAAAGGTTGTGTCGTATCAACCACAGGTGCGGATGTAAAGCAGTTTGTAACAGACGAAACTGTTACTTTGAAAGCAGGCACAACAAATGTAAAGGTAGGTGCTACTGCGGTTTTAGGTGGTAGCGATTACAACGTGCTTTCGCACAGCATAACGGTTATGGTCACACCGCCAACAGGTATAAATTCTGTCAGAAATGACAGGGACTTCAAGGGTGGTGTCGACAGAGAAACTGACAGCGAGTTAAGACAAAGGGTAATAAGTAGCTATCAGGATATTTCAAACTCTACAAACGCGATTTACTACAAGCGACTTGCTCAGTCTATACCCGGTGTGTACTCGGCATCTGTCATTTCGCAAAACCGTGGGGCAGGTACTATTGATGTGTATATTTGTGGCAAAGGTAACGCAAAGGTAAATAACACGCATATTGAAAAAGTACAGGCGTTGCTTGATGAAAACAGGGAACTCAATGTTGATGTGCTTGTGCTGTATGCAAAAGAGCTTAAAGTAAGATTTACTCTGGCGATTGAGGTCGAAGATGGCTACAGCTTTGACGAGCTTAAAGCACAGTTGCAGGAAAAAATGACTGAGCATATTGATTTGCTTGGAGTTGGAAAACCTGCGTTGCTATCTGATTTGGGCGACATAGTGTATCACACAACCGGGGTCAAAAACTACTATTTTCTTGATGCTTTTTGTGGCGATGTTATACCGCGTGAAAACGAATACTGTGTCGCAGAAGAATTTGACATCAGGCAGGTGTGATTATGACAGATGCATTTACATCAATGAAAAATGTGCTTTCAGGTTTGTCGTTGTATGATACCGACAGCAAGAACATTTTTTGTGAGCTTAAGGCATATGCGTGCACGCTCGATGAGCTTAAGGCTGATTTGACACAGATGCTTTGTGAATGTTTTATAGAATCAGCACAGGACTACGGACTTAGCGAGCGCGAGCTTGTTATCGGCGCAGTAAGGTATGAGTTGAGTGTCGACAAGCGACGCGAAATGCTTAAAATCAGAGAAGGTATCGATAGCAGTTATTTTACATTAGCAAAGATAAAAGCAGCACTCAAAAGTTTTGGACTGGAGTACACTTTGTATGAGTATCCGTCACTTTATATGGTGGTTGTTGATACTGTAGGTGACTATAGTGATGAGCAAAAAGCGTGGATAACCACGCAGGTGCAAAAAATAATGCCTGCACACCTGAGTGTGCAGGTCATATTCAACGGTCCTGATTGGACAAGCATTGACAAAAACAACAAAACTTTCTCTGATACAGATTTGCTTGATTATTCATGGGAAGAAATAGATAACTTAGAATAGGGAGGAATACAATGGCATCCACTTCGTTTACACCTAACCTTGGGTTGTGTTCATGGCAACCGTCGGATAGGCCAAAAAGAATTGACTTTGTCAGTGATAATCAGAAGATAGACGAGATTCTTGGCACTCACATAGATGACAAGGATGTTCACGTAACAGCACAGGAAAAGGCGATTTACTCGTCACCATACAAGGTTGTTACATATGTGGGTGATGGCCAGAGTACACGTACACTTTCGCTTGACAAAGAATACACCTTTGCGATTGTGTTTGATAAAAACAGTCCGATTCAGAAATCTGACACAAACGGTGATACCATATTGAAGTTTGCACTTGTTGGAAGAATGTTTGGTTCACAGTCAAACATTACGCTAAACAGTAACAGCATTACTGTTACTGAGGATACAACGTCAACAGACGGTATAAAAAACTCTTTTAACGAGCAATATGGTCAGTATGTGATGATACTGTTCAGATAGTATAAATATAAAAAAAGAGCACCTGTCGGTAAAAATTCCCGGTAGGTGCTTTCTTTATGTATCAATGTCTTGATTTGTATCTTCCTGTAGGTATGTCAGCAGTGTCAAATTTGCTTTGTCTACGCTGAACATAAGGAACATCAGAGTAGCGGTTACGCTGATAACGTCTGTTGTAATCAGCCTGTGTAGGGTACTCGTCAACTGAGTCGCCGTAGTTGCTGCTTGCTCTGCGGTGGTTTTCGCGATGCCTGAGCTCACGAGATTTAAGTTTTTTCAACTTCTTTTTGTATTTACTGGTCGCAATAATAAAATACAGTATGCCGATAACAGCAAGTCCAATCAGAGCAAAACCTACATATAACATCCATTGACCATTGTTGTTTGTTGAGGTATCCTCCTTGATTGCCGAAAAGTCCTGAACATTTGAGTTGTTGTTTGTTGAGGTGTCAAGAGTGATGTTGCTCCACTGACTTTCTTTTAGCTCCTGCTCGTTTATATGTGTATCAAACAGGTCTGTGTTTTCAGATACGCTGCCTGCGCTGTTGCCCGTGTTTGAGATACCGTCATTATCCGGGTCGCTTTCAGGGTCATAGTAGTATCCGTCATCATCACCGTTGTCGTAACCTGGGTCGTTGCCTTCAGTAGGTGTATCTACCGGTGGGGCATCTGTAGGTGCGTATGTTGGCGCATCTGTAGGTGTATCTACCGGTGGGGCATCTGTAGGTGTATCTATCGGTTGGTTTATACCCGGGTCTGTGGTCGGACCCTCAGACGCATAAACCGTGAGCATCATACCTGCCATACAGAAAATAATTGAAATAATCAGAGTGAGGATTCTTATTTTGTTGTTCATAAAATCACTCCCTGTAAGAAAATAATACTTGTTTTAGTATAGCCTCAAGTTCTAAGATTATGCTTTTTCTTCGAACATATCAGGGCTGTACTTGCTTACATATTTGCTCTTTGTAATCTTCAAGTTCTTTGAGATTTCATCGATATAAGCCTGAAACTCTTCGCCCTTCATATTTGCAAGGACAGATGACTTGTGTGATGCGTCCTCGATATATTCCTTTGTTTTGTTGCTGATAGCTTCTTTGTAGAGGAAGTAGATAGTCTGTGAATCTTCCTTACCGATAATCTTGTAAGTAGCTTTGCCGGCCTCAAGACTATTTAAATCTTCTTTTAACTCGTCGCCTATTGAAATCTCGTCAGTAAACTCAACTTTGAGTGTGCCGACTTCGCTTTCAAGCTTGTAATCTTCTTTGTATGATTTTACCACATCGTCAAGAGATTTGCCTGAGTTGATGTTGTTTACATACTTTTCAAAGTTTGCCTTTTGCTCTTTGATTTCGTCTTCGCTCATTGGCTTGTTTGTTGAGAGTGTACCGCCGCTTTCACCGGTTTGCTGTTCTGATGTGTAGAGGTTCTGGCTGAAGTTAGCGTAGCTTGTGTAGTTTTCTTCAAAATATTTTGTAAACTCTTCATCAGATACAGCTTTTTCGCCGCCCTCACCATACATAATATCAAAGATAACCTGCTGTTTTGAGGATGTCATCATAAAGTACTCGTATGATTCGTATGAAATGCCATATGGCTCAAAGATATCTTTGTATGGTGTTGGCTGATAGCCATACATAGCCATGTATGAGTCGCCCTCATCCCATAAAGTCTTGTAGTTATCTTTAGCTGCTGCTTCGTCCATAGTAGCGCCAAGTCTGTCGTACTCCTGGTTGATAGCAAGCAAGGTTCTGACGGTTTTGTCAGTCTCGTCTAAAATCCACTGGTTAGCAACAGCCTTTTTGCCGTCCTCATCAGTAATCTCGATATTGAGGAAAGATGTTTCGCCGTTGTAGAGGTTTGTTTCAGCGTTGTACGCATCAGATTCCTGAGCATACTGCTGAGCCTTGCTGTATGCGTTGTACATAGCGTAAATGTAAACGCCAATAGGAAGTTCTTCCTCAGTACCCTCGACCTTGTATGACCACTGAGGTGAAACTGAACATGCTGCTGTTGATAATGCGATAATGAACACAAGGATTACCGCAAGAAGTTTTGTAAAGTTTTTCATAGCTTTTACCGTCCTTTTAAAAAATTAAACGTACTTAGTTATTATACATAATAATGTCAAATTTGTCTACAAATTGAGTGAAAAAAAGCAAATGTTCACAAATTGAACACAAATTCAACGTATAAAATAAGGGCTATTTACGCAAATATTTCTTTTAACGAATTAAGAGGGTCTATTTTTGACTTATATCTGACAGCGATGTATGGTTTGTTTGTTGCAGAAAGCATTGCCTGACCCTTCATTTTTGAAATAAGCATACCGACTTCTTCGCGTTTTATGGAGTCAACAAATAGAAGCAGACTGTTTTCGTTTTGCTTTATTTCGTATATACCCATATTGCTTGCTATATTTCGTATGAGTGCGATATCGATAAGCCCCATTACGGATTTTGGAATATCACCATAACGGTCAATAAGCTCATCTATTACATCAAGCGAGTCTTCTTTTGTTTTGATGTCAGCAATACGCCTGTATGCGTCGAGCCTGAGGTTGAGATTTTCGATATAACTTTCAGGTATGTGAGCTTGCACAGCAATGTCAATAAGACAGTCGTTGTCCGGTGTGTTTTCGGCTTTTTCGCCTTTTTCTTCTTTGACGGCATCGTTTAAAAGCTTTAGGTACATATCGTAGCCAACATCTTCCATATGACCGTGCTGTTTTGCACCAAGCAGATTACCCGCACCTCTAAGCTCCAGATCTCGCATAGCGATTTTAAATCCCGAGCCGAATTCTGTGAATTCTCTGATTGCATTTAATCGTTTTGTAGATATTTCTGACAGAACTTTTGCACCGTTAAATGTGAAATATGCGTACGCACGCCTTGGCGAGCGACCAACCCTGCCTCGTATCTGATGAAGCTGCGAGAGTCCGAACCTGTCAGCGTTTTCGATGATCAGTGTGTTTGCATTTGGTAAATCAACGCCTGTCTCTATGATGGTTGTACACACAAGCACGTTTACTTTTTGCTCAAGCATATCGCGCCATACTTTGGAAAGTTCGGATTCGCTCATTTTTCCGTGACCGACAGCGACGTTTGCATCAGGGATTGCATCAGCGATTTTATTAGCTTTTGAAACTATGGTTTCTGTATTGTTGTGCAGATAGAATACCTGACCGCCACGCCTGAGTTCGCGTCTGATTGCTTCATTTATCACAGCATCATCGTGCTCAAGCACGTAGGTCTGCACCGGCTTTCTGTCAAGTGGGGCTTCCTCAATAACTGACATATCGCGGATACCGCTCATTGCCATATTGAGTGTTCGTGGAATTGGAGTAGCGGATAGCGTGAGAACGTCTACGTTCTTGCAGACTTCTTTAAAACGCTCTTTGTGAGCAACGCCAAAACGCTGTTCTTCGTCAATAATTACAAGTCCCAGATCTCGGAACTGCACATCCTTTTGAACAAGACGGTGGGTGCCGATGACCATATCGATTTCGCCACGTTTGAGTTTATTCAGTATAATTTCCTGTTCTTTTTTTGTACGGAATCTGGATAGCAGTTCTACCCTGACAGGATAGTTGTCAAAGCGGTTGAGTACTGTCTGGTAGTGCTGCCATGCAAGAATTGTAGTAGGGCACAGCAGAGCACATTGCTTTGAGTCTGAAACACACTTGAATGCGGCACGCAATGCAACCTCGGTTTTGCCAAAGCCTACATCACCACACAAAAGTCTGTCCATAGGGGCTCTACGCTCCATATCATGCTTTATTTCACTGCAACAGCGAAGCTGGTCTGCGGTTTCTTCAAAGTCAAATCCCGATTCAAAATCCCGCTGCCACTCTGTGTCGTGTGAAAAAGCATGACCATTTGCCTGCATACGCTCACTGTACAGTACAATGAGCTCTTTTGCCATATCTTTGACAGCAGATTTAACCCTTGATTTTGATTTTTGCCATTCAGCGCCACCGAGTTTGTTTAGTTTTACTTTGCTGTCCTCTTTGGGACCGATATATTTTGCAACCAGGTCAAGCTGGGTGACAGGTACATACAGAACATCGCCTTTTGCGTACTCTATTTTTATATAGTCTTTTATAATACCCTGCACATCAATTTTGTGAATACCCTTAAATAAGCCGATACCATGAGTCGAATGTACTACATAATCGCCCACACTCAAATCAGAAAGGCTGTAAATCTGTTGACCTTGTTTTATGGCTTTTCTGCGTTTTTCTGTTTTGCGATATGCCTGTGCTCGTGAGTACAGAATAAAATTTTCAGACGGGTATTCAATGCCGGATGACAGCAGTCCCTCAAGTATATATATCCTGCCTTTTTCACACTTTTCAAGTGATGATACAAACTGCGCAGGATAACCTTTTTCGTTTAATACCTCACACAGGTTTTGACACGCTTTCTTTGTGCCTGCAAGCACTACGACAGCGTAACTTTTGTACGATATTTCGTCAAGGTCCTCCATTAACGCGGATGCGGTACCGTTAAACAGGGCATTTTGCTTTGCGTTAAGGTGCACAAGCTGTGAAATTTCTATGTCATATGAGCCATGTGAGAAAGTGTCCATAAATAAAGTGCTGTGGTCTAAAACTCTGTTCATACCCTGTTGATAGTTAAGCGAAAAGGTTTCAAAACCACGGCAAAGCACACCTTCTTCAAATAATGACGAAAGCTCGGTTTTATGATATGCGTCGACTTGTTTTTGGCGTTCTTTTACTGCCTTTGTTTCACTTACAAACACAAGTGTATCGTCGTCAAGATAGTCAAACAAAGTAGCAGGTTTTTCGTATATAGTAGCAATGTACTTGTCAATGTTTGAGAGGCTAACGTTGTCGCTGAGCATATCTGCTTCGCGGTACAAAATCTCCTTAGCCTTTGCGTTCTTGTCAGCTTTAAGATATGATGCTTTTTTGCGGATTGTTGCAACAAGCTCGTCTTTGTTTTCGATAAGCACCTCTGTTGAAGGCGTAAGGTTTATCTGTTCGCAGTAATCGGTGCGTCGTTGTGTTATCGTATCAAAGTAATTAATGGTGTCGATTTCATCGCCAAAAAATTCGATTCGTACAGGTGCGGTGGAATCGGTCATAAACAAATCGACGATGCCTCCACGCACTGCATATTGTCCCACGCCCTCGACCTGCTGAGTGCGCTCGTATCCGAGCAAGTTAAGTGATTCTACAAGCTTGTTTATTTCGATTGAGTCGCCTGATTTTAAGATAACCGACGCTTTTTTCAGGACATCTTTTGGAATAGTGAACTGTGATGCCGCATCTAAACACGCAATCACAACATCACATTCGTTTTTAAGTATTTTTGTCAGAACATTTATGCGTTGGTGCTCGTATTCGTGCGATTCACCCTCGATATTCATAAAGGTGAAATCGCGTGTCGGATAAACATATGCTTTCAGCCCCATAGTGCACAAATCATTACACAAAACCTGAGCTTCCTGCTCATTTTGGGCAACACAAAAGGCTCTGACATTTTTAAAATGGCAGAGCGCAGAAATGATATTTGCTTTGTGAACCGTCGATACGCCTGTAACAGCGCAGGGGGCTTTTTTGTCCAGAGCACTAAAAAGGGTAAAAAAGCCCTTGTTAGCAAGGATTACATTGTCCAGAAACCTCATTGTAGCATACCTCAGTAATATGTTATGCCTTAGTGTGGCTTTTTATCAGGAATTGTACAAATTCATAGCTTTGTCAATATCATCGTTTACCATATGCTCTATTGCATCAAGTGCGTTGTCAAGCAAAGGGACGATGAGCTTTTGCTCGCTTTGAGAAAATTTAGACAGTACCCATTTTTTTAAATCATAGTCAGGATGAGGCTTTTTGCCGATACCGATTTTAATGCGAGGAAAATCCTGTGAGCCTGAAAGGTATATGATGTTCTGCATACCCTTTTGACCACCGTCCGAGCCTTTTCGTCTTATTCGCATTTTGCCGACATCAAGTGAGATGTCATCAAAAATAACAATGACGTTTTCAGGCGGAATTTTGTAGAACTGCATCGCCTGAGTAACAGCCTGACCTGACAGATTCATATAGGTGGATGGTTTCATAAGCAGGCAACGGTGCGAGCCGATTTCACACTCTGCAACTGTTGATTTGAACTTGATTTTATTGAGTTTGCAACCGAGTTTTTCGGCGATATAGTCAAGCACTATAAATCCACAGTTGTGACGTGTGTTTTCGTATTCTCTGCCTGGATTTCCAAGTCCGACGATGATATATTCGATTTTACCGCTAGGGACTGATTTTTTGAATTTCGAGAACATATATTTCTCCCAAAGAATTAAAATAAAGTGTTATACAAAGAATAAAAGAGGGTGTCGGCTGACACCCTCGCAATAATTAAAGGAACATAGGTGATACTGGCTTGTCTTCGTAAATTCTCTCGATAGCCTCAGCAAAAAGCGGAGCAACAGAGAGGATTGTGAATTTGTCGAGCATCTTATCCTCAGTGATTGGAACCGTATCAAGGAGAATACACTCTTTGATAGCGCTGTTTTTGATTCTCTCGATAGCAGGACCTGAGAGCACAGCGTGAGATGCACAAGCATAAACCTCAGTAGCGCCGCCTTTTTCAACGATAGCGTTAGCTGCGTTGCAAAGTGTACCTGCTGTATCAATCATATCGTCAACAAGGATAACCTTTTTGTCTTTAACTTCACCGATGATGTTCATAACCTCAGAAACGTTTGCACGCTGTCTGCGTTTGTCAACAATAGCGATAGGGCATCCGATTTTAGCAGCAAAGTTTCTTGCACGTGTTACAGAACCAAGGTCAGGAGAAACAACAACATATTCGTCTGTGTGACCAGCGATTTTGTTTCTCATATGTTCTGCGAGCATTGGCGCACCTACAAGGTGGTCAACAGGAATGTTGAAGAAGCCCTGAATCTGAGCAGCGTGAAGGTCCATTGTCAGAACTCTGTCAGCGCCGGCAGCAGTGATGAGGTCAGCACAAAGTTTAGCTGAGATTGGATCTCTTGCTTTTGACTTTCTGTCCTGACGAGCATAGCCAAAGTATGGCATAACTGCTGTGATAGAAGAAGCAGAAGCTCTCTTCATAGCGTCGATCATGATGAGAAGCTCCATTAAGTTGTCGTTTACAGGTGAGCAGGTTGACTGAACAATAAAGCATTCGCTACCACGTACAGACTCGTGAAGTGAAACAGCGATTTCACCGTCTGAGAAAGTAGCACAGTCGCTTTTGCCAAGTGGCAGACCAAGACAACCTGCGATACCCTGAGCAACTTCGATGTTAGAGTTGAGTGTGAAAATCTTGATGTCCTTACCGTGTGAATTCATAGTAGATTATTCCCCTTTGTTGATATTGTGATATATTGAAAAAATTAATTATAACCTTTTGCTATTGCAATCTGATTAAGCTCCCCAAGCTGCTGTGGATCGTTGGCACCGAGCACCGTGTCAGGTGAGCTTGCTGTGAAAGCACCGACAGTTTTGTTGTTTGCAAGCAGAAGTTTTAGCGCATCCGGAAGGTAGTACTCTGCTGCAGCGTTGTCTGCTGTGATTGAGTCAAGCACAGATAGTAAATCTTTTGTGTCAAACCAGTATCCGCCGGAGTTTACTTCTTTGATTTTAAGTGTTTCTTCATCAGCTTCTTTTTGCTCAACGATGGCCTTGAGTGAGCCGTCTGCGTTTCGAACAATTCTGCCGTAGCCTGTAGAGTCACTTAGCACTGCAGAAATAACAGTAGCAGAAGAGTTTGTGCTGTCATGCTGAGCAAAAGCATCAGCGATTGTGTCTTTGTCCATAAACGGAGCGTCGCCGCACAGGATTACTACGTCGCCCTCGTTTTGCTGTAAAAATTCTTTAGCCATCATTACAGCGTGACCTGTGCCAAGTCGCTCTGCCTGATAAACAGTAGAGACTTCGTATGGTAATGTAGCAACATATTCTTCGATGCATTCTTTTTTATATCCTGTGACAACACAGATTTTTTCAACACCTGCGCCTCTTACTGAGTTGATAACCCACTGTAGCATAGGCTTTCCCAGCACCTCGCTCATTGGCTTTGGCTTGTCAGATTTCATACGTTTGCCTTCGCCACCGGCAAGAATGACTGCACATTTACTCATACATAACACCTCGCATAATAACAGATATTAATATTATCGCATATATTTGTAAAATTTCAAGATTAATTTGCAAATTCGGTTCAAATTAAACAATTTTCACAATATCAACAAAAAATATTTCCAACTTTTATAAGATTTTTTTGAAATATCTATAGAATTTTAGTATTATATTTGTTATAATACCCGTAGGCATGTTTAGGTCATAGCAAAAAGTGTTTATTTTTACACTTTATATGGCGGCCTATTAACAATATTTTAGGAGGTTGATTCCAATGAGTCACAAGTTTGTTTACCTCTTCAAAGAGGGCGACGCTTCAATGAGAGAGCTTCTCGGCGGTAAAGGTGCTAACCTTGCTGAGATGACAAAACTCGGTCTTCCTGTACCACAGGGCTTCACAGTATCTACTGAGGCTTGTACACAGTACTATGAGGACGGCAGAAAGATTAACGACGACATCAAGGCAGAGATCATGGAGAACATCATAAAGATGGAAGAGATCACTGGCAAGAAGTTCGGCGACAAGGAAAACCCACTCCTCGTATCAGTTCGTTCAGGTGCTAGAGCATCTATGCCTGCTATGATGGATACAATTCTTAACCTCGGTCTTAATGAAGAGGTTGTTGAGACAATGGCAACTATGTCAGGTAACCCACGTTGGGCTTACGACTGCTATCGTCGTTTTATCCAGATGTATTCTGACGTAGTTATGGAAGTTGGTAAGAAGTACTTTGAGCAGCTTATCGACGAGATGAAAGAAGCAAAAGGTGTTACTCAGGACGTAGACCTCACAGCAGAAGACTTAAAGACTCTTGCTGAGCAGTTCAAGGCTGAGTACAAGAATAAGATTGGTAAAGACTTCCCAACAGATCCAAAAGAACAGCTTATGGGCGCTGTTGAGGCTGTATTCCGTTCATGGGATAACCCAAGAGCTAACGTTTATCGTCGTGACAACGATATCCCTTATTCATGGGGTACTGCTGTTAACGTACAGATGATGGCTTTCGGTAACATGGGTGACGATTGCGGTACAGGTGTTGCATTTACTCGTGACCCTGCTACAGGCGAGAAGAAGCTCATGGGTGAGTTCCTTACAAACGCACAGGGCGAAGACGTTGTTGCTGGTGTAAGAACACCAATGCCAATCGCTGAAATGGCTAACAAATTCCCAGAGGCTTTCGAGCAGTTCAAGGCAGTTTGTGCTAAGCTCGAAGACCACTACAGAG
>JAZUOM010000029.1:0-40454 GCA_045604645.1 Ruminococcus sp. | reverse complement strand
ATTGTATGATCATAATCGGTGACAAGCACAGCTCAAATACTTGCAAGCTTTTTTCTATCTGCAAGCGTAATTGTGCAAACACCTTTTTGGTCGAAACATCAAAGGATCTTGATTTAGATGTTATCCGTAAAGCAAACTTAATCGGCGTAACTGCTGGTGCTTCTACACCGGCAAGGATTATAAAGGAGGTACTGGATACAATGAGCGAAGTAATTAAATCCAGCGAAACAATTGAAAATGAAAATTTTGAGGCGATGTTAGAAGAATCTCTCAAAAGTTTAAATACAAATGAAAGGGTTATAGGCGTTGTTGTTGGCATTGCGCCAAACGAAGTTTTTGTTGATGTTGGCAGAAAACAGGCTGGCTTCATTCCACTTGATGAGCTTTCTGCTACACCAATCAACAATCCTGAAGAAGTCGTTAAAATCGGTGACGAGCTTGAGCTTCTCATTATGAAGACTAACGATCAGGAAGGCACAATCATGCTTTCTAAGCGCAGAGTAGACGCTAAGAAGGGCTGGGAGCTCTTAGAGAAGGCTTACGAAGCTAAGGACATTCTCACAGGTGTTGTTACAGAAGTTATCAACGGCGGCATCATCGTTGTTGCTAACGACACAAGAGTTTTCATTCCTGCATCACAGGCTACACTTAACCGTGATGATGATTTAGAAGCACTCAAGGGTCAGGAAGTTTCTTTCAGACTTATCGAGGTTTCACAGCGTGGCAGAAGAAGAAAGGTTATCGGTTCTATCAAGTCAGTGCTCAAAGACGAGTTTGCTGAAATCAGAGCTGCTTTCTGGGAGAATGTAGAGGTTGGTAAGACATACACAGGTACTGTAAAAACTCTCACTAACTACGGTGCATTCGTTGACCTCGGTGGTGTTTCCGGTATGATTCACATTTCTGAGCTTTCATGGCTTAGAATTAAGCACCCAAGCGAAGTTGTTAACGTTGGCGACACTGTAGAAGTTTACATCAAGGATATCAACGCTGAGACAAAGAAGATTTCTCTTGGCTATAAGAAGACAGAGGACAACCCATGGACAATTCTTGAGAACGAGTATCCTGTAGGTACTGTTGTTAACGCTACTATCGTTGGTATGACAACATTCGGTGCTTTTGCTAACATCATTCCTGGTATCGATGGTCTTATCCACATTTCTCAGATTTCTAACAAGAGAATTGAGAAGCCACAGGACGAGCTCAAGGTTGGCGAAACTGTTGAAGCTAAGATTACAGCTATCGACTTTGAGAAGAAGCGTGTTAGCCTTTCTATCCGTGCTTTACTTCCAGACGCAATGCCTGAGGTTGAAGAAGTAGCAGAAGCTGCTGAAGAGACCGAAGAAGTTGTTGAGGTAGTTGAAGAAGTTGCAGAGGTTGCAAAAGTAGAAGCAGCAGACGCTGAATAATTTAATTTATCATTGGGCATCCGTTTTGGGTGCCCATTTGTGTATAATATGTAAGGTGATATTATGTTTGATAAAATCAGACAGGACACTTGTGCGGTGTTTTCCGAATTGATTGATAAAGCAAACTTAAAAGAAGGTAGTATACTTGTAATTGGTTGCTCAACTTCAGAGATTATTGGCGACACTATAGGTACTCATTCGAGCATGGATGTAGCTGATGCTTTGTACAAAGGCTTTTATGATATCCTCTGTGAAAAAGGCATTTACATAGCAGTACAGTGCTGTGAGCATCTCAATCGTGCGCTTGTAATTGAACGCAAACTTGCTACAAAACTTATGCTTGAGTGCGTTAACGCATTACCACAGCCTAAAGCCGGTGGTAGCAGTGCCACAACTGCCTATTCTCTGATGAATGATCCGGTTGTTGTTGAGCACATCAAAGCTGACGCAGGTATTGATATTGGTGGTACGCTGATTGGTATGCACTTAAAGGAGACAGCAGTACCCCTCAGACTTGAAAATAGATTCATTGGCAAAGCTTATGTTTCTGCCGCCAGAACAAGAGCAAAATTCATTGGTGGTGAACGCACCGTTTATAATACTGATTTATTGTGAGGTTACTATGACTGCTAAAGAAGAATTTATCTCTATATTTAATGAACATATCCATCGTCAGGGCGCAAAAGAACTTTTGGAGTGGATTTCTAAAACCGACTTTTTCACAGCACCTGCCAGTACAAAATTCCATTGTGCTTGCGAGTCAGGCCTTGTGATGCACTCTGTCAGCGTATTTGATACATTAATGGAAAAACATTTTGATGAAACAAGCGACAATATTGAAAGCTTTGCTATTTGTGCTCTTTTGCACGACTTGTGCAAAGCACAGTTTTATAAAGTGTCTACACGAAATGTAAAAAACGAGGAAACCGGACAATGGGAGAAAGTACCATTTTATGCGGTAGAAGACAGTTTTCCATATGGTCATGGCGAAAAATCGGTTTTTCTTATCGAGCGTTTTATGAGACTTAAAATCGACGAGGCTATGGCTATTCGTTGGCATATGGGTGGTTTTGACGAAGGTGGCGGTTTTGCTATCAGTCAGGCATATGAAAAATATCCGCTTGCAGTTAAATTGCATCTGGCTGACCTTGAAAGCACATACTTAAAAGAGAAAGGCACATCAAGTGTCAGAA
Organism: Ruminococcus sp.; assembly: GCA_045604645.1. Lineage (GTDB taxonomy): Bacteria > Bacillota > Clostridia > Oscillospirales > Acutalibacteraceae > Ruminococcoides. The sequence continues at coordinate 37,852 of JAZUOM010000029.1, read as the reverse complement.
AATAATCCGATTAATAGGTGAAACTATGGATTTTGAAATTGCTAAAATAAGGGCAAAAGAACTCACTGACCTTTTAAATTATCACAATAACAGATATTACAATCTCGATAGTCCTGAGATTTCTGATTATGAGTATGATATGATGCTAAGGGAGCTTGAGAATATCGAGGCTGAATTTCCACAACTTATCACATCACAGTCACCGACCCAAAAAGTCGGCGGTGAAAAAGGCGACAAGTTTTCACCTGTTGTGCACGATGTAGTTATGGAGAGTCTGCACGACTCATTTTCACATGACGAGGTGCGTGATTTTGACCGCAAAGTACGTCAGGTTGTAAATGATGCACAGTATGTCGTAGAGCCTAAGTTTGACGGACTTTCTGTATCTTGTGAATATCGCAACGGTGTATTTGTGCGTGGTTCTACTAGAGGTGATGGTCAAGTAGGCGAAGATGTCACAGAGAATTTGATGACTATTAAAAGTCTGCCAAAACGTATCGAAAATGCACCAGCATTTTTAGAGGTTCGTGGCGAAGTATATATGTCCATTGATACGTTTGAAAGAATTGTCGAAGAACAGGAAAATAATGGCGAAAAACCGTTCAAGAATCCTCGAAACGCTGCCGCAGGTTCTTTAAGACAAAAAGATGCAAATGTAACGGCAAAGCGAGATTTAGATATTTTTGTGTTCAATATTCAACAGATAGACGGGGCTCAGATAACAACCCATGCACAGTCGCTTGAGTATTTGAAAAGCCTCGGTTTTCCAACATCAACATATCGTGTCTGTGATAATGTACAAGACGTACTAAACGAGATAGATGTTATTGACAAATCACGTGGCAAGCTTCCTTGTGATATCGACGGAGCAGTTGTAAAAGTAAATGATTTTTCACACAGAGAGCTTTTGGGCAGCACCGCTAAATTTCCTAAATGGGCAGAAGCATACAAATATCCGCCTGAAGAAAAAGAAACCGAGCTTTTAGATATTGAAATCAATGTCGGTCGAACAGGTGCACTCACACCTGTTGGTGTTTTTAGCCCTGTGTTGCTTGCAGGCACAACTGTCAGCAGAGCTACACTTCACAACGAAGATTTTATCAGAGAAAAGAATATTCACATCGGTGACGTTGTTGTTATCCGCAAAGCAGGCGAGATTATCCCTGAAGTGTTGTCAGTTGCACAATGTCGTAGTTTAGATGACCCGTATACTTTTCCTGATGAGTGTCCGTCTTGCTCAAGTAAAGTTGTGCGTGAAAGCTCAGAGGCAGCAGTAAGATGCACTAACACTGACTGTCCTGCACAGCTTTTGCGACATCTTATCCACTTTGTTTCCCGTGATGCTATGGATATTGATGGTTTGGGTCCTGCTGTACTTGAACAACTATTAAATGCAGGACTTATCAAATCATTTGTTGATATATATAATCTGCGTGCTATTGATGTTGCTGCACTTGAGCGTATGGGCGAAAAGTCTGCAGTTAATTTGATTACAGCGATTGAAAAGTCAAAAAGCGCAGAGATTCATCGCTTGATTTATGCACTTGGTATCCGTCACATCGGTCAGAAAGCCGCAAAATTATTATGCGAGCATTTTCTTTCTATTGATGCAATTTTTGATGCAAGCGTAGATGAAATCTCACAAATTGAAGGCTTTGGCGATATAATGGCACAGTCTGTTTATGATTACTTTTCACTTGAGCAGACACGCACATTGATTGATAATCTCAAAGCTTGTGGTGTTGTGATGACACCTCTTGTAAAGAAGTCAAGTGACGGCGTGTTCGTTGGAAAGACTTTTGTGCTTACCGGTACTCTGCCGACTATGACAAGAGCACAAGCATCTAAGATTATCGAGGACAACGGCGGAAAAACCAGCTCGTCAGTATCTAAAAAGACTGATTATGTTTTAGCGGGCGAAGATGCCGGCTCTAAACTCACAAAAGCAAATTCTCTTGGTGTTACAGTAATATCAGAGAGTGATTTGCTTAGTATGATTAAGTAAATATTATTTTTTACCCCCTGTATCGTTTGGTACAGGGGGTATATTTTTGTACGAGCCTTAATATATCTGTATAAAAGGCAGGTAATTATTATGGACAACAAAAGAAAAAGATTTTTAAACGCAGTTTCAATGCTTCCACCGGAATTTATTGCTGTTTTGCAGAATGCACCGGCACTAATAACAGACAATGCTCAGGAGATAACCCTTAGGACAAACAGACCGCTATGTGTACAATGCCCGCAAAAAAGATATTATTTTACAAAGAATAATTGTGTTACAGATACAATACTTAATAGCCAGATGGTGGTTGCATCAGAAAAAAGTATTTTTGATACTTTTCAGAATATATGCAACTATTCAATATATTCAAGACAAAATGAGATTAATAATGGTTTTGTAACACTCAAAGGTGGACACAGAGCAGGGATTTGTGGTACTGCCGTAGTAACAGACGACAGAATAACAAACATCAAGGATATTACAAGCATAAATATACGTATTGCAAGAGAAGTGTTTGGCTGTGCTCAAAAACTTGATGATGTAGTAGAGCCTCTTAAAGGTGTTCTGATTTGTGGTGCACCGTGTAGCGGAAAAACAACAATCTTGCGCGATTATGCAAGAATACTCTCATTTGATTACAAGGTGAGTGTAGTTGATGAACGAAACGAGCTTTCATCAACTGTTAATGGTGTTTTTCAGAATGATATGGGTATGTGTGATGTTTTTAATAACTATAAAAAATGTGATGCGATTACTCATGCAGTCAGATGTATGTCACCCGATATTATAGTGTGTGATGAAATAGCAACATTCGAAGACGTCGATGCTTTAAGCTTTGGTGTTAACAGCGGAGTTTCGTTTATTGCCACTATGCACTCAGATAGTCTTAAATCATTGAGAAACAGAGCATTTTTTAGCAAGCTGATTGATACAAAAGCGTTTTCTTATATAGTGATACTAGATTCGCGTCACAATGTGGGACAAATTAAATCAGTGCTTAGTACAAGTGAAATCGGTGGTGTTTAACAGTGCTAAAAATAATTCTTTGCATAATAATAACTGTTTGCTCTACTCTTGTTGGCTTTTCATATTCGCAAAAATTACACAAGCGCAAATCAGTTCTGCAGAACTTTGTACTCGAACTGAGAAAATGTCAGACACAGATGAGATATTGTTCAAAGCCTTTGTCAGTAATATTTTCTGATAATTTTATGAACTACAAATTTATTGAGAATAAAGTGTTTTTTGAACAATGGTGTGATATGTTGTGTAAGTTTAAGGATGTGTTGACTGTTGAAGATTTAGATGTATTAGAATCTTTTGCAAAAAAATTAGGTACATCAGATACTTTGGGCGAACTCAAAAATATCGATATGCACCTTGAACTTATCTCAAAGTCAATTTGTGATGCCGATGCTGATATTAAACAAAAATCTAAGATATATAAAACACTTGGGTTGTCACTTGGAGTCACCATTTCAATACTACTCATATAGTAAAGAGGTACATAATGGACGTTGATATGATTTTTAAAATAGCCGCTATAGGTATCATAGTAGCAATACTCAATCAACTATTAGTACGTAGCGGACGAGAAGAACAAGCACTACTCACAACCATAGCAGGACTGATAGTTGCTTTGATGATGATAATAACTCAGATAAGCGAACTGTTTTCAACAATAAAAAACACCTTTGGACTTTGAGGTCAATATGAATATTGTATCTATTTGTGCGCTAGCTATTGTGAGTGCTGTGTTATCTTTGACAATAAGACGACATAACCAGGAGCTTTCTGTTCTGATTTCCATTGGAGCGGCTGTTATTATTTTGCTAAGCGTTATTGAGTACGTGATTTACAGCATTGATTCAGTCAGCGATATTCTATCAAAAGCAAACATTAACTCTGAAAATATAATTATACTTTTAAAGGTTATGGGCATTTGTTTTGTAACAGAGTTTGCCTGTGATTGCACAAAAGAGGCTAATATGGATGCGCTGACGGGTAACATTGCGCTCGCAGGAAAAATTTTGGTACTGGTTACATCAATGCCGATGTTTATGCAGGTGCTTGATGTTGTTTCAACCCTCTCTGGGGGTGAAATAAGTGCTTAAAAAAATACTGTTTTGTTTTGTGCTTTCATTAATAATCTTTGATATTTCGTGCATAAGCACGTCTGCTCAAGAGATATCTGATATCGAAGAAAGTGTTGATGCGTTGTTTGATTCTTTATCTGAGCAGGTACAAGATGACCTGAAATACATAAATGCAGATACAACCTCAATTTCAAAACTAAATAATATTTCCTTTGAATCTATTGTAAACCTGATATTAAACAAGTTGTCATCAGAGAGCGTTACTCCGATGTCTTGTTGTGCGGTTGTAATTGCTGTTTTATTGCTCAATGCCCTGATTGACAGTTATAAAGACAGTTTGCGACAATCATCAATGAGAGAAGTACTATCAACAATATCGACATTATGTATTACGGCTACACTTGTTGTTCCTGTGATTAACCTGATAAATTACGCAGTTGCCACAATTAAGGATGCGTCTGATTTTATGCTGCTTTATATTCCGATAATGCTATCGATTCTTGTGTTTTCTGGACATGCGGTGACATCTGCATCATACTATTCGTTAATGGTTATGGCGTGTCAGGGCGTTTCGCAGTTAGCATCAAAAGTTATTTCGCCTTTGCTTAATGTTTATATCGGCTTTTGCATATCGTCGTCAATCACAGACAGAGTAAACCTCAAAGGCTTTTGTCAGATGTTTTCAAAAATTATCAAATGGCTTATTTCTTTTTCTATGACTGTTTTTTCAGCGTTGCTTACAATAAGAGGCATGATTACCACCGCGTATGATTCAGTTACAGCCAGAGCAGTCAGGTTTACAATGTCATCTTTTATACCAATAGTAGGCGCTGCGTTATCAGAGTCGTACAAAACTATTCAGGGCAGTATCAATTTGTTACGTACCGGTGCAGGTGTGTTTGTTATTTTAGCAATTTGTGTTGTATTTTTACCGGTTGTTGCACAATGTCTTATGTGGCTTTTTTCTGTCAATATTTGTAAATCAATAGGGCAGACTATCTCGGTTACAACACCTGTAAATCTTTTGTCTGCTATCTCGTCTGTTATTTCGATAGTATTTGCAATAATTGTGTGTATAATGGCTATATTTGTTATTGCTACCGCGCTACTCATAACGCTCGGAGGTGGTGGTACTTGAGTACTCTCAACTCTTTATCACTTGTAGTATGTGTATGCTTTATATGTTGCTCTATCATTTCGCTGATTGCACCTTTTGGTAGAATGACAAAAACAATAAATCTTATTATGGGTGTTTTTATGATATCAAGTATGATCATTCCTATGCTTTCTGTTTTTGACAGTTTTAAGACCAATTTTGAGTATTCTGATAATGTTTATGACAATACAGCATATACACAGCAAGATTACGATGAGTTAGTTTTGAGTAAAACTGCAGATAATCTTGTGCAAGTTTCAAACGAACTTTTGCTATCAGAGGACATAGTAGCAGAAAATATAGAAGTAGGAATTAAAAAATCGGACAGCAATAGAATATATATCAGTACAATTAACATATATATTACAAAAGAATATGAAGACAGAATTTCAGATATTAAAAAAATTATATTCAGTAATATGTCAAAAGAACCGGTGATAATAATCAATGAATAAAAAAGTAAGCATAAATAAAATAATAGACAACCCAAAGTTTATAAAGATTGCAATAATAGTCGGCATTAGTGCAATAGCGTTGATATTTATTTCGGGTTTTCTTGATTTTTCAGATTTAAAATCAAAACAGAACAACGAAGAATACTGCAAAACTCTTGAGCAAAAACTTCTGTCAGTAATAACACAGATAGAGGGGGTAGGAGAGGCTAAAATTTTTCTTACTATGGATAACAACGGCGAAGATGTTTATGTGGATAATTCTGACCGTCAGACAAAGAGCATAACACCTGTTGTCAGAGGCGTTGTTGTTGTTTGCGATGGTGGCGACAACCCTGTCGTTATAAATAGAGTTATGTCAGCCGTTACAAAATCGCTCAATATATCAACAAACAAAGTTTGCGTTACAAAATTATCAAAATAGATGGAGGATTCAAATGAAAATTCAAAAACGACACATAATACTATCAGCGCTTATCTTAGCACTAGCTGCTGCGGTGTACCTGAATTGGCAGTTTTCTGATTCTAATCATTCACTTACTGCTCAAACAGCAAAAGAACTCGGTGCTGCTACATATGTCAATGCTGATGCTTCTTCATCTGCTGATGAGGTCAGCAGCGTATCAAAAAACACAACAAAGGCTGATGATTATTTTGCACAAGCCCAGCTTGAGCGGCAACAAGCACAAGATGAGGCTACTGAAATTGCACAAGAAACACTCACTTTGGCTGATTCATCAGAAGAGGCAAGAGCACTGGCTGTTGAGCAATTATCAAAGCTTGAGGACAATATAGTCAAACAAAGCAGCATTGAAAGTATACTGAAAGCAAAAGGCTTTTCACAGTGTTTGTGTTATATATCAGAACAATCGTGTACAATTTCGGTTTTGAAAACAGAATTAAAGGACAACAGCGCAATAATAATTAAAGATGCTGTTTTAGCCCAGCTTGATATAGACTTTGCAAATATAACAATAGTAGAGGTGTAAACAAACCCCGCGTTATTTAAATAACGCGGGGTGCTTTGTTAAATATTAAAGCGCGGAATAAACGAATTATCCGTAATATTATGAATTCTGTCGTAGCTGTCAGCATCAACCAAAACTATAGCTGATAACGGTCTTATTACCATATTGTTTTTATCAAAAACCCTAAAAGCCTTACCCGATGCCATATCGTGGTCAGCTATTGCATACCATCTTTGAGGTAAACTATGCTTTGATTTTAGTTCGAATGGCAGTTTTTCTTTTGTGTTGTTTATAACAACTGCAATATAGTCATAGTCATCTTTAGCTCTGTCTACATTAGCCATTGTGCCTGTGATTACTTTTCCGTCATATGACATATACGACTTGTGTACAGCATCCTGATTTGACGCAGTAAGAAGTGCGGAGTTCTTTCTGATTGCGATAAGACCTTTGTAGTATTCAACAAGTTCCTTGTATCTTATTGTCCTTGTCCAGTCAATAGCATTTATAGAATCTGCTGAACGATAACTGTTGTGGTCACCTTTTTTGGTTCTTGCAAATTCTTCACCTGCAAGCATAAATGGTATACCAAGTGACATCAGTACAAACGCTGCACTTAATTTATTCTGGTCAATGATCGCGGTGTCCTTTGTGTCAAAATCATATATAGAGTTTGATTTTAAAAGTTTATCCCACAATGTAAGGTTGTCATGTGCAGAAGCATAGGTGATACATTGTGTTGGACGCTCTGCCCATCTACCAAAAGTATCACTTGATGCACCCATCATACCTGACAGCAGCTTGTAGGTATCGTTGTTGTTGCCTTGAATATAACCTTTTGTGTCGTCGTCAGAGCCACCCTTGATACCGTTTCTGATATCATCGTTAAACATACCAATTCTGCTTGAGAGCTTTCTTGCGTTATTTTTAGTACAGCAATCATCACCGGATATACCATTGTCACCGTTGTCAGCAGTCCATGGCTCGCCGTACAAAAGGATTCGTCTATCAATTTTATCGAGTTCCTGTCTGATAAGATTCATTGTATCGATATCATGACAGGCCATAAGGTCAAATCTGAATCCATCAATGTGGTATTCTTCTGTCCAGTATTTAAGTGAATCAATCATATATTTTCTGAACATGACTTTTTCACTTGCGGTTACGTTGCCACAGCCTGAACTGTTGAGATATCTGCTACCTTGTTTTCTGAAGTAGTAGTCAGGCACGGTTTTTTCAAAGCACGAGTCATCTCCTGAGTACATATGGTTGTACACAACGTCCATTATCACACCGATACCATTATCGTGAAGGGCTTTGACCATTTCTTTGAATTCCTTTATTCTTACCTCACCGTGATACGGGTCGGTTGAGTAAGAACCCTCAGGTACACAGTAGTTGACTGGGTCATAACCCCAGTTGTACTCTGTGCCTGTACGTTCGTCGACAGAGCCAAAGTCAAAAACAGGGTTTAACTGAACATGAGTAATGCCCAGTTCTTTTAGATAACTGACACAAGTTGGTGCATCTGTGTTAGGCACCTTGGTGTCTTTTTCAGTAAAAGCAAGGTAAGTACCGCGATTTTGTCTTGACACACCGCTTGTCAGTGAGTACGAAAAATCTCTTACGTGTACTTCCCAGACAATAGCCTGAGTTGGCTTTTCAACATAAATGTGTTTATCGTTTTCCCAACCATCAGGATTTGTACGGCTCAAATCAACAACCATTGAGCGTTTTGAGTTAACACCTGTGGCTTTTGAGTAAACATCCTGTGTTTCGTTAGATTTTTTACCATTCTGGATAAGGTAAGTGTAGTATATACCGTGTAAATCTCCGTCGATTGTTACACTCCATACGCCTGTATCAGGGTCAAAATGCATCTGTTTCATTGACAGAACAGTGGCATCTTTTTCTTTGTAAGAACCGGTTGAGTATAATTTAATCAATACCTGACTTGCTGCTGGTGCCCATACTTTAAAAGTTGTTTTCTCTTTTGAATACGTAAAGCCCAGATCATCTTTGTCATAGGTGTTGTAAATTTCGTCTTTGTTGGAGTAGTATCTTGTAATCATAAATTGCTCCTTTTTGTATTTTTGCTTAGTCACAATTAAATATATTCTATCATTTTTTTGACAAAATTCAACCATTTAGCGAATTAAAGTGAAAAATTATGAAAAAAATTATAGTTATAATTCCTACTTAGAAAATAATTCTTGTATATTTATAAAAAAGATGTTATTATATCTGTAAAATTTAAGAATTTCGGGAAGTGTATAGTTTGAAGACCATTAAAAAATTGTTGAATCATATTTTTATTGATGGACTTTCAGGTATGGCTTTAGGATTGTTTGCCACATTGATTGTAGGCACTATTCTTTCTCAGATAGGATTGTACATACCTGGAGTTATTGGCACTTATATGACCTCTATTGCGTCAATTGCTAAACTGATGATGGGTGTGGGCATCGGTGTAGGTGTAGCATCAAAGTTTAGGTACAGTCCGCTTGTTACTGTTTCTTCAGCGGTTGTTGGTTTCATTGGCGCTTTCTCAAGCGAAATCGTAAATGGCACGCTTATTATAAACGGCAATTTTAATATTTCCGGTGTTGGTGAACCGCTTTGTGCGTTTGTTGCTGCGTTTGTGGCTATGGAGGTTGGTAACCTCATCAGTGGAAAAACTAAGCTTGATATTTTGCTTACGCCGATTACAACTATTGCAGTAGGTACAGTAATTGCGTTGCTTTGCGGTCCGTACATCAAGTCTTTGACAACTGCGCTTGGTTCTGTTATCGAGTTTGCTACTGCTCAACATCCGTTTATTATGGGAATACTGATAGCTGTGCTAATGGGCATGTTCCTGACTTTACCAATCAGCTCAGCTGCTATTGCTGTTATTATTGGACTTGACGGCATAGCCGGCGGTGCTGCTGTTGTTGGTTGTTCTGCACAGATGATTGGCTTTGCCGTAGCAAGTTACAGAGATAACAAGTTCTCAGGACTTATTTCGCAGGGTATAGGTACATCTATGATTCAGATGCCTAATATCGTCAGAAAACCTATAATATGGTTGCCACCAATAATTGCAAGTGCTATTTTAGGACCTATTTCAACCTGTTTGTTACATATGAGCTGTGATGCTTTGGGTGCTGGTATGGGTACATCGGGACTTGTTGGTCAGCTTGTTACATATTCAACTATGGTATCTGCAGGAGTATCACCTGTAGTCACAATTATCGAAATAATTGTTATGCATTTCTTGGCACCTGCGCTTTTGACACTTATTATCAGCGAGGGTATGAGAAAGTTCAATATCATAAAGACTGGCGATATGAGATTAGACTATTAAGAAAAGGATGAAATTTTATGTTGAAGGATAAGAAAAAACTTACTATATTAATTGTAGCTATTATAATTATTATTCTAGCGATTTTCCTGATTATCAGATCTTCAAAATCAGATGTACGTACAAGTGTTGCAGAAGAATACAAATATAATACTGTTATTATTTCAAATGATAATGCCCCAAAAGAGGGACAACCTCAGCTTGATTCTATCAACGGCTATGTTGAAGACAAGGAGCAGAAACTTGCGACACTTCCATATGCTATCGAAAAAACCGAAAACGGCGAAACAACAACAGTTTTAGAGGTTGTATCCATCGGCAAGTACACCGGTGCATATACACTTAATAATAAAAACGAGCAGGTAGAGGACATCTTTGCTATGGTTGTAAACAACCCAACAGACAAGGTGCTTTCTATTGCTTCAATTGACATTACTTATGCAAAAGACCTTGTTAGTAGTATAAACCCATCTAACATTCCACCACATCAGTCAACTCTTGTGTTCTTTAGTTCACAGCCTATCGCTTATGCTGATGTAACAGAATTTGAGTGTTCTGTTGATTACGCTGTACAGTCAGACAAGCTCCCTTTACTTGAGGGTAAGGTTGGTGTTGACTACAAGGATGGCAATCTTATTATTACTAATCTGACCAGCGAATTTTTAGGCGACGTTTACGTCAGATACCAGAACATTGCAGGTGGTAACACATATCTTGGCGGTAACACTTATTCAGCTTACGCTGCTAACGTACAACCATACGAGACATATCTTATACCTGCACCTGATTTCAACAAAGAAAACAGTGTAATTATTTCTGTGGAAAGCGTTATTACACAACAAAATTAAACACATTAAAAGACGGCACTTTGTGTCGTCTTTTTTAGTTTACAAAATCTTATGTGTGTGGTATAATATATGGGTAAAAATATAAAAATGGGGTACTATTATGTGCGATATTGAAAATGTATCAGATGAGAAAAAAATAAAACCTAATTCTATTTCAAGATACAAAAAGCGTGAACAGGCTTTTGTCCTCAGTTTTGAAACCTTGTTTTCGGACACCGACATTGATGAGCTTGCTGACAATGCTGTTGATTCAAGCGACGAATTTCTGAGCGAGTATGCTATCACTTGTGCAAAGGGTATCGTTGATAACAGCGAGATTATTGATAAGTACATCTCAGATAACCTGAAAAAAGGCTGGAAGATCAATCGTATCTCAAAGGTTTCTTATGCTGTGATGCGACTTGCAGTTTACGAGATGTTATTTGTTGAGGATGTACCTGTTTCGGTTTCTATAAATGAAGCTGTAGAACTTGCCAAAAAATACTCTGTACCGGACGATAGTGCATTTGTAAACGGTGTGCTCGGCTCAATTTCAAAGGTTATCAATGAGTAAGTATTTAGGTATTGATACCAGCAACTATACAACATCTGTCGCTTTGTATGACAGCGACACAAACAGTGTTGTTCACAAACGAAAGTTGTTGCCGGTATCACAGGGAGAACTTGGAATAAGACAGAGCGATGCTGTTTTTCATCACACTCAGCAGATACCGTTGCTTTTTGATGAGTTATTAAAAGAAGCATCCTGCACTTGTTCAAATATTGCGGCAATCGGTGCTTCTTTTACTCCTACAAAGGCGCAGGGCTCTTATATGCCTTGTTTTACTGTTGGAAGTTCAGTTGCATCTGTTTTGTCATCAACTCTGGGTGTTGAACTTTATAATCTTTCGCATCAGCAAGGCCATATTGCCTCCGCTTTGTATTCCGTTGACAGACTTGATTTGATAGATGAACCTTTTCTCGCTTTTCACGTTAGTGGTGGAACAACAGACGCTCTGCTTGTGAATTCTGATAAAAGCCGTGGATTTTTATCAGCAGAACTTGTTGGCAGGAGCCTTGATTTAAATGCAGGTCAGCTTGTGGACAGAGTAGGACTTATGCTTAAATGCAGTTTTCCATGTGGCAGAGAACTTGAGAAACTTGCACTTGAATTTTATGGAGAAATTAAAGTTAAACCTACTATAAAAGGGACTGATTGTTGTCTGAGCGGTGTTGAAAACATATGCCAAAAAGCGTTCGATAACACAAACGACAGTTCTTATGTAGCCGCGTTGTGTCTTAAATATATTGAAGAATCACTGTTTAAAATGACACAGAATATCCTGAGTATTTATGGCGACCTTCCTGTAGTTTTTGCAGGCGGAGTTATGTCAAATTCAATCATTAGAAACAATTTGACAAAACGACTTTCCTGTACTTTTTCTAAACCGGAGTTTTCTACTGACAATGCATGTGGCGTTGCGGTGCTTTCTTATATACTAGATAATATGAAATAAGTTGGTTTTATGATAATGACGCCAAAGATTTTGACTGTTTCACAATTAAATTTTTACTTGAAATCTGTATTTGACAATGACCAAAGGCTTCAACTGCTTTTGCTTGAGGGCGAGATTTCAAACTTAACCGATCATTACAGCAGCGGTCACATATACTTTTCGTTAAAAGATGAGAAGAGTGTTGTGCGTGCTGTAATGTTCTCTTATGCTGCAAAAAATCTTAAATTCAGACCGCAAAATGGTATGAAAGTTTTGCTAAGGGGCAGGGTGGCTGTTTATGAGCCAACAGGCCAGTATCAGGTTTATGTTGAGGATATGCAGCCTGATGGTGTTGGAGCTTTATCGCTACAGTTTGAACAGTTAAAGGAAAAACTGAACAAAGAAGGCTTGTTTTCACCTGAACACAAAAAGCCAATACCGCCTTTTCCTGAAACTATTGGTGTGATTACATCGCCGACCGGTGCGGCTGTAAGAGATATTTTCAACATACTTTCACGCAGATACAAAAGTGCGGATATTATTATGTGTCCTGTTCTGGTTCAGGGCGATAATGCCGCTTTGCAACTTACTGATGCAATCAATATATTTTCTGACAACTCACTTGCTGATGTTATCATCATCGGTCGAGGTGGCGGTTCTCAGGAGGATTTGTGGGCGTTTAATGACGAAAACTTAGCCAGAGCTGTTTATAACTGCAAAACTCCTGTTATCTCTGCTGTTGGTCACGAAACAGATTTCACTATTTGTGATTTTGTTGCTGATTTACGAGCACCAACTCCGTCAGCTGCCGCAGAGCTTGCTGTTCCTGACAGCGCTAAGTTGCTGTTATCACTGGCATCTCAACGACAGTATATACACTCGCTGATCGATAAAAAACTGATTGACTTAAACAAAAGTCTTAATAATTCAACACGACTTTTAAATGCATATTCACCTGAAAATAAAATTTTAAAGTTTTCAGATGAGATTGACAGTATTATCACACGCATGAAAAAAGTATCAGAAAGTCTGATAGATTTTAATCAAAAGTCGCTCTCAAATACTGCGTCAAAGATTTCCGCACTCAATCCTGTGAGCGTGCTTATGCGCGGTTATTCATATGTAACTGACGATAGTTTTCACACAGTATCGTCTATAAACGATGTTGAATCCGGTGACAATATTAATATCAGGGTTTCTGATGGCGACATATCCGCCGTTGTAAAATAATTCTTTAGAGGAAAAATAATGGCTTTTACACACCTGCATGTCCATACTGAATATAGTTTGCTTGACGGAGCCTGTCGTATCGACAGGCTTGTTAGTGCTGCAAAAAATCTTGGACAAAACTCAATCGCTATCACAGACCACGGAGTAATGTACGGTGTGATTGATTTTTACAAAGCCTGCAAAAAACAGGGCATCAAACCTATTATCGGATGCGAGGTCTATGTTGCACAAAGAACCAGATTTGATAAAACCTTTGAATTTGACAAAGAGTACTACCACCTTGTTTTGCTTTGTGAAAATAATAAAGGATATGAAAACCTGACAAAGCTTGTATCAAAAGGTTATATTGACGGTTTTTACAACAAACCGCGAGTTGATATTGAACTACTTGAAAAATATCACGAGGGACTAATCTGCCTGTCTGCGTGTCTTGCAGGTGAAGTGCCGTCTGCTCTGTTAAAAGATGATTACGATTTAGCGCTAAAAAAAGCGAAAAGATATCAGAGTATTTTTGGAAAAGATAACTTTTTTATAGAACTTCAGAATCATGGTATCGATGAACAGCAAAAAACTAATCCTTTACTTATAAAAATTGCAAATGAAATTTCTGCACCTTTGGTTGTTACTAATGACTGTCATTATATCGAGCAGTCTGATTCTCAGATGCACCAGATTTTACTTTGTATCCAGACTAATCATACTATAAATGACGACGATAAAATGGAGTTTCAAACTGAACAGTTCTATCTTAAAAGCGAAGAGCAGATGCGTTCATTATTTGCTGATTTACCACAGGCTTTTGATAACACACAGCTTATTGCTGATAGATGTAATGTTGAGATAGAGTTTGGTGTACGCAAGTTACCTGAATATAAGGTTCCAGATAACGAGGACCATTATCTGTATTTTAAGCGTCTTTGTTATAAAGGTCTTTATAAGTTGTATGGACAAAATCCATCACAGTCATTGATAGATAGGCTAAATTATGAGCTTGACACTATAAAATCTATGGGTTTTGTCGACTATTTTCTTATTGTAAGCGACTTTGTTAATTTTGCAAAAAGCCAGAACATACCAGTAGGCCCCGGCAGAGGTTCGGGCGCAGGTTCTTTGTGTGCATATTGTATTGGCATAACCGGTATTGACCCTATTAAATACAACCTGATTTTCGAGCGTTTTTTAAATCCTGAGAGAGTCAGTATGCCTGACTTTGATATTGACTTCTGTAAAGAACGTAGGGCAGAGGTAATCGATTATGTTATACGAAAATATGGTGCTGACCACGTTGCACAGATTGTTGCTTTTGGTACAATGGCTGCAAGAGCTTCAGTGCGTGACGTAGGACGTGCACTTGCTATTCCTTATGCTTCTGTTGATTCAGTTGCAAAACTTATCCCGTCAGAGATTAACATGACAATAAAAAAAGCTCTTACAATTAGTACAGAGCTTAAAAAAATCTATGATACAGACCCTGTTGTCCATAATCTGCTTGATGTTGCTATGAGCATCGAGGGTATGCCTCGTCATATAACTATTCACGCAGCAGGAGTTGTGATTACTGACAGACCTGTATCTGATTATGTACCATTGTCAAAAAGCGACGATTCTATTGTTACCCAGTTTACCATGACAACGCTTGAGGAACTGGGACTGTTGAAAATGGATTTTCTTGGACTTAGAAATCTTACGGTGATTGACGATGCGGTCAAAATGGTCAGAGAAACTGAGCCTGATTTTAATATAAATGACATTCCTGAAGACGACAAAGCCGTCTTTGCTATGATGTCAAGCGGAAACTCTGACGGTGTATTTCAGTTTGAGAGTCAGGGTATGAAGAATGTGCTGGCACAACTCAAACCTCGTTCTATAGAAGACCTGATTGCTGTTATTTCACTTTATCGACCTGGTCCTATGGACAGTATCCCTATGTATATAAGCAATAGGCACAATCCGTCACAGATTCGATATGAGCATCCGTTGCTCGAAAATATACTTGATGTAACAAATGGTTGTATCGTGTATCAGGAACAGGTTATGCAGATTTTCAGGACACTTGCCGGATATTCATTAGGACGCGCTGATATTGTTCGTCGTGCTATGAGTAAGAAAAAACACGACGTAATGGAAAAAGAAAAGCATATTTTTATACATGGACTATTAGACGAAAACGGAAATGTCGAAGTGCAAGGATGCTTGCGTCGTGGTGTCGACGAAAAAACAGCCTTGTCAATTTTCTCACAGATGGAAAGTTTTGCGTCGTATGCTTTTAATAAATCTCACGCTGCTGCCTATGCAAATGTTGCGTATCAGACCGCATATCTTAAGTGCCACTACAAAAAGCAGTATATGGCAGCTGTGCTGTCCAGTGTTCTTGACAATCAGAACAAAATGGCAACATATATCTCCGAGTGTCAGCGACTTGGTATTCTTGTTTTGCCACCTCATGTAAATGAATCTTTAAGCACGTTTGCAGTAAACAACGGCAATATCCGTTTTGGACTGACCGCTATCAGAAATCTTGGCAAAAACTTTATTGATGCCTTGGTTGTTGAGCGCAAAAATGGTCTTTTTTCATCATTCTATGATTTTTGTAAGAGGATGAATAAAAACGGGCTTAACAGCCGTGCTCTTGAAAGTCTTATAAAATGTGGCGCACTTGATAATCTCGGACTAAATCGCAGACAGATGCTATCAGTTATGAAAACTGTCCTTGATGACCTTGAATATGACAGAAGAAAGAACATAGGCGGACAGATGTCGTTTTTTGAGATTAACAGCATCAACGAGGAATCTTCAATTACTGTTCCTCAGATGCAGGAGTTTGACCTTATGGAACTTTTGTACATGGAGAAAGAAATGGCAGGAATGTATCTGTCAGGTCATCCGATTGATTCATATAAAGATTTTGCAAGTGCAATAAAAGCAGATAGTTTAAGTGATATTTTAAGTGACGAAAATTCTGACAGATACTATGATACTGCTAGTGTGCGACTTGTGTGCATTGTCACAAAGAACAAGTCACAGATTACAAAATCAAATCAGATGATGGCTTTTGTAACGGTTGAAGACAGATACGCTAGTGCAGAGCTTATCGTTTTTCCAAAAGTTTTGTCGCAGTTTTCCCAAAGTCTTTATGTTGGTAGTGTTATTGAGGTAATAGGTACTCTCAATTTCAAGGAAGACGAAGAACCTCGTATCATATGCGAAAAGGTCACTCAGTTGCCGCCTGCTGAACAGCTTTCTTCTTACATTAAAAGCAAAAAGCAAATTAATAACGATACACAGCAAAACTTAAATATAAATAAGGAGCAGAAACTGTATCTCAAGCTTAAAAATATGGAGTCTATTGAATATAAAAAAGTGAAGAATCTTCTTGAATTATTCAGTGGTGATACAAAAGTAGTTTTTTATCTGAGTGATACTAATAAGCAGTTTCTTGCACCACAGTCGTTATGGGTAAAAATTAATGATACTATGTACAAGCAGTTGTGCAGCTATCTTGGTGAAGAAAACGTTGTTTTACAGTAATTTGTGTTTTTTTACTGTATTTGCAAATCACTCTTGATTATTTGTATAAATTTGTATATAATATTATGGAGAATTTAGTGGAGGGATTTATAATGTCTAAATCTATCGCAGTATTGACAAGTGGCGGTGACGCTCCTGGTATGAATGCGGCTGTTCGTTCTGTTGTAAGAGCTGCTATGTACAGAGGTATGAAGGTAATTGGCGTTTACCGTGGATATAATGGTTTGTTAAACAAAGATGTAAAAGAACTCGATCTCAGATCTGTTTCTGATATTATCAACCGTGGTGGTACCGTGCTTTATACTGCACGTTCTGAAGAATTCAAAACACCTGAAGGCATCGAAAAAGCAGCACAGAACTGTCGTGACCTTGGCATTGATGGTCTTGTTGTTATTGGTGGTGACGGTTCTTTCAGAGGTGCCAGAAAACTGTCATTAGCAGGTATACCTTGTGTTGGTATTCCTGGTACAATTGATAACGATATCTCTTGTTCTGAGTATACTGTAGGCTTTGATACCGCAATGAATACTGCTATGGATATGGTTGACAAAATCAGAGATACAGCTCAGTCACACGACAGATGCTCTGTTGTTGAGGTTATGGGTCGCCGTTGTGGTGATATCGCACTTCAGACCGGTATTGCTTGTGGTGCTACATCTATTCTTGTTCCTGAAATTGAGTGCGACATCGAAAGAGATGTTATTGCTAAGATTTACGAGCAGAAGTCAACAGGTAAGAAACATTTTATCATTGTTGTTGCTGAGGGCGTTGGCGGTGTAGAAGACCTTGCTAAATACATCGAAAAACGCACAGGTATCGAAACAAGAGCTACTATCTTAGGTCATGTTCAGCGTGGTGGTTCACCTACGCTTCGTGACAGAGTTGTGGCTACTGCTATGGGTGCAGATGCTGTAAGACTTTTGGAAAAAGGCATCGGCAATCGTGTTATTGCGTTAAAAGACGGCAGAACAGTAGATTATGATATTTTAGAAGCACTTGAAATGACACGTGAGTTTGATAACGAGCTTTATCAGACAGCAATGGAAGTTTCTATCTAATTATATATTAAAAATTTTGGCACAATGTATTTCTGCGTTGTGCCTTTATTTAAAGGTAAAGCATATGATTAATTACTTTTTTAATATCACATCCAAAGAAGACGAAGTCAATTTTTATACCGATATTCTCACAAATATCAGAAAAGACTTTTATCTTACTAAAGAAAAGCAAAAAGCAAAGCTGACTCAAAACAGCGACTCTGACAGTGTGTTCTATGATTTCTCGCTTGAGAAAGAAAAACCGCTCAAATGGTCTGTCAGCGATAACGATAGAATTCTTTCTGATGTCAGAAATCTTGAAGACGGCAAATATTGTGTTAATTTTTATAACCAAAGCGGACTTATAAAACAGATTACTTTCAGTCAGTTTCACACTTTGCTTAAAGTAGAGTACTTTAATATGGAAAAATCCACTACTCCGTATTTTATCATTGAGCCGCGAAAGTCAAATAACGGCTTGTGTCTGCTTACTAATGTTGTTGGTAGTTTTCAGTCTGTTATTTTATTTGCTATGCCTGATATCGATGATGATTACATACTTGATAAGGTTAATCTTGAATTTACCGATTATTCTGCTGTCGCTTCTACAAATGAGGGTGTTGTCAGATTTCTTGACAGTAAACAACTCGAGGCTTTCGAAGAATTTGTCGATAGAGCACAGGCACTCAAATTAACCGAAACCGCACCTGTAAGTTACATTGACGAGTCAGATGCAGTTTTAGCCTCAAAACTTAACCCTAAGGATTTTAATGTCAAACGTAACCTATCACAGTTGGTTGATATTTCACAGGCTGATGAGTTTTCATTTGAGGTCGAAGATTTATTTGATTTTGATGAGCAGGCACAGAGCGATGTTTGCGATTATACTGTACTGCATACTGATTCTGAAGAAGTTACTGAAGTTGTCGAAAATGATTCCCAGAATACAGTTGATGAATGTCAGCAAATCGATGAAACACTTGAGAAAGAGCCTGAATATGTCAGCGTTGAATGTGCTGCTGATGATAGTGAACAGCTTGACACACACGAGCCTTCACACACAGCCAGCGATACACCTGATTTGACCGATTTTATTGAAACTGAATCATCCGATGCTGTCGTTGATGATATATTTGACGATGAGTTTATTGTTGCACAAAATCCTGTTCCTGATAGCATTATCGAGAGTTTTAACGCAAAGTATCTTTACTTTGGCGAAACAGACAGCAACAATAACAGGGTTGGCTTTGGCAGAACTACCACAGAAGATGGACACACAGCGTACGAGGGTCGCTATATCAACAACAAGCGTGACGGTTTGGGTGCATACTATTATAAAGATGGTCAGCTTTGTTACTATGGCAACTGGAAACAAAACAAACGTGATGGCTTTGGCGTTGGTGTAAGTTCTTTTGATAATAGTGTTCATATCGGCACCTTTAAGGATAACAAACCTGTTTTAGACGGTGTAAGAGTTAGTAGTAATGGTGATATCCGTTTTATAAAGAAAGTTCTCTCAAACAATGTAACAGTCGTTATGGAATTTGAGGGCGACAAGGTTATCGTCAAAAAGTACAATCCTGATGGTGAGATGATTTCAGAAAATTCATCAAATCTTATTTATTTTTAAATCAAAGTAATATTTACCATTTATATGGCAATACTATTACCGTTCCTTTTGGGACGGTAATTTTTTTATTGAGGTGAAAATATGTATAAGTTTTTATCAATTATTATGTGTGTGATTATTGTTTGCTTTGCGTTGTGTGCATGTGGAAGAGATGAGACCGCTTCTGATGTTGCATCAGAGGCAATATCTGATATGGAGTCAGATTCAAACGGTACTGTGTCTGATGAAGATGGCATGATTGGAAATGAAAATAACAACTCAAACAATAACGGAAACGCACAAAACAGCGATAATAATCAAAACAATGAAACACAATCTGATAGCTTTACAGATGAAACTACAGAGAATTCGTCAGAATCTTTTATGTAAAATAAGCGCAGAATAATCTGCGCTTACATATTTTTATACAACTTTTTCTAAATCCGTTTTCAGTTTTCTGATGATTTTCTTTTCCAGCCTTGAAATATATGACTGAGATATCCCCAATAGGTCAGCAACCTGCTTTTGTGTGTGCTCTTTGTTTCCGTTCAGTCCGAATCTGAGTTCCATAATCATTGCTTCTCTGGTGTTAAGTTTTGAAACTGCCTCCAGTAGCAGGTTGCACTCAAGTTCCTGCTCTATATCCCTGTTTATTGCATCATAGTCACTTCCTAGTACATCACACAATAATAATTCGTTTCCGTCCCAGTCTGTGTTCAAAGGTTCTTCTATTGATATTTCGTTTTTTCGTTGCGATGCTTTTCTTAAAAACATAAGAATCTCGTTTTCAATACATCGTGAGGCGTATGTAGCAAATTTTATTTTGCGGTCTACAGAAAATGTGTTTACGGCTTTTATCAGACCAATCGTTCCAATCGAAATAAGGTCTTCAATATTTACATTTGTATTTTCAAATTTTTTTGCAATATATACAACCAGTCTGAGGTTGTGTATAATAAGCAATTCTCTTGCGTGTTCATCACCGTTTGAAAGTTCACACATAACCTCGGCTTCTTTTTCTGATGACAAAGGAGCAGGGAGCGTTTGTGAACCGCTGATATAAAACAGAGTTCGTCTTTGAAAAATATTTTTGATTTTTAGTATTAAATTTTTGATTATGTTCATTGTATCACCTTAAAATTTCTGAATTTATAATAGCTTTAATCTGTGTGTCAATAACTCCATTGTATATACCAACATATATTTCTTTGTTTATTTCTTTTTTATCAATGAAAATTTTATCCGCTTTTACTGCGTACAGCATTCCATCGTTGTCCAGCGTCTTGTACAAAACGACTCTTTTATTGACAGGGGACAAATCTTTCAGTATTGATTTTTCAGCGATTATTACAGGAGCACCTGAAAAAGGTTCAACAACGCTGTTGCCGGTATCAATTTTGCCTAGACACTCGTATTCGGTGTTTTTGATTCTGATTTTAAGATTGACTAGCGTGTTTTCTATATCACACCTGAATATTCTTTGGAATAATATGATACTGATATATATGCCTATACTTATAATTACAACAACAGATGGCTTAATGTGAAAATAAACAATGTCATTAATTATAGCCATATTTGCAGGCTTTACTACCTGATAGAACAGTATCATTACACCGCCAAAAATTGTACAGAACATAAATACAGTAAATATGTATTTAATGTACGTCTTTATATCCGAGTATCCAAATCCGATAAGACACATTATAAAAGCAACAGCAAGTTTAAATATGTATGATAAAAAAGTGTTGTATATTGGTACAAATACCAACAAACTAAATAAAGCACCAACAATAGATGATATAATCATTCTGAAATGATTTGAATTAATATGCAGGAATACTTTTGACACCGACAGTACACAATAATTTATGAGTACGTTTGTAAATATCAGCACATCTACGTATATGGTCATTTAATCCAACTCCTGATATATACAGTATCTCATATATATTCTATGATATGTGTCTAACAAAAGGGGGGATATTATGTTTTTTGGTATGATAATCGGTATATTTATAGGGGTTTTAATCGGTATATCGATAATGGTGTTGATGATTAATTCAAAGGACTAGTGCAAATGTGAATATAAAAATTAATAATTTGTACGTTTATGCGACAAAATTTGCACATATATATATAGTATAGTAAACGTCGTAGGAGGTAACCTATGTCCTGTAGATTGGCAGAACTCAGACATAAAGAAGTTATAAACTCGTGTGACGGTTCCAGACTTGGATTCGTAGATGATTTGGAGGTTGATACACAAAATTCAAAGATAGCGGCAATCATTGTATATGGCAGGCCACGCTTTTTTGGTCTGTTCGGACATACTACAGATTGCATAATTCCATGGGATAACATATGTTTAATAGGCGAAGATACCATTTTAGTGGACTACAATGTGCAAAAAAAGACAAGCAACACAAAAAACGGTAATAGATTTGTAACATTTTGTCATTAAAAATATTTGTGTGCGATAGCAAAATGCACTATAAAATATTGTTGAAACTGTACATAATTCACTAAAAATAATTCTAAAATAGAAACAAAAGCCGCTTATGGTGCTTTTAAAGAATTAAAATTAAAAAGTTACAGACTTGCAATTTGTGCACGTTTGTGATTAAATAGCACTTGAAAAGGTATGAATTTACATATTTTTCCATATCCATTTCACATCGGAAACCGGTGTAGACTACTTAAAGGAGGAGATTATTATGAGAAAAAATACCAAAATGTATTCAAGAATTCTCATTCTGGCATTGTGTGCAATTTTTGCTTTTTCAATGTCTGTTCTTACACCTGAAGTAGAAGCTGCAAGCGAATACCCGATAACAGAAACCAAAGAAACACAAGCAAGTACATATACTTCCTCAGTTGAGGATACTTTAGCATTATCACGTGCTAAAGCAATGGATGAAGCTAAACTCGAAGCTGAAAGCATTGTCGAGGAGCTTAAAGTAGAAGTTAAAGAGGAGAAAGAAGAAAAGGTTACTAATACTCAGTCTTCATCATCATCATCATCTTCTTCAGTAGTATCTACTTCAAAGCCATCTTCATCAAGCAGCTCTACAACAAACAACAGCTCTAGTGGTTCGTATGTATCAGGAGCAACACAAAGCGGTTATCTTATAAATATCGCTAATCCTGACCCGAACTATACAAGCTACGCGATTCATCTGTCAGACGCAGACCGTGACCTTGCTGAACGTATTGTAATGGGTGAAGCAGGCTCTATGGGTTATAATGGTATGGCACTTGTCGCACAGTGCTTAAGAGACGCATATGTAATGGGTAACTATAAAGACATTGCATCCGTTATCTATAGCATGGGTTACTATGCACCAACATCAACCAAACCATCACAGACATGTAAGGACGTAGTGAACTACATATTTGACCAGGGTGGTGCAGCTGTTCAGCACAGGACATTAGTGTTCTATTCTACACAGCATTGCTCAAGTTACTGGCACGAAACACAGAACTTTGTTTGCCAGATTGGCTCTGTAAGATTTTTTGATTATTGGTAAAAAACTTAATTAAAAAATAAAAGAAATCAAGCATAAAAAATGCTTGATTTTTTTTATTTATATGGTATAATATTTAGGCATTACGCACGTTGGGCTTACCGGATCAGTAACACACATACGTGTTTGTCCCGGCAAAATTCAGGGCTCAACGGAGGTTTTAACCTGAGGAGGAAAATAAAATGGCAGTAGTTTCTATGAAACAACTTCTGGAGGCTGGCGTACATTTCGGCCACCAGACAAGAAGATGGAACCCTAAGATGGCTCCATACATTTTTACAGAGCGCAACGGTATCTACATTATTGACTTGCAGAAGACTGTTGTAAAACTCGAGGAAGCTTACAACTTCATTCGTGACATCTCTGTAGAAGGCAAAAGCGTACTCTTTGTTGGTACAAAGAAGCAGGCTATGGATTCAGTCAAAGAAGAGGCTGAGCGTGCTGGTGCTTACTATGTGAACGCAAGATGGCTTGGCGGTATGCTCACAAACTTTACTACAATCCGTAGAAGAATCGCTAGACTCAAGCAGCTTCGTGCTATGGAGGCTGACGGTACATTTGATCTGCTTCCAAAGAAGGAAGTTATCAAATTAAACCTCGAAATCGAAAAGCTCGAGAAGTTCCTTGGCGGTATCAAGGATATGGAGCAGATTCCTGGTTGTCTCTTTATCGTTGACCCAAGAAAAGAGAGAATTGCAGTTTTAGAGGCTAAGAAACTTGGCATCCCTGTTGTTGCTATTGTTGATACAAACTGCGACCCTGACGATGTTGACTATGTTATTCCTGGTAACGACGACGCTATCCGCGCTGTTAAACTTATCTGTGGTGCTATGGCTAACGCTATCATCGAAGGCAGAGAGGGCCAGATGGGCGCTGCTGCAAGAGATGAAGAAGCAGACGCTGAAGAACTCGTAGAGGAATAATTTTATATTTTTAATGTAATATAACGAAAGGATTGATATATATGGCATTTACAGCACAAGACGTAAAGGCTTTACGTGAAAAGACCGGTTGCGGTATGATGGACTGCAAAAAGGCTCTTACAGAGGCTAACGGCGATATGGACGCTGCTATCGATTTCTTAAGAGAGCAGGGTCTTGCAAAACAGGCTAAAAAAGCTTCCAGAATCGCTGCTGAAGGCGTTGCTTACGCTATCACAAACGAAGATAACACAGCAGGTGTAGTTATTGAGATTAATGCAGAGACAGACTTCGTTGCTAAAAACGCAGACTTTTTAGCATTTGTTAACACATGTGCTCTTACAGTTATGGAAAATAGCCCAGCTGATGTTGAAGCACTTACAGCATTAAAGGCAGTTGGCACTGAAATGACAGTTGCTGAACTTTTACAGGAAAAGGTTCTTACAATCGGCGAGAATATCCAGATTCGTCGTTTTGAGAAGTTCGAGGGCCCAACTGTTGCTTATGTTCACGCTGGCGGTAAGATCGGTGTTATCGTTAACTTCAACACTGATGTTGACACAACATCTGCAGATTTCGTTGCATACGGCAAGGACGTTGCTATGCAGATTGCTGCTCTTAACACACCATACTTGAACGAGGCTGATGTTCCTGCTGATGTTCTTGACCACGAGAAAGAAATTCTTGTTGCTCAGATGAAGCAGGACCCTAAGATGGCTAACAAGCCTGAGCAGGTTCTTACTAAGATTGTTGAAGGTAAGATCGGCAAATTCTACAAGGAAAACTGCCTTGTAGATCAGGAGTTCGTTAAGGATAACTCTATGACAGTTGCTAAGTATACAGAGTCTGTTGCTAAGAAGCTTAACGGTTCTATCGAGATTGTTAAGTTTACACGTTTTGAGAAGGGCGAAGGCCTTGAAAAGCGTCAGGACGACTTTGCTGCTGAAGTTGCTAACATGGTAAAATAATTTTGATATTATATAAATCAGGAGTGGTTTTTATGCCACTCCTTTTTTATTGTAAAATTTCTATAAATTATGCATGACATTTGGTTCAAATTCCTTTACAAGTATATCAAAATGTAGTATAATTTTAGTAATTATAAAGATTAGTATGGGGTGATATGATGAAATCGAAATATAAGAGAATTTTATTAAAACTTTCGGGTGAATCTTTGGCAGGTGAAGTTAAACACGGTATTGATTTTGATACAGTGCTGTCTTTTTGTGAACCTATCAAAAAACTTGTCGATGATGGTGTTGAAGTAGCTATCGTTGTTGGCGGTGGTAACTTTTGGCGTGGCCGCTCAAGTGGCAAAATGGACAGAACACGTGCTGACCATATGGGCATGCTTGCAACTACTATCAATGCACTTGGCGTTGCTGATGCGTTAGAACAGATTGGTGTCGATGTGCGTGTGCAGACTGCTATCGGTATGCGTGCTATTGCTGAGCCATACATCAGAAACAAAGCGTTAAGACATCTTGAAAAGGGAAGAGTTGTTATTTTCGGCTGTGGTACTGGTAATCCGTTCTTTTCTACTGACACAGCTGCAGCTCTACGTGCCGCTGAAATAGAAGCTCAGATTATCTTAAAAGCTACTATGGTTGACGGTGTTTATGACAGCGACCCTAAGACAAATCCTGATGCTGTTCGTTATCAAAAAATATCATTCCACGATGTTCTTGAAAAAGACCTCAAAGTTATGGATTCAACAGCAGCCGCTATATGCAAGGATAACAACATCGGCCTGCTTGTATTCAGCGTTGATAACCCTGATAATATTTATAGCGCTGTTTGTGACGAATCAATAGGCACACTTGTTGGTAATTTCTGATAATTATCATATTTTCAGTTTGTAATTAATATCGAAATATAAGGAGGATTTTTCCATGAAAGCTACATTACAAAAATCTCAGGAGCGTATGCAAAGACGTATCGACCATCTCGATTCTGAATTCAAGTCAATCAGAGCCGGTCGTGCAAACCCGGCTGTACTTGACAAAGTAACAGTTGATTATTATTCCACTCCAACACCTATCAATCAGCTTGCTGCTGTTTCTGTTACTGAGGCTCGTACTCTTACAATTCAGCCTTGGGATGCATCAGTACTTAGAATGATCGAAAAAGCAATCCAGATGTCAGAAATCGGCATCAATCCACAAAACGACGGCAAATGTATCCGTCTTATTTTCCCACCACTCACAGAAGATAAGCGTAAGGAAATTGCAAAAGAAATCGCTTCTATTGCTGAAGATACAAAAGTTCAGATCAGAAATGTTCGTCGCGATACTATCGACAAGCTCAAGACTCTCAAAAAAGACGGAGAGCTTACTGAAGATGATTTAAAACAAGCTGAGAAAAAAGCTCAGGAACAAACTGATAAATTTATCAAAGAAATAGATCAGATGGCTGATAAGAAAAAGAAAGAGATTATGGAAATCTAAGATGGCAATTTTCAAAAAATCAAATGACGATATATCTATCGAAAATATAATCTTACCGGAGCATATAGGTATTATTATGGACGGTAACGGACGATGGGCAAAAAAACGAGGCTTACCTCGTACTGCGGGACACACCGCCGGCGCCCAGACATTTAGAAAAATCGCTCGTTACTGTTCAGATATCGGAATCAAATATCTCACAGTGTATGCTTTTTCAACCGAAAACTGGAAACGTCCAAAAGAAGAAGTTGATGCCATAATGAAGCTTTTTAAAGATTATCTGATTGAAGCTATCAACGATTTCAAGGACGACAGCATAGTTGTAAAATTCATTGGTGATAGATCAGTTTTTTCTGACGATATGCTCAGCCTTATTGAGCAAAACGAGCGCGACTCCAAAGACCGTGATGGTATGGTTTTGAATATAGCTATGAATTATGGTGGCAGGGATGAAATAGTCAGCGCAGTTAAAAATATATCTAAAGATATAAAAGATGGTAAGCTTAGCGTTGATGATATAAATTGTGATTTGATTTCTGATAACATTTATACAAAAGGCCAGCCTGACCCTGACCTTATTATTCGCCCAAGTGGCGAGTACAGGACTTCTAACTTCCTTTTATGGCAATCTGCATATGCTGAGTATTGCATAATGGATGTTTTGTGGCCTGATTTTAAGCCAAAACATCTTGATAAAGCTTTGTTCGAATATGCAAAGCGCAACAGACGTTTTGGTGGTATTTAATTTTTGCGAAAAGGTTAAAGGTGACTTGATATGAAAGTCAGATTGATTTCAGCTGCTATAGGAATTGTTATTTGCGTTGCTCTCTTTATATTAGGAGAGATGAACACAATCGTTCTTCAGGTGGCTGTTTCATTGGTTACAGGTTTGCTTTGCGGTGAGCTTCTTACCGCTAAAGGTCTTCACAAAAACCTGAAAATTTCATTACTTTGTATAGCGTTTGGATTTTTTATGCCAATGTTATGTACAACAGCAGTAAGATTTTTACCGCTATATATTTTTACTGTAGTATTGTTTGTACTCATGGTTGTTTTCCACGATTCTATCAGACTTGATGATACTATGTTTGCTTATGGTGGGACTTTGCTTATCACTTTATCTATGACATCACTTGTGTTGGTGTCCTGCTATGATAACGATTATCCGTCTTTTTATATTGTGTTATGTCTTGGCGTTCCGTGGCTTGCTGACAGTGGTGCTTATTTTTCAGGTGTTTTCTTTGGCAAGAAAAAACTTTGCCCGCAGATAAGTCCTAAAAAAACCGTCGAAGGAGCAGTTGGCGGTCTTTTATCGGGTGTGATTGGCTCTATCGTTATTGGACTTGTTTTCTTGTTGATATATTCTGATGTTCAGATTAATTTCTGGGCTGTTGCACTGATTGGTTTAATTAACCCTGTTATTTCTATTTTTGGTGATTTGACATTTTCTGTCATCAAAAGAGCATGTGATATAAAAGATTATGGCTCTATTATGCCGGGACACGGAGGATTGCTTGACAGATTTGACAGCGTTATCATGTGTGCTCCGTTAGTTTTTATTGTTTCAAATTTCGTTACCATTATTTCATAATTTTGAGGTAGTTATGGTCAACAATATTTCTATTCTGGGCTCAACAGGGTCGATTGGTACTCAGACTCTTGATGTTGCCCGCAAACTTAATTTACAAGTTAGTGCTCTTAGTGCACACAGTAATATAAGTCTTCTTGAACAACAGGTTCGTGAATTTAAACCTAAAGTCGCTGTTGTGTTTGATGAGTGTAAAGCAGATACTTTGAGACTATCTCTCGGAGACACAGATACAAAAGTCTATTCTGGTATGGACGGCTTGCTTTATGCTGCAACTCTTGATGATTGTGACTTAGTAGTTAATTCTGTCGTTGGTATGGTTGGACTCAGACCGACGCTTGCATCTATTGAGGCTAAAAAGAACATTGCTTTTGCTAATAAAGAGACTCTGGTTGCTGGTGGAGCTTTAGTTATGAATGCGGCAAAAAAGAACAATGTTACTTTGTTTCCTGTTGACAGTGAGCATTCGGCTATTTTTCAATGTCTGCAGGCTGCACCACCTGATAAAGCGATAAAGAAAATTATTCTTACCGCATCAGGCGGACCTTTTTTTGGTAGAACTACAAAGCAACTTAAGGATGTCACAGTCAATGAGGCTCTTAATCATCCTAACTGGTCTATGGGTGCAAAAATAACCATCGACTCTGCAACAATGATGAACAAAGGTCTCGAAATTATCGAAGCTGCGTGGCTTTTTTCGATGTCAGCAGATGACATCGACGTTGTTGTTCACAGAGAAAGCATAATTCATTCTATGATTGAATTTGTAGATAACAGTGTGCTTGCACAACTTGGGCTTCCTGACATGCGTATTCCTATTCAGTACGCTATCACATATCCAAACAGATTTAAGTCACCTGTTGAATCGCTTGATTTCTCCAAAATTTCAAGTATGACTTTTTTTGAGCCTGATTACGATACGTTCAAGTGTCTTAATGCGTGCAAAAAAGCCTTCAAGCGTGGTGGTGTTATCCCTGCTGTCGCTAATGGCGCAAACGAAATTGCTAACAAACTTTTCAGAGAAAACAAAATCAGTTTTCTTGATATCGGAGAAATTGTATCTTCTGCTGTTGATAATTTTGAGTACAAGGAAGCATCAGACATTGATTGTGTGCTTGATGCTGATAAAGCAGCACGAGAATATGTATACAACTTAGTTAAGTAACTGGAGATGATCTTATCACAACTGTAGCACTGATTTTAATCGCGGTTGTTTTATTTGAACTTATTATATTTTTCCACGAGGGTGGACATTTTGTAGCAGCAAAAAAAAGCGGAGTAAAAGTAAACGAGTTTGCTTTGGGCATGGGGCCAAAACTGTTTTCCTTTAAAAAAGGTGAAACAACATATTCATTAAGACTTTTACCAATTGGTGGATATTGTGCTATGGAGGGCGAAGACGAGGATAGTGATAACCCTCGTGCCTTTAACAACGTTAAAATATGGAAAAGAATGATTATCATTGTAGCTGGCGCCTTAATGAATATTTTGTTTGGCGTTGCGCTTATGCTTATCACGCTTTTACCAAATCAGGCTTTCACCTCAACAACTGTATCTACTTTTGCACCTTGTACTTTTACTGCTACAACAGGATTGCAGCAGGGTGACAAAATCGTTAAGATGAACGATTATGCCATCAAGTCTTCAATGGATTTCAGCTTTGCAATGTACACTATGCCACTGAAAGATGTTGATGGTACAACTGTTTCGATTTATAAGCAGGACTGTTTGTTTTCGTATCGTGATTATTGCTACAAGGTAGCTGTGGATACAACTGACGAACAACTTAACAGACTAAACACGTTGTGGTTTGAGGGCTCTGACAAAATCGCTCATGCAAATTCAAAGGACGATGCGTATAAAGTTTTATGTAACTATATTGATAGTTGCAATGAAGTTTGTGAAATAGACGAATTTGATGATTATCCTGAAATAAAAGAGCAAAAGACCAGAAAACGCTTTCGTTGTGATATAGTTGTTGAGCGAAATGGAGAAGAAGTTGTGCTCAATGACGTCGATTTCTTAACTTATAAAACATCAGATGATGGCGAGCCTACTATTGGTGTTGATTTTAATGTTGAGCCGATAGAAAAGAATTTCTTTACACTTATGTCCCAGACATTTAACCAGTCTGTTTCCGTTGTTCGTATTATATGGAACAGCTTACTTGGTATGTTTACAGGCCAATTCGGTATCAATGATGTTTCTGGACCGGTCGGACTTGCGTCGGCTATTACCGATGTCGCTTCAGAGAGTCTGAAAACAGGGTTTATGGACGCTGTTATGAGCATCGTTTATGTTATGATGGTTATTTCTATTAACTTAGGTGTAGTAAATATGCTTCCTTTCCCGGCACTTGATGGTGGACGTTTTGTGATGCTGCTTATAGAAGCAATATTCAAAAAGCCTGTGCCAAGAAAAATCGAGGGTATTATCAATGCTGTTGGACTTGTTCTTTTGTTATTACTAATGGCAGTTATTACACTTAAAGATGTCTGGGTTTTGATATTCGGAGGATAAAATGAGTAGAATTCAGGTAAAAGCAGGAAATGTGCTGATAGGCAATGGCGCCAAAGTTACCATTCAATCAATGCTTAATACACGTGCTGATGATATTGATGGTTCTGTTGCACAGGCAAAAAAACTTGAAGAAGCAGGATGCGAGATTATCCGTGCCGCTATTCCTGATATGAATGCGGTTCGTTTGATTCCTGCACTCAAAGAGGCTGTGTCTATCCCTGTTGTTGCTGATATACATTTTGATTATAAATTAGCACTTGAATCTGTTGCTGCTGGTGTTGATAAGATACGCATCAATCCTGGTAATATCGGTGATGATGACAGAGTTAAACAAGTTGCATCTGCCTGCAAAGCACATTGTGTTCCTATCAGAATTGGTGTTAATTCAGGCTCTCTTGAAAAAAGTATACTGAATAAATATGGTCATCCGACAGCACAGGCACTGTGTGACAGTGCATTGTACCATGCATCTTTACTCGAAAAATTTGATTTCACAGACATTGTTCTTTCTATGAAGAGTAGTGATGTATCAACTATGGTGAGTGCATATGAACTTGCACACAAAAGTTGTGATTATCCACTTCATCTTGGTGTTACAGAAGCAGGCACTACACGTATGGGTATCATCAAATCATCTGCCGGCATCGGCTCTTTGCTTTTGCATGGTATTGGTGATACAATACGTATTTCGCTTACTGCTGACCCTGTTGAAGAAATTTATGCCGCGAAAGACCTTTTAAAAGCCATCGGTGTCAGAAAAGAAGGCGTTACCTTTGTTTCTTGTCCAACTTGTGGCAGAACAAAAATTGACCTCATCGGACTGGCTAACAAGGCGCAAGAGCGTCTGAAAGATTGCAATAAAGATATAAAAGTCGCTATCATGGGGTGTGTTGTAAATGGCCCAGGAGAAGCAAAAGAAGCGGATATTGGTATTGCAGGTGGCGACAAGGAAGGTCTTGTATTTAAAAAAGGCAAAATTTTGTATAAGGTTGATGAGAGTAAACTCATTGATGCTTTGATCGATGAAATAGATAAGATGTAATGTTTTAAGGAAGATTTTAATGAATACGTTAAAAAGCATTTTTTCTGAATATCTTAGTGCGCCGATTGAACAATCGCTTGCTGATGCTCAGATAATCGATTTAAAAATAAATAAAGAGCATCGAACACTTAAGGTTTATGTTAAATGCGAAAAGCTTGTCGACGCTTGTGATGTTTTTGTGACACAGCGTTTGCTTAAAAGTTCATCTTTAGGTTTAGAAAAAGCTAGTATTTATCCTGTTTATAACGAAAGTTTGTTTGATGTATCTTATTTCTCGGAACTTGTTGAGTTCTTAAAAGCAGAAGTACCAAGTTTGAATGGCACATTAAATGACGCACAGTTGTTCAGAAAGGATAATGTTCTCACCGTTAAACTTGCTCATGGTGGATTATCGCTTCTGATAGCAAAAGATTTTTCAACATTACTATCTTCGATTATTCAGAAGAAGTTTAATCTTAATTTCGAGGTTCAGTATAGTGGCGTAACGGAAATTGAGGCTGAATCTGAGCAATACATTGAACAGATGACCAATGTTGAGAAAAAGATTGTCCGACAGAAGAACGAAGAACTTTCTAAAATGTTTGAGTTTGAAGAAAAGACAGTAGATAATGAAAACGCTACACCTAAATTTATCGAAAAACGCTTTGGTAAATACTCTGTTCCACAGATTATTCCTGAATCTATCAGGCCTTTGTATGGTAGAGTTACTAAAGGTAAAATAATCCCGATTGAAAAAATCGCTTATGATACAGGCAGAGCCACAATATGGGGCGATGTTTTCTCACTTGAATGGAAAGAAACAAAATCAGGTGATAAGAATATAATCACATTTGATATTACCGACTACACAGGCTCAATTACCGTAAAAGTATTTAATAATAAAAACGAATGCAGAGTACTTGAGAGCATAAGTAAAGGTACTACTATTGTGTGTAGCGGTGATGTTGAGTTTGATAAATACGCAGGCGAAATTGTGCTAAATGCTCGTTCAATTTCAACTGTTGATAAAATAAAAGTAGGGGACAATGCGCCTAAAAAACGTGTTGAACTCCATTTGCATACTAATATGTCACAAATGGATGGCATTACTGATGCAGGTACTCTTGTCAAGCGTGCCGCTCAGTTTGGACACAGCGCTATTGCTATTACAGACCATGGTGTTGCACAGGCTTTTCCTGATGCAATGAATGCGGCAGAGAGCATAAATCGCGATGAAAATAAAATCAAAGTTATCTATGGCGTTGAAGCCTATTTTATGGATGACCTTGTTGAGTCTGTTGATGGTGATAAAACCGCATCTTTGGATGATACCTTCATTTGTTTTGATATAGAGACCACGGGTCTTTCTCCAAAAACTGAAAAAATTACTGAAATTGGAGCTGTAAAAATTAAAAACGGCGAAGTTGTTGACAGATTTTCAACTTTTGTTAACCCTGAAAAGCCGATTCCTGCAAAAATCGTTGAACTAACCGGTATTACTGATGAAATGGTAAAGGGTGCACCATCTCAGAGTGATGCTGTAAAAGCGTTTCTTGATTTTTGTGAGGGTAGCATTCTGGTTGCGCACAACGCTCCTTTTGACACTTCTTTTATCAGAGTAGCATGCAACAATATGGGTGTCAGCTACGATTATACATCACTTGACACAGTTGCTATATGCAGAGCGATACTACCTGATATTAAAAATTGTAAACTGGATACGGTTGCATCATACCTCAGATTAGGGTCATTTAATCACCACAGAGCAGTTGATGATGCCGAAATTTTATCCAAAATCTTCATTAGTCTATGCAACAGACTAAAAGAAGATTATAATATTTTTGATGTTAAAGATATTAATACAAAGATTGCAGGCGGCGATTTCAAAAAACTGCCTACATATCATCAGATTATTCTTGTAAAGAATAATACAGGTTTAAAGAATCTTTACAAACTGATTTCTTTATCACATCTCAATTACTTTTATCGCAGACCGCGTATACCTAAATCTGAGCTTATTAAGCACAGAGAAGGACTTATTATTGGCTCTGCGTGCGAAGCAGGCGAACTTTATCGCGCAATACTTATGGGAAAACCATGGGGTGAACTCAAAAGTATCGCTTCGTTTTATGATTATCTTGAAATTCAGCCAAACGGCAACAATATGTTCATGGTGCGTGATGGCAAAGTTTCAAGTGTTTCAGAACTCGAAAAAATAAACAGAACAATCATCAAACTTTCAGATGAGCTCGGTATTCCTGCTGTTGCTACCGGTGACGTTCACTTTATGGAACCTCACGACAGCGAATACAGAAAGATTCTTATGGCAGGTCAAGGTTTTTCTGATGCGGATAATCAGGCTCCTTTGTTCTTTAGAACTACAGCAGAGATGCTTGAGGAGTTTGCTTATCTTGGTGAAGAAAAAGCGTTTGAAGTTGTCGTTGACAATCCAAACAAAATCGCTGATTCCTGTGAGTTTGTCAGACCAATTCCTAAGGGTAATTTTCCACCTTTTATTGATGGTGCTGAAGAAGAACTTATTTCCATCACCTGGCAAAGGGCTAAAGAAAGGTACGGGGACCCGTTACCTGATATTGTTAAAGCCAGACTTGATAAGGAACTTAGTTCAATTACAACTTATGGTTTCTCTGTATTATATATGACAGCCCAAAAACTTGTTGCAAAAAGTGAGGAGTACGGTTATCTTGTTGGTTCACGAGGTAGCGTCGGCTCGTCTTTTGTAGCTACTATGTCGGGTATTTCTGAGGTTAACCCTCTTTGCCCACACTATATTTGTCCTAATTGTAAAAATTCTGAATTTATCACAGATGGTAGTTACGGTTCAGGTTTTGACCTGCCTGCAAAAAAATGTCCTGTTTGCGGTACTG
Source organism: Ruminococcus sp. (assembly GCA_045604645.1). Lineage (GTDB taxonomy): Bacteria > Bacillota > Clostridia > Oscillospirales > Acutalibacteraceae > Ruminococcoides. The sequence continues at coordinate 3,194 of JAZUOM010000029.1, read as the reverse complement.
AATATGACCGTGACGGACACGAAATTCCGTTTGAAACCTTTTTGGGATTCAAAGGTGACAAGGTACCTGATATTGACCTTAATTTCAGCGGCGAAGTTCAGTCCCGTGTACACAGATATACTGAAGATTTGTTTGGTAAAGATAACGTGTTCAAAGCCGGTACTATTTCTACTATTGCCGAAAAAACCGGTATAGGATTTGTCAAAAAATACTGTGATGAACGCGGACTACCGATGAACAAATCTGAGATAGCACGACTTGCAAACGGATTTACTGGGGTTAAGCGAACAACAGGTCAGCATCCGGGCGGCATGGTTGTAGTACCTCGAGGTATGGAAGTTTATGAGTTCTGTCCTGTACAGCATCCTGCTGATGATACCGGATCTGATAATATTACTACTCATTTTGATTTCCATTCAATCCATGATACTATCTGCAAGCTTGACGAACTTGGACACGATGTTCCGACGATATATCATTATCTCGAAGAGTTCACCGGTATACCGGTTATGAATGTATCCATGAGTGACCCTCAGGTTATGTCTTTGTTTACATCAACTGAGGCACTTGGTGTTACTCCTGAGGATATCGACTCTCAGACCGGTACTTTCTCAATGCCTGAAGTTGGTACAAACTTTGTACGACAGATGCTTGTTGAAGCTCAGCCAAAAACTTTTACTGACTTGTTACAGATATCAGGTCTTTCGCATGGTACCGATGTTTGGATTGGTAACGCTGCCGATTTAATCAAGGAAGGTACTTGTACAATTTCTGAAGTTATCGGTACTCGTGACTCTATTATGACATACCTCATGCACAAAGGTCTTGAGCCTGGTATGGCATTTAAGATTATGGAAATCGTGCGTAAAGGCAAGGCAACAAAGCTTTTGACAGAAGAACATATTAACGCTATGAAAGAACACGATGTACCTCAGTGGTACATAGATTCGTGTATGAAAATCAAGTATATGTTCCCGAAAGCTCACGCTGCTGCATATATGATTGCAGCACTCAGACTTGGTTGGTACAAGGTTCACAAGCCACTTGAATATTATGCTGCATATTTTACTGTGCGAAATGATAATTTTGATGGTGCAACACTTATCAAAGGAAGACAAGCAGTAAAAGAGAAAATACGCAATATAAATCAAAAAGGCTTTGAAGCATCTGCAAAAGACAAACAGGAGATACCTATGCTACAGATTATGAATGAAATGCTGTGTCGCGGTATTGAGATTTTACCTGTTGATGTATATAAATCTGATTCTAAACGTTTTTTGATCGAAAATGGAAAAATCAGACTACCGTTTTGTTCTTTGTCCGGTATAGGTGAGTCTGCCGCCGAAAGTCTGGCAGAAATCGGACACTCAACACAGTATTTATCCATAGAAGATATGATCCAGAAAACAAAGGTGAACAAAGCGGTTATTGACATATTAAGAGAATGTGGTGCCCTTGAGGGTATACCTGAAAGTTCTCAGATGTCTTTGTTTATGTAAGGAAGTGGTATATTGAAAAAGAAAATAAAATACAGTAAGGTTTTTTGGCTTTTGACCTACGTGATGCTCGTTGGCTTTTTGCTTATAAATATTAAGAGTGTTGCAAATGTAGTCACAAATATAGTAAATGTATTTATGCCATTCATTTATGGTTTTATACTTGCTTATATTCTGAGTTTTCCTTATAACTTTTTCTACAACAAATGCTTTAGTTCAATAGGAAAAAAGAGAGAAAAACTAAAAGGGCTGAGAAAAACGCTCGCTCTTATTTGTTCTTATATCATCTGTTTTGGTATTATTGCTTTTTTGATAGGCATACTTGTTCCTGAACTTTCAAAAAGTATCAAAAATCTTATTGACGACATTCCTCTTTACGCATCTGCTATCCAGCAGTCACTTGATGAATTGGTTATTTTTGTAAGAGAACAGTTTGGATATGATTTATATGATGCCGACACATACAATGAAATCATCAATTTCATTACGGGTTCTGATTTACAAAAACTCATTGAGGACTTTATAATGAATGCTTTTCCGGCTGTTATCAATTTTGCCGGTAATTTTACAACTGGTCTTTACAACTGGATTGTCGGTATTTTTGTGTCCATATATATGCTGTCATCAAAAGAAAAACTTTGCTATCAGCTCAGAGCTGTCGTTGTTGCATACTTGCCACTTAAAGCCAGCAAAAAAGTTTTGCAGATTACTGATTTGTCAAACAAAAAATGCGGTAAATTTATTATTGGTAAAATTATCGATTCACTTATAATCGGAGTTATCTGCTTTATCGGTTTGTCGATATTCAAATTTGATTACGCCTTACTCATTTCTGTAGTAGTAGGCATTACAAACGTTATTCCGTTCTTCGGACCATTTATAGGTGCTGTTCCTTGTGCACTTCTTTTGTTGCTTATTGATCCGTTACAGTGCTTCTGGTTTGTTGTTTTTGTTGTTATTTTACAACAGTTCGACGGTAATATTCTTGGTCCTAAGATTTTGGGTGAAACAGTAGGTATTTCAGGTTTCTGGATACTGTTCTCAGTAATCATCGGTGGTGGATTGTTCGGACTTACTGGTATGCTTCTTGGTGTTCCTGTATTTGCGGTAATCTACTCGCTGGTTGATGAAGGTGTTACAAAGCGACTCAAAAGCAAGCGTGATGTTTTAGTCAAAAAAACACCTGTCGTCGAAAATGATTCTGACAGTAGCTCTGAATCTGAATCAGATACAAATGAATAAATATCTTCAGGAGGAAAAAAACATGTATTTGAAACGAGTTTTAAGTTTAATCATTTGTTTAACAATGATGCTTTCAATGGTAGTTGTCTCCTCAACAGCAGTAAGTGCTGCGTCAACTGATGCTGCAGCAGTTGCTGACAATGTAATTGGTTACAATCTACCTGACGATGTTAATGAGGGTAACATCCTTCATGCCTTTAACTGGAAGCTCAAAGAAGTTACTCAGTATGCACAGGAAATCGCTGCTGCAGGTTACACAGCAGTACAGGTGTCACCAATCCAGTGTTCAAAGGACACAACAAACGATGGTGCATATTCTAACGACTGGTGGTGCTTCTATCAGCCAACTGACCTTAAGATTGGTAACGAACTTGGTAATGAGGCACAGCTCAAGGTTATGTGTGATACACTCCATTCTTATGGTGTAAAGGTTATCGTTGACGTTGTTGCTAACCA
>JAZUOM010000028.1:0-26767 GCA_045604645.1 Ruminococcus sp. | reverse complement strand
AAAGGCTTTTGGCGGTAGAGAAAAAGGCATCATCAGAACGGCGTGTGAAAATATACTGCCATACGATATATGCTACAGAAAGAAAAGCCCATATCCAAAAACCCATAATCCTCAATATATGCGTATGTGCAGCGAAAAAGTAAAGGAGATTTTAAACAAAAAAGGTAGCACACTAAACGAGTTGTTAAGCAAAGATGGAATTATGAATATTATGAACAATCCTGAAAAAATCAGTTCACCATGGTACGGTCAGTTGATGCGTGCACCGCAGATAATGGCGTATATTATCGAGCTTGACTACTGGTTTGAAAAATACAATGTAGTCATAGAATGTTAATAAATTAGTTACTTTTTGTTTGTTGTTTTAGAAAATTTTTACTGATATAATGTTGACACAACAAACAAGTCAAGGAAAGGATGGAAAATATGAAAGAAGAGCAATACAAGCTTGTAACTGAATATTTTACTGCAAGCAAAACTCGTTCAAACACAATGAAGGCTCTTCATGATGTTCTTCCGATGATTATGATAGTTTTCTATCCTTTGCAACTTGTCTATCTGTTTATGCAAACCGGATTTTCTGATACAACTTTTCTGAAATTCTTATTTGTACCACTTGGCGTTTTGGTGCTTGTGACCGTTTTGAGAGTTATCATCAACGCCAAAAGGCCATACGAAGTCTACGAATTTACTCCTGTTGTTGCAAAAAACACAAAAGGCAAAAGTTTCCCTAGCAGGCATACTGCATCGGCTTTTATCATAGCGATGGCTTTCTTATCATTGCAGACAAACTTGGGTATTATAATGCTTTTGATAGCAACCGTTATCGCAATAACTAGAGTTATGTCAGGAGTACACTTTGTAAAAGACGTAATCGGTGGCGCAGCAATAAGCATATTAATAGGCATTTTTTGTTTCTTTCTTATATAACTTACCCCTTAAAAAAGAAGACAGCAGTCAGATACGACTGCTGTTTTTCTTTGCTTTGATGTACTTTTGCTAAGTAATATAATGATATGTCAGGCATACAAAGTCATTGACAAAAGTGCTCATTAATCTGATAATAAATACTATACTCAATCATCAGGTGTTCAGTCAAAATAGGTATCTGTACTAAAAAATATTATCAGCAAGCATAATATATATGAACGCTCTGCACATAATACAAAAAACGAGGTGCTAAATATGATATATACAGTTACGCTTAATCCCGCTATTGATTTTGTGATTAATATGGATAATCCGATACTTGGTACAATAAATCGTAGCGACAGCGAAAGCATTTACTGCGGCGGCAAGGGCATCAACGTATCACTTGTATTAAAAGAACTTTCTATAAACAGTGTGGCTACTGGTTTTCTCGCTGGATTTACGGGAACACAGATTGAAAAAAGCCTCAAAGAAAGCGGTGTAAACACCGACTTTGTGCAACTTGAAAATGGTTTTTCGCGAATAAATGTAAAGATAAGAAGTGATGAGGAAACCGACATCAACACAAACGGACCAATGATTTCTGATTTTGATATGCACCTGCTATTAAAAAAACTTGAAAACATCGGCAAAGACGACACACTTGTGCTGTCAGGCAGTACGCCAAAAAACACAGACGATAATATTTACGCAAAGATACTTGCAAAGGTTTCTAGAAACGGCACAACAGTTATTGTTGACAGCACAAGCAAAAAACTACTGAACACCCTGCAGTACAAACCGTTTTTAATAAAGCCTAACATCAGCGAACTTGCTGAAACTTTCAACACAAAAATAAGCACTCTGCACGATGTTGAAAAATACGCAATAAAGCTTATGACTCTGGGAGCTAGAAACGTGCTTGTGTCTATGGGCGACAAAGGAGCTGTGCTGTTTACTGAACAAAAGCAGGTTATAGTACAAAGCGCACCAAAAGGAAATGTTAAAAACACAGCAGGCGCAGGCGATTCGATGGTGGCAGGGTTTATTGCAGGATACCAGAAAACAAATGATTACAAATACGCTTTAAAACTCGCTACTGCTTGCGGTAGTGCTACGGCTTTTTCTGATGGTTTGTGCAAGCAAAAGGAAATCATAGATATTTTTGAGTTAATCGAAAGCAAATAAAAGAAAAACAGCGATGAAATATCATCGCTGTTTTTTGCTTATATAATAGTTGCGCCACCAAATACCGTGTCGCCTATATACATAACAACCGCCTGTCCTTTTGTAATAGCACGTTGCCCCTCACTGAACACAAGTTTGATTTTACCATCCTCATACGGATAGAGCGTTGCATCAGCTTCGTTATGCTTATAGCGGATTTTTGCTTTTAATTTTACCGGTTCTTTTATTTCTTTTACAGAAATTAGATTGACATCTTCTGCAAAAAGTTCACTGCTGTATAGCTCGTGGTCAAGACATAGTGTGACTGTATTTGTATCGACATTTTTGTCGCACACATACATTGACTGTGGCAGAGAAAGGGACAACCCCCTACGCTGACCTATGGTGTAGCGTATGATGCCCTTGTGTTTACCGAGCACGTTGCCCTGAAGGTCCACAAAATCGCCTTGTTCAAAAGTTTTTCCTGTGTAGTTTGTGATAAAATCAGCGTACTTGCCGTCTTTTACAAAGCATATATCCTGACTGTCCTTTTTGTCGGCATTTGTAAAGCCGTACTGCTGTGCTATCTGTCTCACCTTTGCCTTTGACAATTCGCCAAGCGGTAATTTGAGGTGAGAAAGTGTGTCCTGAGTCAGCGAATACAACACGTAGCTTTGGTCCTTTGACTCGTCAACGCCTTTTTTGAGCAGGTATCTGCCACTATTTTCATCATATGCAACTCTGGCATAGTGTCCTGTAACGATATAATCAAAGCCCTCTTGTTTTGCGACACGCAAAAGCTCAGAGAACTTTATGAATCTGTTGCAATCTATGCACGGATTTGGTGTGCCACCGTGCATATACGACGACACAAATCTGTCAATAACGTGTTTTTTGAAATCGCTTTCAAATTCGATAACTCTGTGCTCGATAGACAATCTGTCACACACGGCCTTTGCGTCAAGAATATCCTGCGCAGAACAGCACGACTGCTCAGTGATTATGTTGTCATCGCTGTGAAGTTTGAGTGTGATTCCTATTATATCATAGCCCTGCTCTTTCATAAGACAAGCCGCAACAGAGCTGTCCACACCGCCACTCATCGCAATAATCGCTCTTGGCATTATTGTTCTCCTTAAATAATAATTACAAATTTATAATATAGTATAAATACATTAATTTCAATACGCTAAGTTATGGAATTTTTTCTGTTTTTAAAAATCCACATGGAATTTGAGTACATAAAATTGAGTAGTGCCATCAAAATGATAATGCAGTAACCAACAATGCTGTAAACATCTGGCACCTGTGTAAATACTAAATAGCCGATTATCGCAGTAAATATAATCTGCGAAAAATCATATACAGAGATTTCCTTTGATGGTGCGTTTTTGTACGCAAGTGTTATCATAAACTGACCACCTGCTGCGCTAAGTCCTGCAAGCAGTAGCATAAAAAACTGGTAAACTGACATAGGAACATAGTATATGATAGTCAACGGTAAAACAATGACCGTGCTTGCAAACGAGAAAAAGAACACTACATAAGCACTGTTCTCGCCGTTTGTAGTGAGTTTTCGCACGCAGGCGTACGCAAGTCCTGCGCACATACCGCCCAACAGTCCAATCAGCGACGGCAAAAGCGAGGCATTTAAAAATGTAGGCTTGATAACAAATACTGTGCCTAAAAACGCAATACTCACAACGCTGTACTGAAAAAGACTAGGCCTTTCTTTAAGAATAAATATCGAAAAAATTATAGCAAAAAAAGGTGACATTTTGTTTAGTATAGACGCGTCGCTTAACAGCAGATGGTCGACCGCGTAAAAATTACAGAACACCCCAAGTGCACCAAAAACAGTTCTCATAACAAGAAAAATTATGTTTTCTTTTTTGCTTGGTAGTATGCTAACTTTATTCTTAATCAGAATTATAGACGCGATTATCGCTGCTATGAAATTCCTGAAAAACATCTTCTGAAATGTTGGCAAATCGCCTGATAAACGCACAAACATACCCATTAACGCAAAGAAAAACGCCGATGTTATCAGGTATATTATCGCTTTGTTCTTTGGACTTATTTTCATATAACCATCTCCAGATTGAGATTATACACCTGTTGATTGAAAAAAGCAAAAAATAATGGTATAATCTAGAAAATTGTTACATATGGAGGATATTATTATATGATATCTTTACTCAAAAAACTCTTTATAAAGGAAACTGACGACGCTAAAAACAGACGCGCACTTGGCGTGCTGTGCAGCAGCGTTGGGATTTTTCTCAATATTCTGCTTTTTGCAGGCAAATATTTTGCGGGTGTAATCAGCCATTCTATCGCTATCACAGCAGATGCGTTCAACAACTTAAGCGATGCGGGTTCGTCTTTTATTTCGCTTATCGGCTTTAAATTTGCCGGTATGAAGCCTGACACAAAGCATCCGTTTGGTCACGGCAGAATTGAATATCTGTCAGGACTTGGAATTTCGATTGCGATTATTGTTGTTGCGTTTGAACTTTTTACATCTTCAGTCGACAAGATAATAAACCCACAGTCCGTTGACACAAGCATACTCGCTATGGCGATACTTGTTGTATCTATATGTATCAAGTTTTATATATTCTTTTATAATCGCTCTATAGGAAAGAAAATCAACTCTGCCAGTATGAAAGCTACGGCGATGGACAGTATATCCGACTCTGTTGCCACCTTTGTTGTACTGCTCTCTATGATATTCACACGATTTACAGGCATCAACATCGATGGTTACTGCGGTATACTTGTAGCACTGTTCATCTTCTATGCGGGTATAAATTCAGCAAAAGAAACGCTATCCCCACTTCTTGGCACAAAACCTGACGAAGAGCTTGTCGATAATGTTTACTCGCTTGTTATGAGTTATGATATGGTGCATGGTATTCACGATATGGTTGTACACGATTACGGTCCCGGCAGACAGATTATATCTTTGCATGCTGAGGTTGACGGCTCCGAGAATATATATGAAATCCACGATGTAATTGATCAGATTGAAAAAGATTTGTACGAAAAATTGTCAGTTGAAACCACAATACATATGGACCCAATCGACATCCACAATGAAAACACCAGAGAAACAAAAGAACAGGTAAGCACATTAATCACAAAACTGCACGACGATGCTACTATACATGATTTCAGGATGGTGCCGGGCACTACGCACACAAACCTGATTTTTGATGTTGTTGTACCATTCGATTTGAAAATGAGCGATGAACAAATCAAAGAAAAGGTTCAGAGCCTTGTATCACAAAAGTACGAGAACTATTTTGTTGTGCTCACAATAGACAGAAGTTACGTTTGATATCACAATATATCACTTAGAAAATATTATGTACTATAGAATAAAGATTTTATTTCTGACAAAACTATTAGTACAATAAATTATTCGGAGTGAAAACAGCTTGAACATTAAGCGAGGAGATATCTACTACGCAGACTTAAGCCCTGTGATAGGGTCTGAACAAGGTGGTATACGACCTGTGCTAATTGTACAAAACGACGTCGGAAACCGCTTTTCCCCTACTGTGATAGCGGCGGCTATCACAAGTCAGCAGACAAAAGCAAAACTGCCGACACACATCCCAATCGGTGCTATGACAAGTGGTCTGTCAAAAGACAGCGTTGTGTTGCTTGAACAGGTGCGCACTATTGACAAAAAAAGGCTCAGAGAAAAGATGGGCACAGTTGACCAAAATTCTATGAAAGAAATAAACAACGCTATTACAGTATCATTCGGACTATAAAAACAGTTACATATGTAACTAAAAAGAAACGGAGAAGCTAAACACTTCTCCGTTGTTTTTATATCTGTGATTATTTAATTGCGGATAAAAGAGCGTCAACCTTGTCTGTATCTTCCCATCTGACGCCGAGCTCTTCTCTGCCCATATGACCATACGCCGCAAGGTCATAGTACTTTGTCTGTGTAAGTTTAAGCTCGCTGATAATAGCAGAAGGTCTGCAATCAAAAACTTTCTTTACAGCGTTTGCAAGTTCTTCGTTTGAGTACTGTGATGTTGAAAAACTGTCAACCATAATTGATACAGGAGCTGCGACACCGATAGCGTATGCAAGCTGCACCTCACATTTTTTAGCAAGTTTTGCCGCAACGATGTTCTTTGCGATATATCGTGCAAAGTAAGCCGCACTTCTATCCACCTTTGTAGGGTCTTTGCCAGAGAAAGCACCGCCGCCGTGACGTGAGTAACCACCGTATGTATCAACGATAATCTTTCTGCCTGTCAGACCCGAGTCACCTACAGGTCCACCCACAACAAAGCGACCGGTTGGGTTTATGAAAAACTTTGTGTTTTCATCAAGCAGATTTGCGGGGATAACAGGCTTTATTACATATTTCAGGATATCTTCTCTTATCTGTTCAAGTGTAATATCATCGTCGTGCTGTGTAGACACAACAACTGTGTCAACACGTACAGGCACATCATTTTCGTACTCAACGGTAACCTGTGATTTACCGTCAGGACGCAGGTATTTGAGTATGCCTTGCTCTCTTACTCGCTTTAACTCATATGAAAGTTTGTGAGCCAAAGATATAGGAAGTGGCATGAGCTCTTTGGTTTCGTCACATGCAAATCCAAACATCATACCCTGGTCACCGGCACCAATCTTGTTAAGTTCACAGTCTTCGCCGTCTTTTAGTTCGTATGAATTGTTAACGCCCATAGCAATATCAGGCGACTGCTTGTCAAGTGCTACATCAACTTCACATTTGTTGCCATTAAAGCCACATTCGTCATTGTCATAACCTGTATCACATACTACTTTTCTGATAATAGCTTCAAAATCAACATCGGCTGTGGTTGTAATCTCGCCCATTACGTGCACAATACCTGTTGTAGCAGTAGTCTCGCAGGCAACGTGTGCGTTCATATCCTGTGATAAAATAGCATCAAGAATAGCATCTGATACTCTGTCACAGAGTTTATCAGGATGTCCGTGTGTAACTGACTCAGAAGTAAATAAATGCTTAGCCATATTATATCGTCCTTTCTATATTTCTGTTTTAGAATTAAATATGCAATAAAAAAACCGCTCAAAAAAGCGGTATCAAAAGCTCATCTTCCGGTAATACCGCAGGAATTGGCACCTTACAATCGCAGGTTGCCGGACGTCACAGGGCCTGTCCCTCAGTCTCTCTTGATAAGTAAATATTAATTTGACATTTGTTATTATATCACACAAACGACAGTTGTCAACATATTTCGTCAGTAAGGATACAAAAAGCCAGACCGCAAAAGGTCTGACTTAATGCTATACCGTGTAAAATAATCACAAAAGATACGATCAGGCAATTTCCTGAAATGCACAGTCACAAGCAAGTGAGTGTGTAACTCTGTCCTCAACCTCAGCACGCTTGCCGTTATTAAAGCGGTCAACTGTACCAACAAGGTAGCCTGTGATTCGTCTGATACGTTCAAAAGGCACGTTGTCATATGTATACTTTACATCAACATACTCACCATCAAGTGTAAAGTCGATAGTCTTGATATACTTGTCAGGGTTAGCCGCCTTGAGCTGTGCTACATAGATGTCGATTTCCTGCTGTGGCATTGTGCCACCGATTACGTTAATTTTCATATTGAATACCCCTTTTTAATTCTTTTAAAACACATTATTTAGATGACTGCTTAAATCTTACCACAAGATATTGGGGTATTCAAGTGACAAAACTAAAATTAAAGTAACAATATTTTAATCTTTAGTTGCTATTTAGAATATTAAATGCGGTTATTTTTCCTTTGCTGAATTATGAGCTCTTGTACAGCCTTAGTTTTAGCACTTTTGGCAATATAAGGTAAACACAAAATCCTGTGACTGCACCCGTAACAAGGCAAGCGATACCCAAAACTGAGAAATACGCAAACACGCTGCTGTCTGTTAACACAAAAGCCACGAGTATCTGTCCAAGGTTGTGACAAAATGCGCCGAAAATACCGATGCCGATATAACCGATTTTTTTGAATCGCATAAGTAAATACATTGCAACAGCGCTGAGCACTCCCCCACACAAACTCATGAGAAAGGCTGTAAATCCGCGCATTAAAAGCGCAAACAACGCTTTTGCTAAACATACAACAAGTGCAGACGGTAAACCCATCGCAGATAGCGCAAACATCGTGGCGATATTTGAAAGCCCAAGTTTCATACCGGGCAATACAAACGGCATATCAGGCAATGACATCTCGATATATGAAAGTATAAGCGCAACGGTGCACACAAGTGCATTCTGGGTGATTTTTAATGTACTGATTTTTTTCATAGCATCACCCCACCACCGCATCAACGCTGTTATTATCACACACCAGCGATACTGAAACTTTTGCAGGCAGGCACACGATTGACTGGCCGCTACGTGTGATTTCACCTGTGTGTTCACATAATTTGTCAGGACATGATGCTGACTCTACATACACGCTGTCGCTTGTCACAACAACAGTTACAGGTAACAAAGAGTCTACCGTAATTTCCTTTGTATCTGTGATTTCATCAAGCGAAATTGTGTTTGTGATATTGCCATCTACCCTTACAACACACACAAGATTGTCGTGTTCATTATTAAATTGAGAAACAAGTGCAAACGCAGATGCGACAATTACAATAAGTATAATAATCACATCAAATAGCGAAAAAAGCTTTCGTTCTTTGTTTTTCATAGAAATATCCCGTATTTTTTGATATTTCTATAGTATCACACAACTTTAAAAAAATCTACAACAATAAAACAGATATTCATATCCCATATCTTAAGTAAGTATATATTAATAAAGAAGTTATTGTACAAGATTAACAAAACAAGCAGTTAGCAAAAGCTAACCACGGCAAAAAACATACAAAAATGATTAAAAAAGTAAAAAACTACGCTTATTTTATTGACAAACATTGTCAGAAATTGTATTATATATGTGAGGGTTAGCATTGACTAACCTTTCTTTAAACAGTTCGGTTAGCAGTTGCTAACCAACGCTTTTAACAATCATTTTACATACAGTTTGGAGAATACAAGTATGAAAACACTCAAAGATATAAAAGTTGGCGACAGCGCAGTTGTACTAAAGCTTAACGGTCAGGGTGCTGTCAGACGACGCATTATGGATATGGGCATTACAAAAGGAGTCAGAATTGATGTGTGCAAGGTTGCACCTTTTGGTGACCCAGTAGAAATCACCGTGCGTGGCTATCAGTTGTCACTGAGAAAAGCCGACGCTGAAATGATTGAGGTAGTATAATAAACACGGGGTTAAATCCCCTGTTTTTTTGATAACAGGTTAGCATATGCTAACACAACGGAGGATATATGAAAAACATTACTATTGCTCTTGCGGGCAATCCAAACAGCGGTAAAACCACGCTTTTCAATGCACTTACCGGCTCCAACCAGTATGTCGGCAACTGGCCGGGTGTTACTGTTGAGAAAAAAGAAGGTAAATATAAAAATGACAGCAACGTCACTATCACCGATTTACCGGGAATTTACTCTCTCTCTCCTTACACACTTGAAGAAGTGGTTGCTCGTGAGTATCTTATAAACGAAAACCCAGATGTTATCCTTGATATTGTTGATGGCACAAATCTTGAGCGCAACCTCTACCTGACAACACAGTTTGCTGAGCTTGGCATTCCTGTCGTTATTGCTATCAATATGATGGACGTTGTCGAGAGAAACGGTGACAAAATCGACATTGAACAATTATCAAAAAAATTCAAATGCAAGGTTGTACCTATCTCGGCACTCAAAGGCGACAGCGTGTTTGACGCAGCAGATGCCGCAATAAATGCCGCAAAAGAAGGCAGAAACATACCTCAGCACATTTTCTCGGGCGAAGTTGAGCATGCACTTGCACATATTGAAGAAGCGTGTGTTCACAATATGGACGATGATCGTCAGCGATTCTACGCTGTCAAGCTGTTTGAACGTGACGAAAAAATTATTGAGCAACTGGGCATAGACAAAAGCGTACTGAGCCATATCGAGAAAGATATCGTGCATGTCGAGGAACACTTTGACGACGATAGTGAAGCCATCATCACAAACGAAAGATATACCTTCATTGAAAATATGATGAAGTCTGTTTATATCAAAAAGTCAGTTGGTAAACTCACAGTATCTGAGAAAATCGACAAGGTTGTGACCAATCGTATACTGGCACTACCTATCTTTGCACTTGTAATGTGGGGCGTGTATACGCTTTCGATAGGCACAATCGGAGACTGGACAGTAGGATTTATGAACGACACACTCTTTTCAGAGTGGATAACCCCTGCTGTGGCTACATTTTTGACAAATATCAACTGTGCATCATGGCTTGTAAGCCTTGTGTGCGATGGTATCATCGGCGGCGTCGGCGCGGTGCTGGGCTTTGTGCCACAGATGTTCATCCTGTTCTTTCTGCTTTCGATACTCGAAAATATCGGCTATATGGCAAGAATCGCCTTTATCATGGACCGAATTTTCAGAAAACTTGGACTTTCGGGCAAGAGTTTTATACCGATGCTTGTTGCGTCCGGTTGCGGTGTACCGGGTATTATGGCATCACGTACTATCGAGCAGGACCGTGACCGCAAAATGACAATTATGACAACCGGATTTATTCCTTGTGGTGCAAAAATGCCTATCGTCGGCTTTATCGCAGGCGAGCTTTTTGGTGGTGCTGCGTGGGTGGCAACACTCTCTTACTTTATTGGTATCGGTGCTGTAATAATATCCGGTATTATCCTTAAGAAAACAAAGTTATTCTCAGGCAACCCTGCTCCATTTGTTATGGAGCTCCCTGCTTATCATATGCCTGTTGCAAACAATGTCCTGCGCGCTACATGGGAGCGTGGTTGGTCATTTATAAAGCGTGCAGGCACAGTAATTCTTGCGGCAAGTGTTATTATCTGGGTGCTAAACTCATTGTCATTTGACGGTGGCTTGCATTATATCACAAGTGACAGCACATCCACATCTATACTTGCACACCTTGGAAATCTTATTGCGTGGCTGTTTGTGCCGCTTGGATTTGGCAACTGGCAATCTGCTGTTGCAACTATACTCGGTCTTGTTGCCAAGGAAGAAGTTGTCGGTGTATTCGGCTCACTATCAGGCACAGCACCTGCTAGTCAATTATTCTTTAACAACAACCAGTTCGCCGGTATGTCGTTCCTTATTTTCAATCTATTGTGTGCTCCTTGCTTTGCGGCTATGGGTGCTATCAGAAGAGAAATGAACAACGCAAAGTGGACTATATTCACTATCGGATATATGACAGTATTTGCTTACGCTATTTCGTTGATAGTTTACAACATCGGTATGCTTATTACAGCAGGTGTTTTCACGGTTTGGACTGTTCTCTCCTTTGTTGTACTTTTAACACTGCTGTATCTTATATTCAGAAAAAACAAGTACGATACAAACACATTGAAATAATGATGTAAAGGAGCTAAAATATGTTTGCATTTTTCAGCAAGAATCTGTCGACAATTATTGTGCTTTTAGTACTAGTTGCTATCCTGTTTCTTGTTGTATTCAAGATGATAAAAGACAAAAGAAACGGTAAAAAATCGTGTAGTTGCGGCTGTGGTGGTTGTCCGCTAAAAGACAAATGTCACAGCAACGATACAAAAAGCAACTAGCATAAATCTAAAACTCCATAAATGATACACCAAAAAACGCAGGAAAAACTCCTGCGTTTTTTATGTTATACTATGAAAACAGACTTTTGATGTGTCTAATATAGTGAAAGGAGGTTAAGATTTTGACGTCAAACAATAAAAAACAGTTGTTTGAAAAGATATATGACGATAATTGCGACAGTATTACAAGACTGTGTTATATGTATCTAAAAGATTTTGAACTTGCAAAGGATGCAACACAAGAGACTTTTTTGAAAGCTTACAAAAAGTTATATTCTTTTAAGGAATTATCAAGCATTAATACGTGGCTGACCTCTATCGCTATAAATACGTGCAAAAATATAATTCGTAATTCAAAATATAAAAGTGATGAACTACAAATTGAACAGTGCGAATTTTTCTTGTCATCTGACCTTAAAGATAACGACACAAAGCTTAGTGTAAGCGAGGCGATTAAAACATTACCGATTGATTACAGAACGGTAATTTTGCTTAAATACTATCGCGATTTACATATAAAAGATATATCAAGGATACTGAAAATCCCACAGACAACTGTTAACTACCGACTTTTGAAAGCCAAATCACTATTAAAAGAAATGCTAAGGGAGGATTTTTTTGATGAGTAAATTTAAAGATAAGCTAAACCTTGAGTTAAGCAACATCAAAGCACCTGACAGTGCTCAAAACATCATAGATAAAGCAGAACGCAAAACATACCTACTTACTTTTTCTAAAGCAATAGCCGCGGTATTAGCCTTGGCTTTAGTGCTCACTGCTGTGTTTATCCCATCTAAGGACAACGGCTTTACAATTATAGCAAATGCACATTCTACCGCTGACCAAGCAACTCCTGATTCAAACAAAATTACAGGTGTCGCACTTAATACTGAAAAATTTGTTGAACTCAAAAGCGATGAACCAAACTACATTTTCTATAATTTTAACTATATTCTTGATGACAACGCCGATGATGCAGACCTTGTAAAAAAATATCTGTTTCACTCTTTCAATAAGCAACTTAACATCTCTGTTGAGGGTGACGATATAGAGACAATAACATATAAAATAAACAATGGTTCTTTGTCGACTTGCACTTTTGAGGAGATAGACGATTTAACAAAGCAATACAGGATAGATAATACTAATGGTGATTCTCAATCTGAAATTACTATCCCTTATAATAAACAAAAGGACACATATTTTGATTTCAACCCGTTAATAAGCACAAATAGTTTCCACAATGCAGGAAAGCATTACTTTGTGGAAGATACAGGTGCACTTACTGTTGAGTCAGGAGATGTAGTGTATTCAGAAAGCGGAGAGGTACTCGCGTATTACCCAAAATCAATTATAGGATACGGCTACAGAGATGATTTCACTCTTGCTACAGAAGAAGAAATCAAAACGCTGAGAGAGTATATCAAAAAAGATGATATGGTAGGTTTCTATAATTACCAAAATCAGATATTCAAGCGTCTGATTGACGGTATCACACTTGATATTACTGTTACTAAAATAAACGGTGATACTGAAACTCAAACAGTAGAATTTATGTATACCCCTGATGTTATAGAAAAACTGCCTGATAACAATGACTCTACCGAAAAACATCAGTCACTTTCAACAGGAACGCTGAGTGCAAGAATTAAAAAGTGAGCCGTATAATCTCACTCATTCTCCAAAAACTAATAATGATAAAATCAAAAGGAGAATGTATATGTTCAAACACGAAAAACAGCTTTTTCATCCGGTATCCGTTGAACGCCCAAACCCTCAATATGCGGCATTACTTCAAGAACAGCTTGGCGGTGGCAACGGTGAATTAAAGGCTGCGATGCAGTATATGTCACAAAGTTTCAGAATCAAAGATCCACAGATAAAGGATTTGTTCCTTGATATTGCTGCAGAGGAGCTAGGTCATATGGAGATGGTCGCGCAAACAATCAATATGCTCAACGGCCACGATGTAGATTACTCAACTATCGGTGCAGGTGAGATACAAAGCCATGTTCTGCTCGGTCTTAATCCGGGACTTATAAATGCGTCGGGCTATTCCTGGACTGCTGATTATGTTACCGTCACAGGCGATTTGTGTGCAGATTTGCTGTCAAATATCGCATCTGAACAGCGAGCAAAGGTAGTTTACGAATACCTTTACAGGCAGATTAACGATAAAAAGGTCAAAGAGACAATCGACTTTCTATTAAACCGCGAAGAAGCTCACAACGCGATGTTCCAGGAAGCATTTAACAAGGTACAGCAAACAGGCTCAAACCGTGATTTTGGTACAACAAAGGCTGCAAAAATGTACTTTTCTATGTCAGAGCCGTCAATGCCGTCACGCTTTAAAGACACTGAGGTTAAACCACCTGCATTCAAGTAAATAAACAAAAAAAGGGCACTGTAAACACAGTGCCTTTTCTCATATATTTTGTTATGTTCTTACTACTCGTTTTTTCTTCCACCTGTCACCTTTGAAGCGGAATATCATCAGCACTCCTCTTAAAATCTCGTCTGCAGCAAGTGCTATCCACAAGCCGTATATACCCATGCCGCATACAACCGCAAGTATGTATGACCCCAGCACACTGACAAGCCACATTGATACTATCGCACAAAGTGTCGGGAAATACACATCCCCTGCTCCTCTAAGACAAGCAATAACAACAAGGTTGGTTGTTCTGCCAAGTTCAAGTAACAAATCAATCATCAGAAGATGAGCACCAAGCGTGATTACAGCCTGACTGTTTGTAAAAATATCCATCAACTGATTTCTGAATATGACACCAATCAGACAGGCAGACACAGTGATAATAAGCGCCTTGAAATATGCGTTCATACCGCTTTTGTATGCTTCTTTGGTTTTTTGTGCGCCGACCAGATGCCCCGTGATAATCTGTGATGCCTGACCTATTGATACAGCAAATATGTAGAAAAACATCGTTATATTCTGCACATATGTCTTTGCGATTAGTTCGTTTTCTGTCAGGTGATGCAACACCATTGATGTTATCACAAGTTGTGACACGTTGTACAAAAACGACTCAAGTGCAGACGGCACGCCGACTTTTAGTATGTCTGCTGTGTCGCTCTTTGGAAATGGTCGCAGATACTTGAAAATTTTAATACTTTCTACCTTTTTGAACAGCACAACAGCAAGTACTACAGTACCAAGCACACGGCTGAATGTGGTTGCAACAGCAACACCAACAACACCGAATTTTGGTACCAGTACGATATCAAGTGCGGTGTTGAGAACATTCATTCCTACTGTCACATACATTGATATTTTGACAAGTCCGTGATTTCTCACTATGACGGACATCGCAGCAAGTACAGCCTGCAAAAAAATAAAGCCGCCGACTATCGACAGATAATCACAGGCAAAGTCAAGGAGATTGCCTTTTGCGCCGATAAACCGGAGTATATTTTTGTTAAACAGAACAATCAGAATACTGATTATCACACCGCATACAAAATTAAAGAACAATGATAATGCGGCGATTTTTGACGCGTTTTGTCTTTTGTCAGCACCAAGGTACTGTGAAATCAAAATAGCAGAGGCACCGGAAATAACGGTGAATACAATGGTGACAATAGAAACCGCCTGATTTGCGGTATTTACAGCAGATGCGGCAAGGTCATTGTAACGGCTTAAAACAAATACATCGACAAAGCCAAGCAGCATAAACAACGCTGTTTCAATAAAAATAGGCCACGCAAGATTAAACAGCCTCAGATTTTTTATGACGTTCACCACCCTAACAAAATCTCTGTTACGACTATATCACACAAATCATGCACGGTCAATTGGATATTACTGTATTTGCAACAAAAATAAACTAAACCTTGATTTTGACTAAAAGATGTTGTATAATACAACTTAGTGCAAAACTCCATACGCGGGTGTGGCGAATTGGTAACGAGGCGACCGCTGACAGTGTCAGATACAGGGAGCCGAGTGCTGTGTGAAATAACGAGCATCGACGAAGTGCCAAGCACGAGTCAGGGCGACTATATTTCAGACCGGAAGACGCGCTTTGGTTCGTAAAACGAACCAACTTTGAGCACCTACACTATCGTAGGTATTAACAAAATTAATATACGCGTGTCTGCCGGAATTGGCAGACGCGCCAGATTTAGGTTCTGGTGTCAACCGATGTGCAGGTTCAAGTCCTGTCACCCGCACCAAAAGCTATCTACTTCGGTTGGTAGCTTTTTTCATTCTCAGCAGGACTTTACTGAAAATAAAACAACCGCAACCATAGTGTTTATCTAAGGTTGCGGTATTTTTGTATGTTCGTTTTATCGAGTTTTTGCTTTTCAGAAATACTTCCCTACTCAAACAATTATCAGGCATTTGGGGATTTGCTGAGTATATTAACCATTTACTATATCTCTATTACATTATAAAAGTTGCCGGTTCCATTGTCGATAGGATAGTAGTTTTTGTCACCGCCAGTATAATAAACAGCGGAAGTTTCTGCGAATCTTATATTAAATATAATTTGTGTTACGTCCTTTGGTATTGTAATTGAGTATATAGATTCACCTTTGTCATTTACGCCTGTTTTTGTCATACGCTCACCAGGCCAGTTAAGGAAGTTTTCATTGCTACGATAATAACAGTATATTTCGTCGCCCCAGTTTACGGCATCAGTAAATGTAATCGTAGATTTTTGCGAGACAAAATCTATAACCTCGCCTACCTTGCCATATTTGCCGGTGTTTGCAATATAGTGCTGTATGTAGGTTGCATCCATAATATTTACCCAAGCATCTTCATTGCAGTCAGCCATTTCCTCGTGGAGTTTATCTTTAGTAATATAATTTGCTGTATATTTCTGGATTAAAGTGCTGTCGATAACATTGACAGTGCCGTTTCCATCTGCATCTCCTAATATCATATCTACTACACTGAAAGATATGGTTTTTTCGTCATAAAAATTGCTATCATCTGTCGAAGATACAGTAAGCGTATATTCGCCTGATTTAGTTGGTGTGAATTCAAAACGAGTAGTAGATGTTTTTCCTACCACATTGTAATTAAGGCACTCAACCACTTCATCGCGCACAACCTGTCCATTGCTGTTTTTTACAACATAGCGTGTTGTTGGTTTGCCGTATGTTTCTACATTGATTTTTTCACTTACTGTTGTACTTTCAAACACGATAGGTTTTGTCACTACACCATTTGGTTTATCCTGTGTGATTGTTGAAATTCCAAACGGTTCTTCTAAACTTACTGTGTACGTTTCTCCGTCTATCACTTTAGGAAAAACGTCGACAACCTTGTACTCTTTGCCTGTGTATTCGTTAACAACAGAGATGTCCTTGATAATAAGCGGTACACCGTCTTTTTTTGAATCGCTTATATTAATTATATAATCTGATGGAACAAATCTATCGTTGTCGACCCAAGGTACTAAGTTTGTCAACGGATAAATAAATGTAGCGTCTGTTGCGACTTTACTGCCATCAAAAGCGTACTTGTTGGAATCGAGCTTGTAATCAACATTTGATAGGAAACTGTTACTTTTTATGGTAGCAAAAGAAAAGAAACTCACCGCAAACTGTGACCTGTCTGCTGTATTGAGAGTGAATTTCACGTATATTTCTTCGCTACGAGTTGAACCAATAACATCGATATACTGAATACTTCTTAATGCACGATTTCTGTCGTATCGTATTTCTGCCCCATCAACTTGTGATGCGATATTCAAGGCGTCGTATGCTACCCACGCAAATCCATCGTTGTATTTGCCTTTGCCATATGAATCAACGACCTTGAATGCACCCATCTCACCTTTATCAACGTTGCCGTTTTCGTTAATATCACACCAGATATTATCGTTGTATCCTACAATAAGCATTGAGTGCGCATAGCCGTCAGAATTAGTTACATATTTAACACAGACTTCGCCCTGATACTTATCATTTTCAGGCACATTTTCATTTGTTGTAAGTTTGCATAATTTCCATGTTGATGTATGAGTAGTAAAGCGCAGAATTTTCCCTTCGCTCAGTTTCTGTTTCAACTGTTGAAGGTCAGTATCATCAGTCGATGAAATAAGAGTGGAAAACGTACCAAGCGATGGTGCCAGATTGTGATAACCGGTTATACGATTGGACATCGCCTCATACCAGATTTCCTCATCACAACTCCAACTCAATAAATCTGTTTTATCATATGGAAAATTCTTGTTAGTCGGACAACCGATAGTCTCAATAATGTTGTACAAATCATCGGTATAGACTGCTTTATTCAAACCACCGTTAATCAGATTGTAGACAAACTTCGGAGATAGTGTATTGTCGCTTGTTGTTTTGACACCACGTGCTTTGTTCAACTCGTATGTAAACATATAGTACACAATCGATACAGCACCACAAGAATTAAGCGAGCCCTGATTAAGTATTTCAGGAAAATACTCTGACTCACTGTTGTCAACTGATGGCGGGAATTCATATAAAGAAAGTTCAGCAAGTTCTTTTTTGCTAGGATAATCCTGTGATGAATACACATCAGGTTCCGGCTCTTCTATCACACCGCAACAACAAGCGCCTTCTTCATTATGTGGCTGTACCATTTCATCACAGTTGACAGAATCGGTATCCTGCGCACTTGCAGAAAGTGATAGCAAAGGAGATATGATAATTGTTAATACCAGTAATAGTGAACATAAAAGTTTGAATTTTATTTTCATTTTTATCCATCCTAAATTTTGGTTATTATCCTAAAAAGTTATCATGTTTTTTGTGCACAAAGCAAAATAAATTCCTCTTACCCTGTCTTTTACGATTATAACATACAAAAAAGCTCTTTGCAACGAAAATAAAGCACACTGCAAACACAAGTTGTGCAGGCACACATTTAGCAGTTAAGTTCAGATTTCAGACTGATTGTAATTGACACATAATTTAATAATTGATATAATATTACATATTTTTTAGAGAGGTGTTCTTTATGGCAAAAAGTGTAAAAGATATCATCAAAATGATAAAAGATAATGATATCAAAATGGTCGACTTCAAGATGGTTGACATCAACGGTCAGTACAGACATGTTTCTATCCTTGCGGAAAATTTCAGCGAGGACACTATGGTAAGCGGTATCGGTTTTGACGCAAGCAACTACGGCTATGCTGTTGTTGAAAAGAGCGATATGGTATTTATCCCTGACCCTGACACAGCATATATCGACCCATTCTGCGAGATTCCTACCCTGTCTATGACAGGTGACGCAATGATTATTGACAATCCTGAAAACAGACCACTCAAGCAGTATCCACGTAACATAGTAAAAGCCGCTACTCAGTATATGAAAGACAGCGGTGTTGCTGACGCAATGTACATTCTCCCTGAATTTGAGTTTTATCTCTTTGATCAGGTAGGCTGGGCTGTACAGCCAAACGAGGTATCTGCTTTTGTTGACACCGACCAGTCATACTGGAACAGCGCTACTCAGGGCAAAGGCTGTGTTATCCCTGCTCAGAAAGCGTATCATGTTGCAAAGCCATTTGACACATCTTACGACATCCGCTCTGAAATGTGCCTGCTTATGAAAGAAATGGGCATCGAAATCAACTATCAGCATCCTGAGGTTGCTGCATCAGGTCAGTTTGAAATCGAGCCACAACTTGGTGAGATGACAAAGATGGCTGATGCTTCTATGATGATCAAATACATCATTCACAACACAGCTATGAAATACGGCAAAACCGCTACATTTATGCCAAAGCCAATCTACGGCGAAGCAGGCAGTGGTATGCACGTTCATATGCTGCTTATGAAAGATAACGAACCTGTGTTCTCTGATGACAACGGTTATTCTCACTTAAGCAAAGAAGCTCACTACTTTATGGGTGGTTTGCTCAAACACATCAGCTCACTTTGTGCTCTTACAAACCCAAGCACAAACTCATTCAAGCGTCTGGTTCCTGGTTTTGAGGCTCCTGTTACTGTTGGTTATGCTACATCTAACCGTAGCGCGGTTATCCGTATCCCTGCATATGCAAAGTCACCTAACAAGCGTCGTTTTGAACTCAGAAACCCTGATGCTACATGTAACCCATACTTCTGCTATGCGGCTATTCTGATGGCGGGCCTAGATGGCATCAAGAACAAGATTGACCCACACGAAAACGGCTGGGGTCCATATGATATGAACCTCTTCCACCTTTCTGATGAAGAAAAAGCAAAGCTCAAAGGCTTGCCTACATCGCTCGAACAGGCTCTTGATGCACTTGAGAGTGACCACGACTACCTCACAGCAGGCGGAGTATTCCCAGAAGAGCTTATCAATAACTTTATCAAAACAAAGCGTGCAGAATGTGCTGAACTGTCAAAAATTCCACACCCTGCTGAATTTGATAAGTATTATAATCTGTAATAATTAATATGAAAAACGCCTCCGTTTTGGGGGCGTTTTACTTTTTAATACAACCCAAATATTACCGACCACACACAAGCACACATTTTCATTTATCCCACAAATCCTAAAACATTCATTTTAAGTGGTTTTCACTATACAATAAAAGCCGCAACTGTATTTTGTTGCGGCTTTTATCTTATATGCGTTTTGATACTTTATGCAAACTCTGAGTAATGTGGATTCTTTTCATAATTACTGACATTTACCTGATGCGAGTACCCCTCGCCACCTGCTATTGCGTAGATATACGCTACCACCCACAGGTCGCCAAAATCGTCGATATACGGCATACATTTGTCAATATTCATCTGAGTTATAGTTTTGTTAAACTGTTCAACAAAAAACTCGTCATCAGACATACTGTCATATGCGCTATCATACACATTAAGATAAGCGTTGCCCAAAACAACCTCCATCTCATCATAATATTCGTCTTTATCGTAGCCTGCTGCTTCTATGACATCATTTTCAGACATCATCTCACCATCAGGTAAAGAAAAATTGTACACGATATATTCTGTATATGGCGATGCAAACGGTGCCCTATCAATTAAAATAATTACAGATAGAATGTCATTACAATAATACCATTCATATGTTATACCTGAGCACGATTGTGGAGAATCAGAGGTATTAACCTCTACTTTGACATTTTCTATAATGTCGTATAAATCATCATACATATCCTCGTTAAAATCTTCGACATCAGCACTATCGAGGTTAATTTGAGGAATAGCAAAGTCCAAATCTTTATAATAATCTTCACAGACAATCTTAGTTGTATAGGCATCAGTAACAAGATTTTTGTAATCAATGTCATCTACATTTACATCTTCTGCTTCTGTTTCGTCCTCTTTTCTCTCATCATCTTGATCTTCATCTTCATCATCGTTATTTCTATCATCAGAAACACTAGTGTCATCATCAGTAAAAATATCTAAAAATTCACAACCGACAATAGAAACAGTCATCATCAAAATCAATAAAAAGCAAATCATTTTTTTCATAAAAAACACCCTTTCTTTGAAAGTATAGCACATACAAAAGAATTAAACAACAAGAAAATACCAAAAAACGGATACTCGATTGAGTATCCGTTTCGTTTGGCTCCCTAAGTTTCCTTAAATCAACGACAACTCGGATAACAACCGAGTGCTCTGGCGAGTGTAATGGAATAGCATAGAAAATTCAGATAAAAGATATCATAACTATATGTAAGTGTTTTGCCGTTGTTAAATGTTACGGTGTCAGGCTGATTCAACTAATTCTCTGAGGCGGTGGATATTATCCACCGCCTTTAACTATTCACTAGATTCATTTGAATTTTCAATTTCAATTTTCTTTGAAAAAACCCTGGTCAGAAATGTTTTGACTTCTTCTAAATCATGTGTTTTAAATGTTGTGATATAACCTCTGTCATCATCTAAAACTATTATTCTATATTTCGTGCCACCCGATGCCAAAAAATGAGTGTCACGTATTTCATGTAATCCTGTCTCTTTTCTAAAGTATTCTTTTGCAGTATCACTGTCCACAAAATCATACGCAAAGATTTCAAAATCTAAATCGTCAGATTCATAGGATGCACAGTAAAAATCATCGTACTGTAAGTCACCTAAATTTTTATCTGCACTTGGTGTATCATATACCGTAACAGTTGCATCATCAGATTTTAACTTTTCTATATTTTCACATTCGTTAATATCTTCGAATATATAGAAAACAGGTTCCTCTGGAAAGCAAGAGCATAATCCAATGCACATAATAATTAACACAATACTTACTAATATTTTTTTCATAACTGCATCCCTTAACTCATTGAAATAGAACAAAAATGCTACTACGAATTTTGTTGACTATTATTTATAAATCTGTTGTTCGCTACCATTATTAATGTTGATTTTATATAGAACGGCATCGCGAATTCCAAACAAATCTTCACCAAAATTATATAGTTCCGAATATGTATTTGACGATATTTTTTCTTTCACATTAGAAGATAAATCAATTACATATACACCATCAAATTCTGATTGTGCCCTGAACGAAAAAGAACCTTTGTATTTATTCATATAACCACAATAATACAATTGGCTATCGTTGCAAATATAGCTACGTATTTCATATTCATAATCTTGTTCAGAAATATTTGGTGTTGTACATTGTATAGTTTCACATTTTGCATTTTCGAGATCATAAATAACAAAACTTGTTCCTTGATTAATAATAACTTTGCCGTTTGATACGTTAATATTGTATGGATATCTATCAATATCTAGTTTGACCAATTCATCAATCTTGGTAAAATCCATCAGTGATAATCTATATAATACATCATCAAAAGTCGTGTAATATAAAAATTCATTCGTAAGAGTATAATTTAAAATATCTTCTACTGAAAAAATCTCATCGTAATTATAATTCAATAATAACAATTTATTGTTATACACACTACAAACAATCATATTGTCATGCAACACAAACGAATTCACTTGATCCACCACAGCAGTATGTGTTTTAGTATTCAAATTCCAAAAGAGCAACGTATCACCAGATACATAATACACACCAGAATCACAAATCTGACACTGTTGTATAGAGGTGCTTTTCATTGTATCTATTTTATAACCATTATCAAAAACAATAAGCTGATCGTCAAAAGACATATTTTCACAAACTACACCTTTACCTTGTTTAAAGTCAACAGTATTACTGATTGAATAATTATTAAAGTTAACTTTATCAGAATATAAATGTTCCATATTAATTTCATCGTGTTTATAACATCCTGTAAACACGAAAATTACTATAACAATAAC
The DNA here is from genome assembly GCA_045604645.1 of Ruminococcus sp. Taxonomy (GTDB): domain Bacteria; phylum Bacillota; class Clostridia; order Oscillospirales; family Acutalibacteraceae; genus Ruminococcoides. Next base: position 3,760 of record JAZUOM010000028.1, on the reverse strand, counting down.
AACTATTACTTTTATTTTATGTTTTTTCATAATGTATTTGCTCCTATTTAGTAAACGTATTAAGCACATTACTTACAATAGATGTCATTTGGAAAACATTTTGCATAATTGCAGAACTGAATGGTAAATTGTCAACTATAGGTCATTTTCCTACTGATTTAATCTCCATTCCTCAAAATCTGATTCAAAGTAATACCAATTCGTTTTACTTAATGGTTTTTGGTCAACCAAGTATTCAATACTACCTAGTTCTCCTGAACCATCAATAGAAAATGCAAAACCTTTATCCCATCCAAATATGCGATGCGTCCACCTAACAAAATGAATAGTATTGTTATCGTCCTTTACAATTGAATCATAACCCTTTTTATAAAGATTTAATACTAAATTAAGCATCTGTTCATCTGTAATTTCTAACTTAACCGCAGTTTCTAAAGTCATTGTTCCATCAGCATTTATATGTGCATAGGGTGTGTTTTCTAAAGAGTTTAAGTATTCCACTACTTGTACTAATTCATCATAATCTCTTTCAAAAATTCTTTCTGTTCTCTTTTCACTATTAAACAACAAAGCGACTAAAGAAGCAGACAAAATAACAGTTCCGACGATGATTAAACAAACAATATGCTTTCTACTCATTTTATCCTCCTACCAAATAGCATCCCACCGTGTAGATATATACTCGTTCTATTCTTCAAATCCAATCAAATACTCACTTTTTACTTCTGACTGAATTTTCTTTCTAAATCTGACGTATGCAATCTCAGCACTCTCTACAACCAAACGCTTACGGGTACAAGTTTTAATAACAATTATTTCAGACTTCACTTGATTATTCTTAACCTGACGCACCGCTGAAACAATATCACTAAAAGTAAACGAATAAGGCTTTCTTAAAAACGAATAAACAGTTATCAATTCTCCCTTTACATTAACTTTAAAGGTTAGTGTTTTTATAATCAGATACATTCCACCCCAGATAAAAAATCCAAATGTCACATAAAAAATATAATGCGGAATTTCATCTGAAAAAAATGTAAAACATAACAAAACCGTTAATGACATTAATGCACACATTGCCCCTATTATTAAAACTACGTTTGGTATCATGACTGTAAAATTTTTATCAGACATAGTTTTACTTATCTTAATACGCTTCTTTTGCATTAAAGCAAATACTAAAGATAGGCAAGCAGGTATTAAAATCACTGTAAGAATTATTTTGATAATCATATATAACATCCTTTACATTAGTAAGCACATAAATAGAGTGGATATTTTTCTATTCATATTCATCTCGTTGTAACATTAGTGTAAACATAATATTATCCCCCAAGATTAATGTGATGATGCATATTGTCGTGCAATATATGGCATTGATGAACCTGATACAACTCCTAATACACAAGCTATATACCATGCACTACCACTGACATTTGTATAAGTAGTTTCCATGGTATTATCCCACGAAATCGCTGTAGAAGTTTCAATGCCCATCTGAAACTTTGTAAGATCTGCTGTTATCATCACTAGCGAGCCATATTCTAAGTGTTTTACACTACTTTTTCTTTTGCAACGGATGTTTTTTCTTTTTCTTTCTATATCGTTTGTTACGATCAACTACATAAACGATACCATATTCACCACTGTTGTAAACAAAAATGTATACAAACGCAACTGGGAAAAAACTAACCGCCATAAATATAGTATTAACCAGTGTAACATTTTCGTTATCCCCTACAATTAAGACCCAAGCAATTGAAATCACAGCAGTGACTATACAAAAAAAGAAATTAGAAAAATACCACCATATCATAAACGGTGGTATATACTTACGAAATCTAGAGTATAGAAACCACTCTCTAAATGTTTGTCCGTCTTTAATTTTATGTTGCGCCTTCTTGCTAAGTTTGTAGTTAATAACCGGCTGTATAACTCCAATTCTAACAACCATAGAAAACATAAGGAGTATTACTATCCTTAAAACCCATTTTATTATCAAAAAATGCACTCCTCCCTATCTTTTAAACCACGACACAATTGCGTTAGCAACAGTAGAAATAAAGCCTTTTTTGGCGGTTTTCTTATAATAATTATTTTTTATTGTACTCGTTTGTGAACGATAATATTTAGATGCATTTATACGGGTAACGTAACTAGATGGATTGCTTGCTACTTTACTTTTTCGGATACTGGTCTGTTTAATAATATGTTTCGAATTACTTTTAGATAAACTTGGTCCCGTTGCACTAGATACAGCACCTATAGTAGTGCTTAGCGCTACCTCACCGTAATTGATTTTATCAAAGCCATTATGCAACCCTTGGTTCACTGCACTATCCAACCCAGAAATCGCTGCATTCGCTGCAATAAAAGCTCCTGTAGGTATCGGAAAGACAGCAAGCGCTCCACTTAAAGCTCCAAATCCACCGGAAGCAAAAGCAGCTCCCCAATTCACTTCATCACCTGATATCAAATCACTAGCAATACTAGATATAAAGCCCACAGCGAAACCAATAGTAGCTGATACCGCAACAACCTCCCAAAACTCTCCACCATTATCAGCACGAGTAATAGGGTTGTTATCACAGTAACTAAACAGATTTTTATCTGTTAATGTAGTAGGTGATGCTGTAACAAGACTAATGTCATCTGCGTTAAGGAAACGGTGGGTTACAGGGTCATAATAACGACTTGTAACATAATAGAAACCACTTTCTGTATCGTAGTAATAACCACGATAACGGAACGGCTGGCGAGTTGCCATATTTGTATAACCGGATATATCTGAGCCGTTGGCATTCGTAATTGAAGTTATATTACCCCACGCATCATAAGTATACTTTGCATACAAATCGCCGTCAGATTCATAGATACCAATTACGTCACCACGACTATTGAGTGCGTAGTAGAAATATCCAGGTGTTGCACTTGCGTTACTTCTATATGCACCCATTCGAATTCTGCCACTCTCGTCGTAAGTATAGTCAAGAATCATCTCTCCACGAGTTTCCTGTACAAGCAGTCCGTTTTCGTATAGGTAGGTATACTCCACTCCGTCTACGGTTTTAGATAGGCGCATGCCATTTGTGTCGTAGGTATAATTTACAGTTTTATTGCCTTTTGTGATGTTTTGGAGTTGTCTGCCGTTTGACCACGACATTGTCATACCATCGCGATATGTAAGCGGATTGCCTATCTCGTCATAAGTGATAGTTTGACCATCGTACTTTGTCAGTTTGTCTTGCCAATTTATATCACCATAAGTGTAGAAAATACTATCACTCAAAGTTGCAGTGCCGTTGCTATCGACAGTGTATATCTTCTCCTTGGTTATATTTCCACCAAGGTCGTATGTATATTCTACTCGCTTGTTTTGGGTCAGATAATCTACACGTGTTAGCTGATTGAGTGAATCGTAGGTGTATTGTTCAAGTGTAGTGTAGGTAAGATTATTGTCATCTTCACCTACGCCCTGCTCAATTTTAGTAAGATTATTTCTATTATCGTATGTGTACCTGTACTTGAAGTTTAAACTCTTTTCAGTATGCAACAAATTACTGCGATATGTTTTTGTACCATCCGAATATGAATGATAAGTGTAGTTTGTTACGATAGGCTGTGTAAAACTTGTTGAATTTACAGTAACCTTATTATTTCTACCTAAGGTATCGTAGTTGTACGATAATGTTGCACCGTTGTTGAATGTTACGGTGTCAGGCTGATTATCCTTGCCGTAAGTATAGTTAGTTACGTTACT
>JAZUOM010000027.1:0-7207 GCA_045604645.1 Ruminococcus sp. | reverse complement strand
CTGTGTAAAACTTGTTGAATTTACAGTAACCTTATTATTTCTACCTAAGGTATCGTAGTTGTACGATAATGTTGCACCGTTGTTGAATGTTACGGTGTCAGGCTGATTATCCTTGCCGTAAGTATAGTTAGTTACGTTACTACCATAAGGTGTAAGCACAGCAAGTTTTGTAAGATTATTGTTTAAATCAAAGTCATACTCAAACATTGCTTTGCGGGTATTATTCAGCGTGTTTGTCCTAGTTGAGCTTACCAAACGACCTAAACTATCATATACATAATTGTACTGTATATTATTATTACGGTCAATAGCCTTTGTAATACCACCAGTATTATCTGCTATACCCTCATAAACAGGAATGCCGTTGATACTCTTTTCGCTTACGTTGCCGTACTTGTCGTAAGTATATGTAACATAATCACCGTTGCCGTAATCCATACGTTGCAAAGGACCGTTGTGTTCACCATATGTATATGTTGCAAGTGTGTTGTTTCCTACCCTGGTGGAAGTACGATTGCCAAATTCATCATATGCAAATGAATATGATGAAGTACCTGTCGAGATAGCGGACAAGTGCTTGTAACTGCTATCATAAATATAGGATACAGTCGCACCGCCCTGTGACACAGATGTTAATATATCATTGTTTGCATTATATGTGTATGTAGTTGCGCCTTTGCTGTCCTGTACTTTCTTTAATGTGCCGTTTTTAGCATTGTAGGTTGAGGTTGTACTGCGATTAAGTGGATCTGTGGTTACCACTGAATATTCTGTACTTGACGATGTAGGATAAGTTACACTTTGAGTTGATTTTATCAGGTGCCCTGCTTGAGTTGTACCTGTCAGCGTACTGACTGCTCCGCGAGTGTCATAATCGTATGTATATGTTGCTCCACGCTGGGTTTTGGCTGTTTTGAGCTTTTCTTTATCGTTATAAGTATACTCGTACTGATAGCCCTTAGGGTCAATATATTTTGTCAGATTATTGTTATCATCATACTCAAGATTAGAGTTCTGCTCAGCATTAGATACAACAGAAACGAGGTTACCGTCATCGTCGTAAGTATAGCTTTGCACAGGTTCTTTGATAAGCTGAATGTTATCAAAATACGCTGTGTTTCCCTGCTTGTTGTATCCCAGGAAAATCTTGATATACTGCGGTGTTCTGACTTTGTCTTTATTATCGTCAGACAAATTGAGAGCAACTGAGGTGTACTGCCAATCAGTGACAGCAGGGTTGAAATCGGCAGATTTCTTTGTTACTTTATGACCATCAGTAAAATGCACCTCAATAATAATTTTATACTTAACATTTGTATCATCAGTAGGCACCGCTGTGGTGCTCTTGCTCCAAGCGCTTAAGATGTAGGTATCTTCTTCAACACCAGATACTGGTATTGTCTGATAAAGATTTTTATTCTTGGATACTTCGCCTATAATTCTAAACGATGCAGAGCCGTGCTGTGCTTCACTTGATATACCATCAGCAGAATCCGAGAAATTAATATTAGTGTAATCAGCCCATCCCGTTGGTACATTATTTGAATGAAGCTCCATACTGCTGTTCTGCACAAAGTTGTATGGACTTGCGTTCTTTGCTTTTTCTAACTGAGCACCATCAAAATACACCTTGCCTGTTGCAGACTTCAACGCTAGGTGTACTCTGACTTTTGTAAAACTGTCAGGGGTTGTAAAAGTAACGCTTACTCTGCGCCAACCATTGTTTACAGAAGTGTCTGTAACTTCTGAGATGTACTCCGAGAAATGGTTGGTTGTTGAGCCGTCAGAATTGTAGACAGTAGCACAAGCAACAGCTCCAAAGTCCTCAGTTGTTTGAGCTGTAAAAGAGTCCACTTTTACATAAGCTGAAAGTGTATAAGTTGTGTTTGAGTTAAGATTAGAAATATCCTGATAAATACTGCTTGCTCCATTGCTTGCACAAGATGTATTTTCAAGACAAAGTGACTTGTGACCATAATACTTTGTGGTGCTATTTGCTGTAACTGTAGAGGTTGTATGCCCAAACCAAATATCGTTAGACCAATTATCCGTGCTCTCAAGGTTAGAGTTTTTCAAGAGGTTTATTGCATTTGCACCCAGAGCATAGCCTGTGGTAATCTTATTGATTTTCTTAAGATTGGTACCGTTTGAATTAACACTTCCCCCTGTATATGCAGTATTGGATGCACCCATATCTGTATTATCTTTAGTGCTTGTCTGCGTTGATATGGTACGTCCCCAATTATCAAACTGGTATGTGACTATCAGGTCATCAGAAGTGTTGCTTTCACCATCAACACCATTTGTGTAAACCTTGGTTTCGTTAAGCTTTGTGCGGTCAAAAGTGATTTGCTGTCCCAGTACACCACCTACACCATATTCAGTAATAGATGTAACCTGTTTGAAACTGTTGTATTCAAACATCACCTTGTATCCATCGCTGTCAATTACTTCTGTAATCAATCCATCACTATCGTAATTTATAGTTGCTACTTTTGTGTCAGGATATGTAATTGAGGTGATATTATTATTTGCATCATATGTGAAGTTTGTTGCTCTACCACTTGGGTCTGTAATAGAAGTTACGTAGTTGTTTGAGTTGCGATTTAGGGTAATCTTATTCCCTGTTTTGTCAGAAATATCTGTAATTGTTGAACTGTTATAATTCACCTGTTGAACATTTCCATACGCATCCTCAAATTTATTGAGCAGACCTGTACTATAGAAATATAGTTTGTTTTTATCTTCGTCAGTGATTGTATATTTTTTATCGTTACTTGATGAATTGATTGTAAGCTCTAACTTTAGTCCATCTTCATCGTAATATTTAGCAACACCATTTTCATACTTTTTGTAAAAATAATGTTCCGTTCCATCCAAATCAGTGTATACATATGGATAATTTGCCGCATCATCACCAGTTAAACCGTACTCACTTGACGGCAACAAGGTTTGCTGCATATTCATACGCCAGCCACTACCAAAATACGGCGCAGTTTTATCATATTTAGTTTTTGCCATGTATGAATTATAAATATAACTAACGTTTGCAGGCAACACAGGGTCTGCAGTTGATGTTATTGGGAGCTCAAATGTCAGCGCTCCTGAATAATCATTAATATACGCCACACCAACATTGCCGATTCCAACACTGCTATAATTCCAGTAACTTTCAAGGCCTTTATTATTGCGCTATGTTACCACAAAAGCAGGACGAATATCAGAAAAATTCGGATAGTTAGAAGAAAAAAAGCTCGCCCACTGATTGTTACTGCCCGACAACATCTTAAGATAAATACCATTATTTGCTTTTCCGTTGTACCATTCTTTTGCAAGCTTGGTTATATCCCAATTTGCCCAATAGGAACCACTTTCAAGAACGCTATATACATCACAATAATCTATGAGAAGATCGCCACTACTTGGTTTTGTATTCCAAGTGACGTCCTCCTGAGACCAATTTGATGTGATTTCGTATGCTCCAATATAGGCAGACGAATTGTAGTCATCATTTTTCATGCACAAATTTGCTGTCACATTAACGATCATATCGCCTTTGTTAAGTGCAGGCAATTCGTTCATTTTTAGCAATGTATATTTATCATTACCTCTAACTTCTAAAGAACCCGTATAAACATTCTGGCCATTAAAGCTCAATACAGTATCAGGAGTTGCGCTGTCTACAAAAGCGCTACTTACTGTACCCCAATCTCTGCTATAAGTAAAACTTGGGTCTATAACAACAGGGTATGCACGCTTAGAATCGTTAAGCCACTGTTCGTCTGCTACAAGTTCAACTACCAGTTTACCATTATCATTCTCCAAAATATTGAGAACAATATCTTCGCTCACTATGTTGTTAGCATCAAACATATATAGAGCATTTATATAATATTCGATTTCATCATCTGCATTATACAGCGCAATTTCTCTATCATTTAATTTTTCAGCACGGAGTTCGCCTATATCATAAGTACTTATAAACTTATTTGTAGCAGATTTTTTATTTAGAATGATGTTTTCTTTCACTCCAACAGGAGTTGTTATGCATTCGATATCAACACCATCATACGCTGATTCATAAACAACTGTGCTTGTTAAATTATCAAGAACAGTAAACTTGTCGTTGCCAGTGCGAATTTTATTTCTGCTTATTTGTTTCGCACTTTTAACACTAATATCCTTATAACCCCAGCTTACAGCATGTCCACCTTTTTCTACAAGCACCATATTCTCGCTTGATGCTTCCTTTGAAAAAGAAATACCAGTATTACTTTTACTGTTTTTGAACATCTGTTTTTTCTCTGTTGTTCTGTTAGTTGTGTATGTTGTTTCCTCGGAAGCTGAAGCTACAGCTACACTATCTGCTGTTGCCTCATAAAGAACATTTGGCTGTACTTCTAAAACTGATACTTCTTTCTCTGTAACAGAAAGTGAGTTATCATAATCAGTCCATTTGTCCTTATTATCTTTGTAATGAACGGGCATATTGTACTGAGCAACCATAAATGTACCATCATTAAGCTTGAACGTTTTAGAATACTCAGTACGCTCCTCTTCGAGTTCAGTGATAATCCGATTTTCCATTTGTGACTGAGTCACATCAATTTCTTCCAATATCGGCTCAGTTGATAATGATTCACTACCAAGCACTGGGGCAACAGCACCAATCGGTACTTCAATTAAAAGCAGAATAGCCAACAGCATAGATATTACTGCTAATAATTTACTCATTCTTAACATAAAATTTCCTCCCTTAACAATTAAATTAATATATAAAGTTCCAAACCATGTTAACTACACTATCTTCTATTACACTTTGTACAGCGTTTTATCCAAAACATCAAATATAACTAGATTATAGCAGATTATTTTGAAGAAAAAAGCATCTGGTAAAAATTGTACTTTTTCTGGTAAAATACGGAATTTATATTTCTATAATAGCAATAAAATAGTGTGCCAAATATTATTTTAATGATAAGTAAAGCCCTGTGCACTTACACACAGGGCTTTTTTATAAATATTTACTATATACTTACTTATTCAGCAAAAACTGAATCTCAATTTGCAGAAATTTCTTCATAAATGTCAACTAAATAAAAGAAACTATCATTTCCCCCTACTCGTCGTTTATAATTATTACTATGACGCCATTTCGTCTTCCCTGCACCTGTCACCGACGGCGGTCAGACTCAATGCAGATAACAGGCTGCTCGGCTGTATCGACGAGTTGTTCAAGTAACATTGACATGCTTATAACATAAAAAAACGGATACTCGATTGAGTATCCGTTATCTGTGGCTCCCCCAGTTGGACTCGAACCAATGACAACTCGGTTAACAGCCGAGTGCTCTCGTTCACGTGTATCTATATACCTTTATTATATTTGACCTTGAATATTTATCATCTTAGGAACTGCTCGTAAGATGAATCCATTAAACAGTGTCTCTCGTAGTCTTTACCTACCGTTATCCATACTAAAGTGAAAATAAGTCAAAATATATTACATCGTGCTGTGAACTATCCTCTGCAAAGGCAGATACATACCTATCCCGAGCAAAAGACTCAACACAAGTAATAAGGATAATAGCTTTCTCATAAGGAACTCTCCTTTTATTTTTATATACATATTAGAGCACAGGTTCATGGGAAATACTGCCCAAACTTGACCCCCATTTTATGCAATATGCCGACGTCTTATAGAACTGAACTGCCCTCTGACGGCAGGAGTCCGTCGGAGGCAAGCGGAGATAAAGGGAGTCACAGCGGGGGATGGTGTTCAATTATTCAGAGTAAGGTTTGCTACCGTCTATGTTGCATAGTTTTGTAAGATATCTCTGTATTCTGGTGACGTCGAGTATGCTTATCTCATCATCGTCGTCAACATAACAAAGAGACTCATCTATTTTTTTATTGTTCAGACCTGCAAGATATCTCTGTATGATCGTCGCGTCGGATATCGTAAGCTTGCGGTCGTAGTCCGCATCACCTATGGGATATGCGATTCCGAGCTTGACCATGTTCTCCTCAAGGCCTCTGTAGGCGCTTAGGTCTTCGTACATAAGCACAAAGTCGTCCTTTTCGGCGTCATAGACCGCAAATTCTGTTCCGAATGGTTCAGCGTCTCCGGTCGTTAAAAAGACCTTGCTCAACTTTACATATCCGAATACTTCTACTACCTCGTCAATGGATCCACGGCACAGCGCCCATTCAAGCTCTCCGTTCTCATCCGTGTTGGCATAAAGTACGCTGCACAAATAGCTGGACTCGCTTTCGGCGATCTCTTTGCTATACTTAGCTTCAAATTTTGCTTTGACCAAGGCTTCGGTCTCTGAAAGTGCTGGATCTTCTGCGGCGCCTTCATTTTCCATATATGCAACAAGGTCTTGATCAATACCGTTTTCCTGAAGAAAGGCATTTACAGCTGAAACAACTTCATCTCTGTCTGTCCAGTAATATATTATCCAGACCACGTCATAATTTTCGTCGAAGCTTTCTTCAAATTCACAAACATAAGCCCCTCTGAAAGCGTGTTCTCCGGCTGCCTTTTTTTCGTCAAAAAACTGTTTAAGCTGTGCTCTGACCGTCGCCAGTTTTTCGGACTCTTCGAGCAAAGTCACATCGGTTTCCTCTTGTGCAACCGACGTCTTATTCACTTCAGCAGCAAAGACAGATACCATGCATATACCGAGTATAAGGCTCAGAACGAGTAGTAATGATAATAATTTTTTCATCTTTAAAAACCTCTCTTTAAACTATATTTGAATTATTATAGTACTCACAAATCAATTACATAATTAAAACATAAGACATTAAAATTCACTCATCAAACCAGTCCTTTCTATAGAACTAAATAAATATCATCTAAATATATAATACACAAAACAATGATGTAATTCAATGAAAATTTTATAAAAAAAGACCATATCATATGATATGGTCTAAGTGGCTCCCCCAGTTGGACTCGAACCAACGACAACTCGGTTAACAGCCGAGTGCTCTACCGACTGAGCTATGGAGGAATATAAATGTTGGCATCTTCCTATTTTTCCAGGCCGTCACCAGCCAAGTATCTTCGGCACTACAGGGCTTAACTTCCGTGTTCGGGATGGGAACGGGTGGACCCCCTGCGTCATCGACACCAACTATTTAACTTGATTAAGGGTTCTCTGACAAACAAAGTGGTGACTCGTGGGGGAATCGAACC
>JAZUOM010000026.1:0-39568 GCA_045604645.1 Ruminococcus sp. | reverse complement strand
AATTATCTCACGATAACAATCCCTCCACCACTAATCGTGGTCCCCCTCCCTTTACACAAGGGAGGCATGCGTTGACGCTCATTTATGAGTAGCTGTAACAGATGCATGGCTGATAGGCCGATAAAAAGCGCACTTGTGCGCTGCCAGTAGTATTGGGGCTATGCCCGTAAATGAAATACCCCCCGTTTTACGGGGGATAATTATTGTGCTATAAAAAATATCCACCCAAAACGATGGGTGGATATCAGTAATCAGTATTATGACTTAAGAGCACGCTCAAGCCAGATGTCAGCGATATCAAGCGCAAGGTAAAGTCCTGTTTTTTCGCTTGCTTTAACAAGCTGTTTTCTAGGGCTTAAGTCAGGGTCAGTGCAAAGAAGCTGAATAGCAACCTTGTCTGCTACCTGTAGTCCGTTGACTTCCTTTTTGCTCTTTATCTGCATTCTTATAACAAAGCGGTCTTCCATACTGCCGTAGTAAAGCTCGTCACCACAGCGTACCAAAGGCTTGCCTTTATAAGTAGAAAACTCTTTTTCTGCCACTGTATTCAATCCTTTCTCAGATGTTAAGGTAAGATTTTACAAGTGCTTCCAAAAGGTCATCTCGGTCGATTTTGCTAATGATATTACGCGCATTGTTATATGTTGTGATATATGTCGGGTCCTCTGACAGAATATAGCCTACAATCTGGTTAATAGGGTTGTAGCCTTTTTTTCGCAGAGCATCGTACACAGTAGTGAGCGCTACTTTAATTTCGTCATCTCTGTCTCCGCCAAGAGAGAATATCATAGTTTTATCTAACATGGAAACACCTCCGATAAAAGCATTATACTATAAAGCAGTTTTTAATTCAAGTAAAAATTTAAATTGTATCTTATCCCTTGAGTTCAATACCCTGTGATTTAAGATTTTCTATGATGACATTTGCAACATCCTGCACTTCTTCACGCTTTAAAGTTTTCTCAGGATGCGAGAAAGTAAGGCGCACAGATATGCTCTTTGAGTTTTCGTCTTCGTAGATATCAACTACCTCGAACTTTTTGATTAGGCTGCAGTTTGCATCAGCAATAGCGTTTTTGATAGGCAGGAATGTGTCTGTCACAAATGAAAGGTCAATATCCATAGTAGGGAATTTTGATGGCTCGTCATAGGTGATAGAGTCGTTTTTAATTTGTGCAAGCACAGCCATATCAAGCTGAGCAAATACTATTGAAGCACGCTTGTCGATTTTTTTAGAAACTGTTGGGTGAGCGATACCAATGTAGCCAAGCACCTTTTCATCACAAATGATAGCGTTGTAGTTGATTGGGTGGATGTGGTTACTTTGAGGTGATGCACTCTCAAATGAAACAGCCTTGTGTTTTAATTCATCAACAATAGTTTCGATAATATCTTTGAGTTCAAAGTACAGAGTTTTTACATCCTTTGTCTTTGAGTAAAGAGTTGTTGCAAGGAACTTCTTTTCGATGCAAAGATTGTTTTTGTCAATGCCTGTTACTGCTCTGCCGATTTCAAAAATACCAAAATCAGGAGCAAAGCCAACGTTTGTCTTGACCTGACACAGCTGTGTAGGGATAAGGCTTTCTCTGATAGTTTCGATGTTAGGGTTAGAAGCGTTAAGCAGCTTGATAGCACCCTTGTTTTCGATACCTAAAGCCTTTAACTCGTCGTAGTAATTCCATACATATGAGTGAACTTCGTGCAGGTTGTATCTCTTTACAAGCATATCCTTGATACGCTCTTCGTCGCATTTTTCCTGTTCCATATTAACAGGGAAGAGTGGGGATTTTGCTGTGTTTACATCAAAGTTGTCATAGCCGTAGATACGTGTGATTTCCTCGATAATGTCGGCTTTCATAGTAACGTCTTTTGTTGCTCTGAAAGATGGTACATCGACAGTGAAGTTGTCGTTATCAACAGTAGCCTTAAAGCCGAGTTTTGTGAGTGTGTCAATAATAGTGTCGTTAGAAATCTTAATGCCTGTGTATTTGTTTACATACGCCTTGTCAAACTCCAATGTAACTGACGGATAGTGGAAAGCGTACTCATCAGTAAGGCTTGAAACTATTGTGACAGTGCTGTCGTAGTCTTTTAAAAGCTTGACAAATCTGGCAATAGCAAGTGTAGTAAGCTCAGGGTCAAGCGACTTTTCATAACGCATTGATGAGTCAGTACGGTGACTTAGTCTTACAGTAGATTTGCGGATAGATGCAGCATCAAATGTAGCAGACTCAAGTGTAAGTGTAGTAGTATCGTCAACGATTTCAGAATCAAGACCACCCATGATACCTGCAATAGCAACAGGAGTGTTGTCGTTACAAATCATAAGTGTGTTTTCATCAATGTTACGCTCAACGCCGTCAAGTGTAGTAAATGTAAGTGGATTTTCAAATCTCTTGATTCTGATTTTGCCGACTTTTCTTGAGTCAAATGCGTGCATTGGCTGACCAACCTCAAGCATAAGGTAGTTTGTCATATCAGCAAGGAAGTTTATTGAACGCATACCGCAGTAGAAAAGTCTGATTTTCATATTAACAGGGCTGACACTACGGCTGATGTTTTCGAACTGTAAGCAGGAATAACGCTGGCAAAGCTCGTCTTCAATCTTCATATCAACCTGTGGAAGGTGATTATATTGTGAAAGGTCATCTATTTCGAGTGGCTTTAGCTCTCTACCTGAAATAGCCGCAAATTCACGCGCAATACCATAGTGACTCCATAAGTCAGGACGGTTAGTAAGTGACTTGTTGTCAACCTCAAATACGATGTCGTCAATATCAAAAATATCCTTTATATCTGTGCCGTTTGCAACAGTAGGGTCAATATCCATAATACCACAGTTGTCGTCAGAAATGCCTAGCTCTGCTTCAGAGCAGCACATACCAAATGACTCATATCCTGCAAGCGGACGAGGAGCGATAGTGATATCGCCAATCTGAGCACCGACTTTAGCAAATGCTGTTTTCATACCAACTCTTACATTAGGAGCACCGCAGACAACATCTGTTAACTCTGAGTCACCTGCATCAACTTTTAAAAGATGGAGCTTCTTTGACTGAGGATGTTCTTCAACAGACATAATCTCTGCTACAACAATTGAGCTTAAGTCAGAGCCCTTGAAGAAAATATCGTTTTCTACCTCAGCAGTAGAAAGTGAAAACTGATTGATAAGCTTAAGTGTATCAAGACCTTCTAAATCAACGAAGTCTTTAATCCAATTCATAGAAATAAACATAGTGTAAGCCTCCCTTATTCGTCATCAGTAAACTGTGATAAAGCTTTGAGACTACCACTGTTTAAATCTCTGATATCTTTTACGCCGTATTTCATCATAGCAAGACGTGTAAGGCCAAGACCAAACGCAAAGCCTGTGTACTCTTCAGGGTCAATGCCACCTTCACGCAGAACCTCAGGGTGAATCATACCACATGGGCAAAGCTCGAGCCAGCCGCTATGTTTACATGATGGACAGCCCTCGCCACCACAGATAAGGCAGCTTATGTCAAGTTCAAATCCAGGTTCAACAAATGGGAAGAAACCAGGACGCAATCTTACTTTGATATCTTTTTTGAATACCTCTGAAAGCATAGTCTTCATAAAGTAGATGAGGTTAGAGATAGAGATATCCTTGTCAACCATCATACCCTCCATCTGGAAGAAGGTGTTTTCGTGACAAGCGTCAGTAGCCTCATTTCTGAAACATCTGCCAGGGAAGATAGCCTTGATTGGTTTGTTGTCGTTTTTGAGTTGGTCACCGTACTTTTTGAGAATAGCATTCTGTGCAGCGGAAGTCTGGCTCTTTAAGAGTTGGCCATTTTCAAGATAGTATGTGTCCTGCATATCACGAGCAGGGTGATTTTTAGGAATGTTTACAGACTCAAAGCACTCGTAGTCGGTAACAACCTCGGAGTAGTCCTCAACAGTAAAGCCCATAGATTTGAAAATCTTTTCGCATTCACGCTGTACCAATGTGATTGGGTGGTATGAACCACGAGCAAGATTTGTTGGTATTGATACGTCAAACTTTGGCATACTCTCGATTTCTTTTTTGATTTCAGCTTCTTTGAGCTCAGCAGTTTTTGCTGTGATTTTGTCTGATGCAGATTGCTTTAATTCGTTTACAAGTGCACCAAAAGTTTTTCTTTCGTCATTTGATAAATCTTTCATACCTTTGAGCAAATCGGTAATCAGACCTTTTTTGCCAAGATACTTGACTCTTAATGCGTCGAGCTCGACAAGGTCGTTTACTGCCAAAAGCTCGTTTTCAAGCTCGAGTTTGAGCTTATCCATTTGTTCTCTCATAATTTCCTCCAAAAAAACAAAAATCCCGTCCACATAAGGGACGGGAAAAATTCCGCGGTACCACCCTAATTTTTGCTAACGCAAACACTCAGGCGACATATAACGGTGTCCACCGTCAGAGCCTACTGCAAGTTCAGCCCTGCCACTCGAAAGGGAACTTCGCTGTCAGATTTTGGTCTTTCGCTTTCAGCCCATGGCGAAAAATCTCTTTGCAAAAATCATTTGACAGTTACTTTCTTTGTCAACATGTTATCATTTTAGATTTTATCATTTATGTGTAAATTTTGCAAGAGTTTTATTGAAAAATACATCAGTTTATGATATTGTTACAATATACTTTTATGGAAGGTCGATAATTTATGGATAATTTAGTAGAACAGGTTGTAAAAAGAAAGAAAAATGCAAAATATTACGTCAGCATTCTCATATACGTTCTTTTGGCGATACTCATTCCTGCGACATTTGTTGTGCTTACATTTGCACTTTCAAGAGCATATCTTATGTATATTGCTATTTTTACTGCTATATTCTGTATCTATGGTTTGTGGTTTTTTATTTCATCCCTTAATATTGAATATGAGTATGAACAATTTAACGGAACTTTTGTAGTAGCAAAGATAATCGCTAAGCGTAACCGTAAAAAGGTGCTTAAACTTGATTTAAAGACGGTTGATGATATTTTTAAGTACAGCGATAATGAAATGTCAAAACGCAAATTTAACAAGGTGTACAATGTTGGCGCTGATGATTTCAGCGAGGATAACTATGTTGTCACTTTTGTAAGCGAAGCAAAGGGTAAATGTGCTGTGGTTTTTACTCCTGATGAAAAAACACTTGCATCGTTTAGACCTTATCTCAAACGCGAGATAGTCAGAAATATTTTATAATTGAGAGATAATATGACTGAAATTACAAAAAGTTATGTGGCTGATAATCTGCCGTACAGACCGGATGATGCCAATAAAGGCAGTATGGGTACTGTGCTTAATATCAGTGGCAGTTATTCTATGGCAGGTGCGTGCATACTGTCGAGTATGTCAGCACTTAAAAGTGGCGTAGGACTGCTTAAAACAGCGTTGCCGCAAAGCATATACGAGATTGTAGCATCTGCTGTGTTTGAGGCTGTTTTTGTGCCATTGTCAGATAGCAAATCAGGCACGGTAGATTTAGCATCTCTTGATTATCTGCTTGATTTGTCAAAGACATCTGACTGCGTGCTTCTGGGTTGCGGTATTAAATGTACTGATGACACCATAGCATTTGTAAAAGAGTTTGTTACAGCCTGCACAACCCCTATGCTTATTGATGCTGATGGTATAAATGCGCTGTCAATGAATATAGATGTACTAAAGAAAACAAAAGCCAAAATTGTTATTACACCACATCCAAAGGAGATGTCGCGTCTTGTAAAAAAAGACGTGGCATATGTGCTTGAAAACCGCGAGCAGGTAGCAAAATCTTTTGCAAAGGAATACGGTGTGACAGTTGTCTTAAAAGGCAAAGATACTATTGTTACTGATGGTGTAAGCGTATTTGTTAACAAAACAGGTAACGCAGGTATGGCGAAGGGCGGTAGTGGAGATGTACTCTCAGGCATTATCGCATCACTTATTGCACAGAAGGTTGATGTGACTGC
The DNA here is from genome assembly GCA_045604645.1 of Ruminococcus sp. GTDB lineage: Bacteria > Bacillota > Clostridia > Oscillospirales > Acutalibacteraceae > Ruminococcoides. The sequence continues at coordinate 33,630 of JAZUOM010000026.1, read as the reverse complement.
CAGCGCGTGTGTTGGGGTGTATGTTCACGGACTTAGTGGTGATTTGGCCGCACAAGCTTTGTCAAAGACTTCGATGTTGCCGCGAGATATTGTAGATTTCCTGCCACAGGTTTTCAAGAGCTTTGAAAAATAAATATTTATAATATAAAGGAATTGCAAGGATTATTATCTGGAGGTTTTTATGCGTAAATTTTCAGTATCACTTCTTGTGATTTCTTTTTTTATGTTTGCTTTGTGCGGGTGTGCAAAGACTACTGTAAAAAATCCTGTGATTTACTTTTCGGCAAATGCTCAAATACACACACAAGACATCTCTATGACAGCAAAAGTGAGCACAACGCTTGGCAATAACGTAAACGTCAGCCTGCTGACGCCAAAACCGCTGTCAGGGCTTTATTATCAGCTTAAAGACTCTACACTGTACATAGGGTATAATTCGCTTAAATGCAACGCGCCAAGCGATTATCTTTCGCATTATAATCCGGTTTGTGTGATGATTGATACACTTTCTTCTTTGGACAAAAACTCCCTTTCTTATCAAAAGACCGAGAACAAAAGCGATATTTACAGCGGGAAATCTGAAAACGGAGAATTCACGATTTATGTTGACTCGCAGACAGGCTATGTGACACGCATAATACCCAAGTATACTCAATGCGATATAAGTTTTACAAATGTCACAAAGCAATAAAAAACCCATCTGAACACAGATGGGTTAATTCTTTATTGGAAAAAACTTTTGTAAATATACGTCATTGTTTTGTACGAAAAGTGATTGTAGTATATACCAAGCAAAAAATTGCGGTCGTGTTTTTTCAGGATACATACGGGTGCAGTTGCACCATCAAGAGAAGTGTGAGATACATTCAAAGGTAACTTGTCTTTGAAATATATCGTCTGTAGGTTTGTGCAGTTTTTAAAGAGATTGTCTCCCAGCGTAGTTACGCTTGATGGGAAAGTGACTGAGTGCATAGCTGTTCTATCTGCAAAAGCTTCGTCTGCAATCGTGTCAACTTTTGTGTATTGGTCCGGAAAAACAACATCTTTGTCTATGCCTACATAACTGTCTAGTTTGGTGTCTGATGATGAAAAATTAAACGCAAATTGCCAGTTTGCGTACAGCGTTACTTTGCCACCATATGTCATTTGTGTTACATCCTGAGTATCCTTGAAGATATACTTTTTATCTATATCCTTTGAATATAGCCACTTAGGCTCGCTCTGGTTTTTGGAATAGCCAAAGGTTTTCAAATCATAAGAGCGTGTTGCATAATATCCTGTAAAAACATAGCCTTGTTTATAAAAAGCGTTGTTTTCAAGCGTGTACACATCGCTGTAATTGACGCTTGCCATAGGGATATCCCCGACACCTGTGTTGCTGTCGTAGTGTATTTCATATTCGTCGGCTATCCAGAAAGCTGTTGCGGTTACGTTGCCTACGTTTGTTGTTTTGCTTATTTCTGTCTTATCGCCGTACAGGGTGTATTCGTAAATGTCTTCTTTGTTAAGCCACTCGCTTTTTGAATAAGGAGAAGATTTGCCGTAGTATTTGTTAGAGCTGTCACGCTTGATTATCCATCCGCCAAACGAGTAGCCTTCTTTTTCAAATTTGCATTCACTCAGCGTTTTTTTGTTGCCATATGTTACGGTTGTAGAGTCCATTTTTCCGCTTGCACCATTAGAGTCATACTTGACGGTGTACTTTATGGCAGTTTTGTCGTTTATGCCGATTCTGTATACGGAGTTTCCGTAATAATGAAAGGTGACGTATATGGTGTTTGAGACATGAAAGATGTTTTCAATTTCAAGCGATTTGCTGATACTTATGATATCAATAAAATTTCCGTTCCAGTCATATACAACAATAACATTTCCACCGCCACCGCTCTGGCAAAAATACAGGTAGGAATCATCACAGTCGCAACCTTGTCTTAAATATCCGCTTTCGTAGCCTTTGAATTCTTTTATCAGTTTGAAGTCGTTGTCTAAAATAGCAAAATCATACGTTCCGCTGATGCCGACAACATATCTGCCGTAAGTAGCGTTGTATGCGATAGAATAGATTTTGTAGTCGATTTTTTTGGTCTGGATTACGCTTAAGGTATCAGGGTCAACAAAACTTACGACATCAAAATCAGGACTGTTGTTAGCGACGACAATGGTGTTGGTGTTTGCGTTGTATGTCATATCGTTTGCGTGCCCTAAAATAAGCCCGTGTTTCTTTTTCTTGAGTTCCCAGGTGTTTACATCATATTTGAGTAGGGTAGTTGTGCCGTTGTTTATCGCAATATACGCATATTTTGAGTCAGTACAGGCACCCTGTGCTGTAACGTGGTTATTAAGCGACGCATCTTTTTCGATATTATTTTTTATAGCAACTGTTGTAGCACTTGAGTAAAATGAACTTTCGGCGTTAGTCACAAAGGTGTTTGCACATATCAGTATGCAAATACAAAATACAAGCGATACAACACACATAATATTACGTTTCATACTTTTTCTCCGAAATTTGTATACAGTAAGTGTAATGTTTAAGTGTGATAAAGTCAAGTCAGCAATAATACAAAAGCTAACGGCAATGCTGTTTTAGTTTACTCGTATTTTAAGAAAATATCGTATGAAAATGAAGCACTTTTTTAAAAAAATATCCACCCTGCAACAGCAGAGTGGATACAAATAAGTATATCAGCCAAGTGAATCTTTTTTGTTTGTAATAACCTGTGCTTCGTAACACTCAAATTTAGCGTCGATGTTTCGTGGCAGAGTTTTCTTTGTGAACATACTAACGATAGGAACAAGTATCAGTCCGCCGACCATTGCAAACACACCGGAGTACAGTGAGTTTTTGAACACAAAGCCTAGCACAGGGTTGTTGAAACTGAACAAGCCGACGCTGATGCAAAGCTGAATAATCTCAAGTCCTGTACCGAAGATGAAGCTTGCAACAACTGCTGCTTTTGTTGTTTTTTTCCAGTACAAACCATACAGGAACGGTGCCAAGAACGCACCTGCAAGTGCACCCCATGATACGCCCATCATCTGTGCGATGAACACAGAATCTTTCCATACAGAGTCCTTGAGAATTGCGATAACTGCTGACAGAGCAATAAAGAATACGATGAACAATCTCATGATAAGAATGCTTTTCTTTTCATCGATTTTCTTTTTGCGTCCGATAGCAGGCTTTACAACATCAAGTGTAAGTGTTGAAGAAGATGTCAGCACAAGTGAAGAAAGTGTGGACATAGAAGCCGCAAGTACGAGTACAATGATGAGTGCAACGATAACTGGAGCAAGGTTACTTAGCATTGTAGGGATAACCTTGTCAAACATAACGCCTTTGTCAGAAACAAAACCGCCTTCTACCATATCATTGTAGTAGAGCTTGCCAAAACCGCCAAGGAAGTAGCAACCGCCTGCAACTATGATAGCAAACAATGTTGAGATGATAGTACCTTTTTTGATGGAATCTTCGTCTTTGATAGAGTAGAATTTACCAATCATTTGTGGAAGACCCCAAGTACCTAATGATGTGAGCAATACAACAAACAGCAAAAAGATTGGGTCAGGACCAAAGATAGAAGTGTACTCATGGCCTGCCTGTACACCAAGTGCCTCTACAGCAGCAGAAAAACCACCGTTTTGTTTAAGTACAGCCCAGATAACAGCGATGATACCAACAATCATAATAATACCTTGGATAAAGTCGTTGATTGCTGTAGCCATATATCCACCAAATATAACGTACACACCTGTGAGTACTGCCATAATCAGAACAACAACCCAGTATGGAATAGCGAATACGTTGTTAAACAGAGAAGAAAGTCCGTTGTAAAGTGATGCTGTATACGGAATTAAAAATACAAATACAATGAAAGAAGCGATGACTTTCAGTTTAGAGGAATCGTATCTTTTCTCAAAAAAGTCAGGCATAGTCTTTGAGTTCAGATGCTGTGTCATAACCCTGGTTCTTCTGCCGAGTACGCTCCAGGCAAGCAGAGAACCGATAAAAGCATTACCAAGACCAATCCAGGTCGATGCAAGACCAAAGTTCCAGCCAAACTGACCTGCATATCCTACAAAGATAACAGCAGAAAAGTATGAGGTGCCAAACGCAAATGCGGTGAGCCAAGGGCCTACAGAGCGACCACCAAGCACAAACGAGTTAACGTCAGTAGCGTGTTTTCTGCATGCAAGGCCAACGCCAATCATAAGTGCAAAAAAGCACAGTAGCATCGGGATTGCAATTCCTACAGTAGTAGGATTGATCTGAGTAGCGGATAGGGTGTTCATAGAGATCAACCTTTCTTTAGTGATTTAAAGTGATGAAATTAACTTCTGTTAAACACTTTAACACTTTAAAGCGACTTTGTCAACCCGTTATGAGAAAAAATTTATTTATTTGTCAGATAGTTGACTTTTACGCTTTAAAATGTTAAAATATCTCTATAATTTTTAAAATGAGGTAGTTTTTGTATGACAATAGTACATTTGCTTGAAAGAAACGCAAGAGAGTTTCCTAATGACACTGCTCTGGTTGAAATCAACCCTGAACAACCTGAAACACGACGACTGACATGGAACGAGTACGAGCTTGTTGAGCCTACTCACAAGGTGCCACACTATCGCCGTGAGATAACATGGGAGGTCTTTAACGAAAAGGCTAACCGCTGTGCAAATATGCTAAAACAAAACGGCATAGGCAAGGGTAAGAAAGTCGCTATACTGCTTATGAACAGCCTTATGTGGCTTCCTATATACTTTGGTATATTAAAGACAGGTGCACTTGCTGTACCGCTCAACTTCAGATATTCGCCTGACGAAATTGACTACTGCCTTGATTTGGCACAGGCTGATGTGCTGATATTCGGCTCTGAGTTTATCGGTCGAGTTGAGAGTATCGCTAACAAGGTTTCAAAAAAATGTACACTTATTTATTATGGTGGCGGATGCCCTGCATTCGCTGATGATTACCGTGACCTGGTGTCAGAGCATTCGGGTACTTTTCCTGAGTGTACATTAGAGGAATCAGACGATGCCGCTATCTACTTCTCGTCAGGTACAACAGGTTTTCCAAAAGCTATCTTACATAATCACGAGAGTTTAATACATTCCTGCAAAGTAGAGCAAAATCACCACAGTCAGTGCAAAGACGACTGCTTTTTATGTATTCCACCGCTTTATCACACAGGTGCAAAGATGCACTGGTTTGGCAGTTTGCTTTCAGGTTCAAAGGCGGTAATATTAAAAGGTACACACGCTAAGACGATTTTAGAAGCCGCAAGTGCCGAAAAATGTACAATAGTGTGGCTGTTGGTTCCATGGGCACAGGATATCCTGAATGCGCTTGACAGAGGCGAGGTTAATTTAGACGATTATGACTTGTCAAACTGGAGGCTTATGCACATCGGCGCACAGCCTGTACCACAGAGTCTGATAAAACGCTGGCTTGAGTATTTTCCTAATCATCAGTACGATACAAACTACGGTCTTTCTGAGTCTATCGGACCGGGTGCTGTGCATCTTGGTGTTGAAAATGTCCACAAAGTCGGTGCTATCGGTATACCGGGCTACGGCTGGGAGGTTAAGATTGTTGACCCTGATGGTGTAGAAGTGAAGCAGGGCGATGTCGGCGAGCTTTGTCTTAAGGGTCCCGGTGTTATGACCTGCTACTATCGTGACGAAGAAGCGACAAAAGCAACCTTAAAAGACGGCTGGCTTTACAGTGGTGATATGGCTATGCAGGATGAAGAAGGCTTTATCTATCTTGTTGACCGTAAAAAAGACGTTATCATCACAGGCGGTGAAAACCTGTATCCTGTACAGATTGAGAATTTCCTTGCAGCACATCAGAAGATTAAGGACGTTGCTGTAATCGGTTTGCCTGACCCACGTCTTGGCGAAATCGCAACTGCGATTATCGAGCTGAAGCAGGATACAACCTGCACAGAAGAAGAAATCAACGAATTCTGCCTTGAATTGCCACGTTACAAACGTCCACGACGCATTATTTTTGCTGACGTACCTCGTAACCCAACAGGTAAAATTGAAAAACCAAAGCTTAGAAAAATTTACGGTGCAGAGGGACTTGTAGATTCACAGAACAAATCTTAATTATAGAAAGGGTATATGATATGAAAAAGCTTATGATTGGTAATCAGGCGGTTGCCGCAGGTCTTTATGACGGCGGTTTGGGTGTGGTTTCGAGCTACCCTGGTACTCCGTCTACAGAAATTACTGAATTTTTATCTAAATACGAAGACATACATTCAGAATGGGCTCCTAATGAAAAAGTAGCTTGTGAGGTTGCTTACGGTGCTTCTTTGGCAGGTGCACGCTCCGCTTGTGCTATGAAGCACGTTGGATTAAACGTTGCTGCTGACCCATTGTTCACACTTTCATACACAGGTGTTAACGGCGGTATGGTTATCTGTGTAGCAGACGACCCTGCGATGCATTCTTCTCAGAATGAACAGGACTCACGTCACTATGCTATCGCTGCAAAAATTCCTATGCTCGAGCCTGCTGATTCACAGGAAGCGTACACATTTGCAAAGTCAGCATTTGAGCTGTCAGAGAAATTTGACACCCCTGTATTGCTTAGAATGTGCACTCGTATTGCACACAGCCAGTCTATTGTACAAACAAGCGAGAAGATTGAGAGTGTGCTTAAAGACTACGAGAAAAATCCACAGAAGTTTATTATGATGCCTGGTAATGCTATCAAGCGTCACCCTATTGTTGAGGAGCGTACACTTGCTCTTGCACAGTATGCTAACGATTGTATATACAACCGTGTTGAGATGGGCGCTACTGAAATCGGTATCATCACATCAGGTTGCTCATATAACTATGTAAAAGAAGTAATGGGCGATAGCGCAAGTATCTTGAAGATTGGTATGCCTAATCCGTTGCCAACACAGTTAATCAAAGATTTTGCATCAAAGGTTGACAAGCTCTATGTTATTGAAGAGCTCGACCCTGTAATCGAGAATCAGGTCAAAGCACTCGGCATTGATGTAGTAGGCAAAGAACTTTTCTCAATTTTAGGTGAATTCTCACAGAATACTATCGCAAAAGCTTTCGGAAAAGAACTTGAAGCAGGTGTTTGTGCAGACTGCGAAATTCCTGCACGTCCACCTATGATGTGTGCAGGTTGTCCTCACAGAGGTATGTTCTACACACTTTCAAAGAACAAGATTACTGTTCACGGCGATATCGGTTGCTATACACTTGGTGCTGTGGCTCCGCTCAACGCACTTGATTCTACACTTTGTATGGGTGCTTCTATATCAGGCTTGCACGGATTTAACGCTGCCAGAGGTGAGAGTGCAGAGAAAAAATCAGTTGCTGTTATCGGTGACTCAACATTTATGCATTCAGGTATGACAGGTCTTGTCAACGTTGCATACAACGCTACTAACTCAACAGTAATTATTCTTGATAACTCAATCACAGGTATGACAGGTCACCAGCAGAATCCTACAACAGGTTACAACATCAAGGGCGACCCTGCCGCAAAGGTAAATCTTGAAGAACTTTGCAAGGCACTGGGTATCAACCGTGTACGTGTTGTTGACCCATATGACCTCAAAGCGTGTGAAACTGCTATCAAAGAGGAGCTTGCTGTAGAAGAACCATCAGTTATTATTTCGCGCCGTCCATGTGTGCTTTTAAAGTACGTTAAACACGAGCCATCACTTACTGTTGATGCAGACAAGTGTAAGAGTTGCAAACGCTGTATGGGTCTTGGATGTCCTGCAATCAGCCTCAAAGACGGCAAGGCTAAAATTGATAATACACTTTGCGTTGGCTGTGGCGTTTGTAAACAGCTTTGCGCATTTGATGCTATAGTTTAAGAAGGAGGGCTACACTATGAATACAAAGAGCATTATGATAGTCGGTGTTGGCGGACAGGGTAGTCTGCTTGCATCAAAACTTCTTGGACGTTTGTTACTTGACGAAGGCTACGATGTAAAGGTGTCAGAAGTTCACGGTATGAGCCAGCGTGGCGGTTCGGTTGTTACATATGTAAGATATGGCGAGAAAGTATATTCTCCGATAATCACAGAGAGCGAGGCTGACATCATCATTTCTTTTGAAAAGCTTGAGGCCGCTCGCTATGCTAAGTTTTTGAAGAAAGACGGTCTTATTGTTGTCAACACACAGCAGATTGACCCGATGCCTGTTATTATCGGTGCTGCACAGTATCCGTGTGATGTGCTCACAGAGCTCACAGACAAAGGACTTAATGTTGAGGCACTTGATGCGCTGGCACTTGCGCAGGAAGCAGGTTCATCAAAGGCAGTTAACATTGTTTTGATGGGCAAGGCCGCAAAGCAGTTTGACATTCCATACGATAAGTGGATCAAAGCAATCGAAAACACAGTAGCACCAAAGTTTGTTGATATGAACAAAAAGGCATTTGACTTGGGCTATAATTCTTAATTAGAAAAAAGCATAAATTAAGCACCACAGTTATCTGTGGTGCTTTTTGTTTAAATAAGATAAATCTCAGCGTGCAAAGTGCTTTGATTTCTTTTGCTTTAGTTTTCAAAAAACTTCAGTATTTCTTCTTTTACTGCTTCGATTTTGCCCTGAGCGTAGTTTGGTCTGCCTCCGCCCTTGCCACAAAACATTTCGTTTAGCGCTTTTACTGTGTCGCGTACATCAAGTGCTTTACTTGCAACTACATAAGACAAAGAACAATCATCGTTTTCGCTGAAAAACGCGGTAATATCTGCCTTGTCAAGGTTATCATTTACAAGATTTCGCATATCGTCAAATGACGCGCCCTTTGTAAATCCGCATAGGGTAGAGCCGATATTTACAATATCGAGATTTGAGCTTACAAGTTTAGATTTGAGCGTGTTAATCTCGGATTTCAAAGCACCGATTACATCGTGTTCACGAAGCACAAATTCGTTAACCTTGTCACGCGATGCTGATAGCAGATGCATCAGCTCTTTGTTTTGGTCGTGCAGGGTGCAGTAGTCGCAAAAGGCGTTTATGCCACACACAGCAGTCAGTCGCATACCACCCTTGTACTGGATATAATCAACGATTTTTATTATGCCTATTTCGCCGGTACGCTTTACGTGTGGCGCACAGCAAGCACAGGTGTCATAGCCGTCAATGTTAACTAAACGCACACCTTCCTTTAAATCAAGCTTTGAGCGATACTGAATGCTGTCAATTTGTGATGCGTCAGGATATGATACAGTAACACAGCGGTTTTCGTATATAGCCTTGTTGGCTATAAGCTCTACTTTTTTGATATCTTCGTCAGTCAGCATACCGCTTGGGTCGAGTGTAAAGGTTTTTTCGCTCATATGGAAGCCTAAGTTATCATAGCCGTATAGTGAGTGGATGATACCTGATATAAGGTGTTCGCCTGTGTGGCTTTGCATACGCGCAAAACGAGTGTCCCAGTCAAGCACACAATGTACGTTTTCGCCTACTGCAAACTGCTTGTCAGTAAGATGAGTGATTATTTCGTCGTTTGTTTGTACATCAAGAACTTTTGCGTCGTTTATGGTGCCTTTGTCTGCCTGTTGACCGCCACCCTCAGGAAAGAAAGCGGTTCTATCAAGGACTATGAGAAAGCCTTTTTCGCTTTTTTCGCACGATACAACGATTGCATCGAATTCTTTTATATATGAGTCATTTTCAAAAAGTTTAACTGTCATAATAGTTACCTGTAAAAAAGGACCGCCGTTATTACGACGGCCCTTTGTTTAGCCTTTTTTTATTTTAGCCGTTTAGTTTTTCTATGAGCATTGTGCGGATAGCCTGTGGGTCACCCTTGCCCTTGAGTTCTTTCATACAAGCGCCGAAAATAGCCATGAGCGCTTTTTCTTTGCCTGCTTTGTAATCAGAAACAGCCTGTGGGTTGTTGTTAATAGCATTGTCGATAACAGACTCGATAAAGTTGTCATCAACCTCAACAAGGAAGCCGTTGTCTTCGCAGTATTTTTCAACATCAGCACCGTCTTCGATATTAGCAATGAGTGCTTTTTTAGCAGAGCCACGGTTGAGTTTGCCACTGTCAACAAGTTTTATCAGGTAAGCAAGTGAGTCTGCAGAAATAGAAAGGTCCTTGAGTTTAAGTCCTGCTTTTCTTAAGATACCGGCACAGTCAGTTAAAATCCAAGCAGCGCTGTCCTTTGCGTTACAGCCAAGAGCGATAACATCATCGAGCAGTTTTGCTACTTTGTGTTCACTCATAAGCATAGCGATTTCTTTGTCAGAAATACCTGCATTTGAGTAGCCTTCTGCTTTTTCGTCAAGTGCTACAGGTTTGTTTGCCTTAATTTGCTCAAGCCACTGGTCGTCAATAACGATTGGCATAAGGTTAGGGTCAGGGAAATAGCGATAGTCAGCCTCGGTTTCTTTGTTACGCATAGCAAAGGTCTTGCCTGACACATCGTCAAAACGTCGTGTTTCCTGCACAAGTTCTTCTGTGCCAAACTCGAGTGCATCCATATGACGCTGTGCTTCGTACTTAATAGCACGCTCAATAGCCTCAAATGAACTCATATTCTTGATTTCAGAGCGCACACCGAATTCTTCAGTTCCTTCTTCTCTTACTGAGATGTTAACGTCGCAACGCATAGCACCTTCTTCACATTCAGAAATACCGCTTGATACAAACATAGATTTGAGTTTTGAAAGGTATGTTACAACCTCTTCAGCACAGCGGAAATCCGGCTGAGTAACAATCTCGATAAGTGGTACAGATGTACGGTTAAAGTCAACAAATGATGAACTTGAGCTGTGCACAAGCTTGCCTGCGTCTTCTTCCATATGAATCTGTTTGATTCTGATATCGCGCTCGCCTGATGATGTCTTTACCTTTACACAGCCGTTAACACAGATAGGGTGGTTGAGCTGAGTAATCTGGTATGCACAAGGCAAATCAGGGTAGTAGTAGTTTTTCTTGTCAAATGTTGTGTAGCGGTTGATTTCGCAGTTGAGCATAAGACCTGCTGTAGCTGCAAGTTCAACAACACGTTTGTTCATAATAGGTAACATACCAGGCGCACCGCTACATGCAGGACAAACGCAATCGTTAGGCTCTTTAGGGCTTGAATGACCGCCACAAGAGCAGAAAATTTTGGATTGTGTGTTAAGTTCAACGTGGGTTTCAAGGCCGATAACGAGTTCATATGCCATAATTATTCACCTTTCCTTTCCACGATTTTTGCAAGGGAGAGTAGCTTTGATTCATCAAATTGAGCGGACATCAACTGCACACCGTTTGTAGCAAGGGCAGGGATACCGATAAGATTAGGTATTGCAGTGAATACTGACTCGCTGTAAACCTTTGTGAACGCATCCTTGATGTCGTATTTTTTAAACTCGGTTTTTGAGCACACAGGTGTGAGCACAGCGTCGTATTTTTCAAACAAAGCTTTCATAACGTCAGCGACAACACGGCGGATTCTCAACGCTTTGTCGTAGCAGTCAGCGTAGTGTGACTTTGAAAGCATTTCTGAACCGTAGAGGATAACAGCCTTTGTGAGGAAGTTAAAGCCCTCTGTACGTGAATTTACATACAGCTCGTCGATATTGCGGTAGTTTTCGCTTCTGTGTCCGTACTTTACACCATCGTAGCGTGATACGTTGTTGCAGGTTTCAGCAGTCATCAGAATCTGCCACGCTGTGTTTGCAACGTCAACAATATCAAGCGAGATTTCCTGTACATTAACACCAAGTGACTTTAAACTGTCAGCATACGCTGTGATGTTTGCTTTTGTTTTGTCGTCTGCTTTGTCAAAAAGTTCTTTTACTATGCAGACTTTCATATCTTTAACATCTTTGTCAGTTGAGTAATCATAGGTGCTATCAGGCAGAGAAGTGCCGTCTTTTTTATCATTGCCTGCGATAACTGTCATAATCTCAGCTATAGTGTCAGCATCGTTTGCGTATACACCAAGCTGTTCGCCTGATGCGGCACATGAGATAATGCCATATCGGGATACTGTGCCATAGGTTGGCTTTAAGAATGATACACCTGATAAAGCGGCAGCTCGTCTGGTTGAGCCGTTCATATCAACACCGAGCGCTGCTTTTACTGCACCTGTTTTTACAAGCTCTGATGCAGCACCCTTGAGTGTATCGTCACATTCGTTATAGTGTGAAAATTCGCCGACTAAGTCAAGCGAAAACTCACCAACATGAGTTTTGCCGGATATAACATAGCCGTTTGATTCAAGTTTTTCTACTGCTTGGGCAGAGAAAAGCGGTTTGTAGCCGTCTAAGATTTTTGAACCTGCAGTACAGAGAGCATCTTTGTAAAGAATGATATCATCAACTGCAATGTTACCTTTTTCGTTAATAATCGCGTTGTAGTGTTTCATAATGCTCACCTCACTTTACAAGTCTTGGAACAACCCAGCTGTCTTCAGAGCGCTGTGGGGCACTCTGTAGCAGACTGTCTCTTGAGAATAGTTGTTTTCTTTCGTCTTCACGCAGGATGTTTGTCATTTCCATAACGTGAACCATAGGGGATACGTCTTTTGTATCAATTTCTTTCATGCTGTCTTGCTCAGCTTTCATGGTTTCAAAAATGCCTTGCATAACAGTTTCTTCTTCGTCAGTCAATGACAACTGGTTGAGCTGTTGTGCATTAGAAAAAGTTGAGCGTTTGTTAGCGTTTGCTTTGGCGCCTGATTTTGAGCCACTTCTTTTTGCAAGTGCGCTGCCGCTACCAAGCAGGTGAACATCCTCAAGCTGTTGGTCAGTAACTTCACTTGGTGCACCGAGCAACAAATCCTGTGCGTTACCGTTGAGTGGGAATGCAATTACGTCCAAGATTTTTTCTTCATCAGTTAAAAGCATAACCATACGGTCGATACCAGGAGCCATACCGGCGTGTGGAGGAGCACCGTACTGGAATGCTGTATATAAAGCGTTAAAGCGTTTTTTGAGTTCGTCTTCTTCGTAACCTGCGATTTCAAACGCTTTTTTCATAATTTCGATGTCGTGATTTCGCACAGCACCTGATGCAAGCTCAATACCGTTACACACAAGGTCGTACTGGTACGCAAGCACTTCTTCAGGCTTTTTATTAAGCAGTGACTCCATACCGCCCTGTGGCATAGAAAACGGGTTGTGAGTAAATATTGTTTCGCCTGTTTCTTCGTCTTCTTCGTACATTGGGAAGTCAACAACAAAGCAGAATTCAAATGCATCGTCGTTGATTAAGTTAAGTTGTGTTGGCTGTGCAAGCCATGTGCGGATCATACCGGCTTTTTTCTCTGTGTCTGACTTTTTGTCATCACAGATAAAGAACAGTGTTTCGCCCTCTTTTACACCTGAAAGTGTGATGATTTCTGCTTTTTGGTCTTCTGTTAGGAACTTTGCGATAGGACCCGCAAAAACGCCTTCTTTCAAAGTGATATAGCCAAGACCGCCCAAGCCTACTTCCATTGATGTAGCGTATTTTAAAGAGTCCTCAAAGAACTTCTTTGATTTGCCGACACAGTTAGCAACAATACCTCTAACAGGTTTGCCCTTGAATGCAGGGAAAGCTACATTTGAGAAGAAATCAGTGAGGTCACAGATAGTCAGTGGGTTTCTCAAATCAGGCTTGTCAGAGCCGTATGTCATCATAGCATCAGCATATGTGATGCGTCTAAAAGGCTTTTCGGTAACCTTTTTATCAGAGAAGGTTTTGAATGTGTCATAGATTACATCTTCGCATATTTCAAGTACTTCTTCCTGAGTAGCAAAAGCCATCTCGAAGTCAAGCTGATAGAACTCACCAGGAGAACGGTCAGCACGTGCGTCCTCGTCTCTGAAACACGGAGCAACCTGAAAATATCGGTCAAAGCCTGACACCATAAGTAGCTGTTTGAACTGCTGTGGAGCCTGTGGCAAAGCGTAGAATTTGCCCGGATGCTTACGAGAAGGCACCAAAAAGTCACGCGCACCCTCAGGGGAAGATGCAGTAAGTATTGGTGTCTGCATATCAAGGAAGTCTTTTGACTCCATAAGATTACGCAGATGACGGATAATCTTTGAACGCATAACAAGGTTATTGTGGTTCTTTGGATTACGCAAGTCAAGATAGCGATATTTAAGTCTTAACTCGTCCTTTGAAGCACGGGAGTTTGATACCTCAAAAGGAAGCATATTTGTGCTTTTGCCAAGCACAGTCAGGCTGTCTGCAACAAGCTCAACATAGCCTGTTGCGATTTTTTCGTTAACTGTTTCAGCGTCACGCTTTTCGACTTTACCTGTGACAGAGATAACAGTCTCACGGTTAACGTTTTCTAGCAGTTTTTCGTCGTGAACGACAACCTGTGTGATACCTGTATAGTCGCGTAAATCAACAAAGATAACGCCACCGTGGTCACGCACAACATCAACCCAACCGGCCAAAGATACGGTTGAGCCAACATGGGTTTCGCGTATGTCGTTGCAGTATAGTGTTCTGTACATATAGTTATTACCTCCTAAAAGGATTGTTTATTATTTATAGCAGATTTATGCAAAAGGGGATGAGGTTTTGTGAGGGCAGTAGACCTCGGCACACAAAATAAAAAATCCCGAGAATAGCAAAATACTATTCTCGGGACGAGCATATCAAATAAACCCGCGGTGCCACCCGTGTTGATGCAAAAAGCATCCGCTTTTTATGTGGTTTTAAGATGTTTGCACATGAAGTGTTCCCGTACTTACTACTCACCTTAGATGCGCTTTCAGCCGATGACGCACCCTCTCTTTCAGGCTTTCCACAAAAGCCGAGTCTTCACTAATATATTATAATCACACGCACATTAGTTGTCAACAGGAAATTTGAACCTTTTTATATAGTGTTTTCATCGAATTTGAATATACGGATGCTGTTTGTACATTAGCTGTTTTGGTATTAATACCTTGATTTTTGTATAATCATCAGATATACTGAATTTAAGAACTTTGGTTTCTTGTTGATAAATGTATACAGGGGTGTTTGTATGAAAACTACCAAGGCTATTTTTACTTCTTTGTGTTTTTTGCTTTTGTTCTGTTCAATTATGTTTGCGGTTACATCTATCGAAGATTTTCAAAGAATCGAAGATAAGAAAGGTGAAATAGTAGTAGAAAAAGAGGAGTTTCTTGGCTTTGAGTATGAAACAGAATATGACCCTGAAGTTGACACGATGGTTGCGTGGGCAACAGTAGCCGAAAAATTGATTGCCATTGTATGGTGTGCTGTTGGTATTTACAGACGATTCAGGGATACCAATAGACTAGAAAAATTGTCAGAAGAACTGTCAAATAATGATGAGTATCCTGTCGATTCTGTTGTTGAGTATATTGACCTTTCTATTACAAACTTCAAACGCAATATGTACTGGGTGTTTGTTGTTTTGCTGATGCCGTTAACTATGCTTTTGTCAGAGGAGGTTTATTATTCGTCAAAGGTTGATGTAGGCGAGGGTATTGTTATTCTGGCGGCTATCGTATATGCAATGCTTTTTGCTTATCCTGTAAGAGGCATACTTAACCTGATATTCGCGTCAAATCTGGATAAATTTGTTGACCAGTTGTATCAATGTAAGCTCAATTTTACAGACCAATACGTTGTGGGCACAGCGTTTACAAAGGTACCAAGTATATTTACGATATATTTTTGTATGACTGATATTGTTAGTTTCAGACTTAACAGACCGCTAAACGGTACTGTTGAAATTAAAGAAACAAAGTTTAACTCACTTGTAACAGGCAGAACATTAGTGATAAATTCTTCAGGGAAGACATATGCTTTGGTGTTCAACAAAAACAGACAGGCACATGAAATACAAAAAACATTGCTCGAAAAACCGACAACTGTTAATGTCGCAAATAATGCTCAGCACAGCGAGCCTGTAATAGCAAAAGCCTTTTGCCCGTATTGCGGTTCCAAAATAAGTGTACAGGGAGCGTTTTGTGCTAAATGCGGACAAAAAATTGAGGATAAATAAAACATTAATTACAGCAGCACTGACAAGTATAGCAGTGTTGCTTTCTTTTTGTGATAAAACAAACGATAGGGGATTAAAATAAAAATCGTCGAAGACCATTTAAGTCCGCGACGACGATGGTGCACCTGACAGGACTTGAACCTGCACCTTCGTGAAAAGATATGGACCTGATGTACACGACCCCTCAGTGAACAACAGTTCTTAAAATCCGAAGAGTTACGCTTAATCAGTCGTCTTTCTATGTTTGCATTTTAATATGAAACAAAATAATAGCAAGAGGTTTATGATAGATATATAATCTCAACTTTTTTGTTTGTATATTTCTTTCAGGTTCTCAATAGTCATATCTGGATCAATTGTGCGAAACATCAGATAGTTTCTTGCTTTTGTTTTTACAGGAGATTTGCAGTCATTGTCTATTTTTCTTTTACTAAATAAAAGTTCAATGATTTTTCAATCTTTTGTGGTATAATGGTCATATGTGGAGGTGTCGGTATGCGAATATTACTCATTGAAGACGAAAAAAGAATGGCACAGGCACTGTGTGAAATACTTCGTCTTGAAAAATATGAAGTTCACCATTATGCAAATGGCTTTGAAGGCTTAACTGCTATTGAGAGTAACATATATGACATTGTGATTCTTGATGTTATGCTCCCCGAAATAAATGGTTATGAAATTGCAAAACGAGCTCGAAGTTGTGGTATTACGACACCGATATTGATGCTTACAGCAAAAGCAGAGCTTGACGATAAGGTGACAGGTCTTGACAGCGGTGCGGATGATTATTTGACAAAACCATTTATGACAAAAGAGTTGTTGGCTAGGCTCCGTGCTTTATCAAGAAGAACACTAGGCACAGCAAACAACATGTTATCCTATGGCGATATTGCACTTGATACAAACGCATTTACACTGTCTTGTATAACAAATGGTCAAAACGTCCGACTAAGTGAAAAGGAATACAGAATCCTTGAATACTTAATCGTAAACAGCGGACAAATCCTCACCCGGGAACAGCTTGCGGTTAAAATCTGGGGATTTGAAAGCGATGCTGAATACAACAACGTAGAAGTTTATATGTCATTTACTCGCAAGAAGCTCGCCTTTGTTGAAGCTAAAACCGAGCTCAAGTCTGTGCGTGGAGTGGGTTATGAATTGAGGTGCGATGATGTTTAAGAAATCAAGAAGAAAAATCGTCGCCGCCATTATGTCTGTTCTTGTGATTTTATGGGTAGGAACCCTTGGTGTTATTTATGCATCAAGCTATTTTGAAATGAAAAAGCAGAATAAGGAGATGCTGCAGGCTCACGCAAATATGTATACACTGCCTCGTGAGCTTGATAAAACGCTGCCACCAGACAGACCGTTTCCAGATGGAAAACACGGATTTAAGCCCGATTTTGACCCTCAGTCTCCAATGTTTCAGTTATCAACTTTTTATACAGTAGCGGTTTCTTATAATGGTGAGATTCTGGAAATTAAAAAAGAGTCAAATGCGGTGCATACTGATGAAGAACTTACTACGTTAGCTCTGAAAATCATAGACAGCGAAAAAGGTTCAGGAACAGAGGATAACCTTGCTTTCTATAAAGCCGATAAAGACGGCTACACACTTATCTCATTTATGGACAACACTGTTATTAACGAAAACGCAATGACGCTGTTTCGCTATACTCTTATTTTCGGTGGTGTAGCTTTAGTTTTATTTTTCTTTTTATCGGTGTTTCTTGCAAGAAAGATAGTAAATCCGCTTGAAGAAAGTTACCAAAAACAAAAACAGTTTATTTCTGATGCAGGACACGAGCTTAAAACGCCTGTGTCAGTTGTTAGTGCAAATGCTGAGCTTTTATCTCGTGAACTAGGGGATAATCAATGGCTTCAAAATATTCAATACGAAAATGAAAGAATGGGAATGCTTGTTAGTCAGCTCCTTGACCTTGCACGAACCGAAAACGTGAAGCCACAGATGGAACATCTTGACTTTAGTAGGTTGGTTGCAGGTGAGTCGCTTCCGTTTGAAAGTGTTGCTTTCGAAAAAGGACTTGTCCTCAACTGTAATGTATCAAACAATATCTGTGTTGAAGGCAACAGCACTCAGCTTAAACAGATTGTTTCCATTTTACTTGATAACGCTATTCGTCATAGTAAAGATAAAGGCGAAGTGTATCTTAACTTAACTAAAGAACACGGGTATGCAAAACTATCGGTTATTAACAAAGGCGATGAAATCCCTGTAGAACAGCGTGAACAGATATTTGAACGTTTTTATCGTGTGGATACTGCTCGTAATAGTGAGGATAAACATTATGGTCTTGGACTTGCTATTGCAAAAGCAATTGTGACCTCTCACAAAGGTCATATTGAGATACAATGCTTTGATGGATTCGTTGAATTCAAAGTACAAATTCCTGTAAAATAAGTTAATAAATTCAATAAAACTTCAATCTTCCTCCTGTACAATGATGACATAATGTGTACAGGAGGTTTTTTATGGCTTTTCAAACGGTCTTCAAAAGATATGAGTTGAAATATATGTTGACACAAGAGCAAAAAGAAAAAGTGCTCAAAGCTATTGCGCCATATATGAAGCTTGACAAATACGGCAGAACCACCATTAGAAACCTTTATTATGATACGGATACTTATCTTTTGATTCGTCGTTCTATAGAAAAGCCTAAATATAAAGAGAAACTGCGAGTACGCAGTTACAGTCAGGCAACTGCCAACAGTACGGTGTTTGTAGAACTGAAAAAGAAATACAAGCATATAGTCTATAAACGGAGAATATCACTTCCATATAAAGAAGCGACAAGGTGGCTGTCAGGAGATAAACACACCGACAAACACACGCAGATTTCTGAAGAGATTGATTATTTTCTTGACTACTATGGCACATTACATCCTACTCTTTTCCTGTCCTATGAACGAGAAGCATATTATTCGAATGACGGCAGTGATTTTCGTGTGACCTTTGATGATACCATTCTTTGCAGACAGAATGATTTGTCCCTTGAATCGGACGTCTATGGAACTTCTATTCTTGAAAAAGGCAAAGTTTTGATGGAAATTAAATGTAGTGGTGGTATTCCTCTTTGGATGACGGAAGTTTTGTCAAGAGAAAAGATATATAAAACATCATTTTCAAAATACGGGACAGCATACAGAACGCTGATTTTTTCTCAAACTCATACACTAAACTCATATAACAGGCTGGAGGTAAATTTTAATGATTGAGAATTTATTTAAAGGTTTATTTGATACTGATTTAACAACGGTTATCAGCGTAACCGACTTTTTACTTTGTATTTTTGTATCATTGGTAATAGGTATCTTAATGACATTTGCTTATATGTATCGTACTCGCTATACTAAAAGTTTTGTTGTAACACTAGCATTACTGCCTGCTGTAGTTTGCGTTGTAATTATGATGGTGAACGGAAATGTTGGAGCAGGTGTTGCAGTAGCAGGTGCGTTCAGTCTTGTTCGTTTTCGTTCAGTTCCCGGTACAGCAAAAGAAATATGCACCTTGTTTTTAGCAATGGGAGCAGGACTAATCGCAGGTATGGGATACCTCGGCTTTGCGATTTTGTTTACTGTCTTGATGTGCCTGATGTTTGTTCTTTACAATCGTCTAGACTTTGGCACAAAAAAGAATTCAAAGAAGTTTAAAACTTTTACAATTACTATACCTGAAGATTTGGATTACACAGGCATTTTTGATGATGTTTTCTCAGAGTTTACGGTTGCTCACGACCTTACCTGTGTTAAAAGCACCAATATGGGAAGTATGTTCAAGCTTACATATAATGTAATTCTGCGTGACGTTACCCGAGAGAAAGAAATGATTGACAAAATCCGTTGCAGAAACGGAAATCTTGAGATTACTGTTTCGAATCAGGTGACTACTTCTGAGCAGTTGTAACAGGAGGTCTTTATGCAAAAAATAATATCCTTATTACTGGTTTTAATACTTATGCTCTCGCTACTTTCAGGATGTGCAAAAGAAACCGAAAGCGAATCAAAATCTGAAGCTCAAACCGATATAGCAACAGCAGATTCTGTAGATACTGTGGATGTTGAATTTGAAAATCCAAATTCAGATATGTTTACCGAGCGAGATTTCAAAACAGACTATGATGAGAGCAAGGCAGTAAACATCAAACTCAATGGGTCATCGGCAACCGCAAGTTCTAACAGCGTTAAAATTTCAGGCTCGACCGTAACTATTACCGAAGAAGCAACCTATGTTATTTCAGGTGAGCTTAAAGATGGTATGCTCATAGTAGATGCACCTGACACAGCAAAGCTACAGCTTGTGTTTAATGGTGTAAGTATAAATAGCAAGACATCAGCGGCTTTATATATTATTGAAGCTGATAAGGTGTTTTTAACTCTAGCAAAGGGTTCAAAAAATACTCTTGAAAACGGCGGTAGTTTTACTGCAATAGACGATAACAACATTGATTCAGCTCTGTTTTCAAAACAGGATTTAACAATGAACGGAACGGGAGTGCTTACAGTTACATCTCCTGCCGGACACGGTGTTGTTTGCAAGGATGATTTAGTAATAACAGGCGGTTCTTATACGGTGAATTCTGCTTCCCACGGATTTGATGCAAATGATAGCGTGCGACTTGCAAATGCAACGCTAAACATAGATGCAGGCAAAGACGCTATTCACTGCGAAAATAACGATGATACTTCAAAAGGCTTTGTTTATATTTCAAGCGGAAATATTAAAGCAGAGGCTGAGGGTGACGGAATATCATCAGGTGCATATATGCAGATTAAAGACGGCACAATAGATTTGCTTGTCGGCGGTGGAAGTGAAAACGGAACAAAAGAACATTCAGACTCCTTTGGAGGATTTATGGGCGGTGGCAGACATGGAGGAATGCCACCCGAAGATATGCAAAACACCGAAACCGAAGAAGACAGCACCAGTATGAAAGGACTAAAAGCTACAAGTAATTTGATAATATCAGGCGGTAATATTACCGTAAACTCAGCAGATGACTCTATTCATTCTGACGCTTCACTCACTATTAATGGCGGAACATTAAGCATTGCTTGTGGTGATGATGCTGTCCATGCAGAAGAAACCCTGACTGTAACAGCCGGTAAAATTGATATTTTGGAGAGCTATGAAGGTCTTGAAGCTTTGCATATAAATGTGCAAGGCGGAGATATAAAACTCAAAGCCAGTGATGACGGACTTAATGCGGCAGGCGGTAATGACCAAAGCGGTACTACAGGTGGTCGTGACGGTATGTTCGGTGGAGGACCTGACACAATGGGAGGACACGGTGGCGGTCCGGGTGGTGGAATGTCTGCTAACTCCAACGGTAGTATTAAAATATTCGGCGGTACTCTTTATATTAATTCTTCGGGTGACGGTGTAGATGCTAACGGCACTTTGGAAATATCAGGCGGACACACAACTGTAACAGGTCCGACACAGGGTGACACCGCAACCCTTGACTATGATAAAACTGCTGTCATAACAGGCGGTACATTCATCGGTACAGGTTCCACAATGATGGCGCAAACTTTTAGTGATTCAAATCAAGGAGTTATTGCACTGAGCGTAGGCAATCAGTCAGCAGAAACTCAAATCACACTAACAGATTCAGACGGCAATACTATTGTGTCACACAAACCTGAACTTGATTTCGCAGTTGTCATTATTTCAACGCCAAAACTTGTAAAAGGAGAAACGTATTCCATTACAGTAGGTGCTGAATCAGGCGAATTTGAAGCCAGCTAAAAGCAACAATTTTCACATTCGCTTCATTGATATACATCACAAATAATACTTAAAAGAAAGGTTGATAAAAATGAAAAACATCAGTAAAGTACTATCCATTCTTCTAACACTTTGTTTGCTTTTATCTGTAGTTCCATTTTGTGTGTCTGCGGATGCAAATGATGCTAGCATAAGAGTTGATATGAAGGGTAATACTTCTGCGGTAATTACCTCTAATCAAGATATTGAGTCTGTTGTGTTAGATGAGTCATTAGCAACTGTTTCAATCAAAAACAATGTAGCTCGTGTGAGTGCGACTACAGATGAGCAGACTATGGTAGATGCCGTAGTTAATACTGCATCTTCAAGTGTAAGCGTGCAGATTCCATTAAACTACACTACATTTTATTTCAACAACGACACACTTACTGTATACGAGGGTGGAGATGATAAGTACGAGATAGCAGGAATCAATATGGCAGATGAGGAATATCTCGTTGGTGATTCTACCTATAATCTTCCTGTAGAATATGATGAAAACGGAAATGCTGTTTATGCTAACACAGACGCATATTCTATAAACGTTGCTATCAAGAAAAAAGGTGGCAGTTATGTATTTTATGGTAACTCCTCTGATATGTCTATTTCCGTAAAAAAGGAAGCAACAGGCAAAGCCGAGCTGATTTTAGCAGGTCTTGACCTTTGTTCATCATTTACAGCACCAATAACTGTGAAGAAAGATTCTACAACAACTGTAGATATTGTAAATCCTAGTGGGTTTACCAACACATTAAGTGACTGTGAATTAAACAATGAAGATTTATATGGTTCAGCCGGCACTGTGAATACAACAAACCCTGAATATGCCGAGTCTGCTGTTATTAAAGGAAAATCAGCAGCACAGATTACTATTTGTGGTGAAGGCACTCTTAATGTAATCAGTAATTCCAAAAACGGCATTAAGGTAGCAGAGTATGGTAACCTGACTATAAAAGATGTCAATCTCAACGTAACATCTGTTGACCACGGTATTTCAAGCGACAACACTCTTACTATTAATTCAGGTGTGATTAATGTTGTAAGTCAGGGCGATGGTATTCGCTCTGACCCTGATACAGTAGATGCAACTCTTGGTGCGAGTGCTGTAATTGAGATAACAGGCGGTAACATCTGTATTATCGCAGGCTCTGATGGTATTCAGGCAAATCAACAGATTACTATCACAGGCGGTGAGTTTAGCATCAAAACAGGCGACGGCTATAATGATTCTGACTTTAATTCCGACACAGAGAGTTGCAAGGGTCTTAAAGCATCCGTAAATTCCGACGATACAACAGATACATCTGAGTGCACTTGCACTCTTGATATCAGTGGCGGTAGTTTCTACCTCAACTGTGCTGACGATGCCGTTCATTCAGATGCATATATAAACATCACAGGCGGTACTTTTGTAATTTTCACAGGTGACGATGGAGTTCACGCAGACACCACACTTGAGGTTGGAACCGAAGGTAGCACAACTGGACTTCCTATTATCAATGTTAAAGCTTCATACGAAGGCTTAGAGGCAGGCACAGTAAACATTTATGACGGTACAATCCGTGTAACTGCCAGCGATGACGGTATCAATGCCGCAGGCGGTTCCGATTCAACGGATAATAACACAGGTTTCAATCCAGGCGGTAATAGACCAGGTATGGGAGGTAATCAAGGTGGAACAACAACCACAAACGCGTACAGTATTAACATCTATGGTGGAGATATAGTAGTTAACGCTAACTCAGACGGTGTTGACTCCAACGGATCATTGAACTTCTTAGGAGGTAAGATTGTAGTTTGGGGTGCAACTTCCGGTGACGGAGAACCTTTAGACCACGATGGTACAATGACTATAAATGGTGCCACTTTGCTTGCATTAGGTCAGCGTGGTATGGGTAACTCATCTTCTTCAGGTGGTCAAAAAACATTAACATCAAGCATATCGGTAAAAACAGGTCAGTCAGTAAATGTTAACTACAATGGAAGCGTTGTATTATCTACAGCGGCAATCAAGAACTGTAGCTACATCATCTTCTCTTCACCTGATATGGCATCTACAAACGGTTGGAGTATTTCTACTTCTTCTAATTCTTCATCAGAAAGCTGTCAGCATACAAACCTTGTAAGTGCAAAAATATTTGAAAACAATACCGATTGCACGAATGGTGCAAGCTATGAGTTAGTTAAGTATTGTGCAGTATGCGGTGAAGAAATCAGCCGAACTACCATAACTGCTCCTGAAGTTATCGAACCTGAAGAATTTCCAACTGAAGAAAACACCAAGCCTACTGAAGCTCCAACGGAAGCTCCTACTATAGCTCCAACAGAAGTTCCAACTGTATTGCCAACACAAGAGCCTACTGTTGACGATAACAAAACAGGGTATGTGATTGGCGATGCTAACAGCGATGGTGTAGTAAACATAATCGATGCTACTACAATACAGCGTAAACTCGCCAACTACTCAATGACTACTTTTGATGAGCTAGCAGCGGACGTAAATAGCGATGGTTTGAATATCATCGACGCAACATCTGTTCAAAGATACTTAGCTCATTATGATAATCCGTACAATATAGGAGAGTTTTTTGCTGCTGAGTCATAACAAAAATCATCCAAATGCGGATATTAGCTTGTAACCTTCTACAATACTATTGAAATACAGGAAATAATAAAAAATAGAATAGAATAAAACAAAACAGAGTATAGATATTTTGTTGCATCTATACTCTGTTTTTGTTTACTGTTTGTTAGTTTTGTTTTGAATTGCTTTTTTACTACACTGCTGTTGTTGTAAATGGGTTGTGTAGGGATAAAGTGTTAAGATTTCTACGTACTTTATTGAACTTTACAGCTAATCTGTTTTAAGTACAACATCTACTTATGTTACGGATAAACTACGCTTAAAAACATAGTTAAATCGCAAATTTTTTACAAATAACGAAACGCCATAACATCGCTGAAATGTTTATAAGCAATGCTTTTACTCTTCAAAAACAATAAATTCGAACCCATCTCTAATAAGAATGGGTTCGGATTTTTCTGTGAAAACGGGGAGAGGAGGAGCGACATTAAGGTCGTGCGACTATTTAAAAAATCGTCGCAGACCTTTTGGGTCCGCGACGACGATGGGGCACCTGACAGGACTTGAACCTGCACCTTCGTGAAAAGATATGGACCTGAACCATACGCGTCTGCCAATTGCGCCACAGGTGCATATATAAAATTGTGTTGTGAAAAAACTATAAATAAAACTAATCTATAATATGCAGACGCTACGCGTCGTCCGGTCTGAAATATAGTCGCCCTGACTTGTGCACAGCACTTCGTCGATGCTCCTTATTTCACACAGCACTCGGCTCCCTGAATCTGCCACAGGCAGCGGTCGCCTCGTTACCAATTCCGCCATATCCGCATATTAATTTTTGTCTTGCGACCATTGTATTATATCAAAGTGAATTACACTTGTCAATGAAAAAAGGGTATATTCTGTTTTTAGAATACGCCCTTTTTGCTTTTATAAATTCCAATGCATTACTGTTTTGCCAAATGGCTTTCTTGTGTCAAGCTCGAATGCTTTTGACATATCTGAAAAATTGTTGACTTCGACAACATTGCCGACGATATGTGTCAGAAAACGAACTATTTCAGGATACTCATTATACATCTCGATTGTTTTTTCAAAGTCGGCTTTACCACTTCGGCTTGTACCAAATAGCCTGAGACCTTTTTCGAGTATCATTCGTGTGTTAACAGGTACAGGATATTCAGAAACACCCATAATCGAGATAGTGCCCTCTGGTCTAATGTACTCAATAATCTGTTCAATAGCAACAGGCGAGCCGTTTGCACCAACACATTCAAAAGCGTGGTCGATTTTTAAATCAGATGGAATTTCAGTAGTCAGGTAGGTTTGCTCAGCAAAAGAAAAGTCATTTAACTTGTCACGGTTGATGCCAAAAACATATACCTTGGTTTCTTTGAACATCTTTTTCAAGAAAAGTGCTGTGATAAAAGCAAGGTTACCGTCGCCCCATACACCAACCACATCGCGTCGTTTGTGTGCGATTTCGTCAAAACGTGAGATAGCGTGTACGCTGACGCTGACGATTTCTGTGAAAGCCGCAACATCAAGGTTGATGTCTTGTGGCAACTTTACAAGTCGGTCTTTTGAAATTTCGACAAGTTCCTGCATATATCCATCAGCAGAGCTTGCGCAGAATTTGCTGTCCTCGCGGTAATTTTCGGCGATAATTTCGTCTTCGTTTGTAGGGATATTAGGTATCATAACAACCTTGTCGCCTGTCTTAAAAGTTCCGCTTTTATCGTATACTACCTCGCCGACACCCTCGTGGATAAGTGCCATAGGTAGCTTTTGTTTGAGAACCTTGGCGTCACGAGTGCCCTGATAGTATCGCTGGTCAGCGTTACAAATCGACAGGTGAGTCGGTCTGACTATGCAGTTGTCACTAAAACTGATGCTTTCAAAGTCGATTTCAAATCGTCTTGGAGCACTGAGTCTGTATATAGCGTTAATCATTTATTTCGTCCTCTAAAAGTGATCTTGCGATTTTCAGGTCATAAGGGTATGTGATTTTGATATTATAAGTTTCGCCCGTTACAAGGTGTACATCGTGACCTTTCATAACCAGTATTTTGGCGGCATCTGTGAGAATATCGCGTTCATCATCAGTAAGTGAAAGGTAGATATCCCTGAGTTTTTTAGCCTTGAATGACTGCGGAGTCTGTCCCTGATACATATTGTTGCGGTTAGGAATATTGCTGATAAGCCTGCCATCTACACTTTCTACAATAGTGTCAGTAGCCGCAATAACTGTGTCACATGCACCGTATGTTTTGGCAGATTCGATGTTTTCTTTGATAATACGATGAGTTACAAAAGGTCTGACGCTGTCGTGTGTAACGATGATAGTATCATCATCAAGTGTGTAATTATCCTCGATATACTTAATCGAGTTCATGATTGTTTCGTTTCTTGTGTCGCCACCCTCAATTACAGCAACCTTGTCACACTCGCCGATATATTTTGCAATAATCTGCTTTGTGTATTCAATCCACATAGCAGGGGACAGTACAATCACTTTCTCAAAATCAGGTTGAGAAAGAAATTTTTCGATAGTGTGGATGATTATAGGTTTATCTTTGATAGTAAGAAACTGTTTTGGCTTATCTGTGTTTCCCATACGGTTTCCTGTGCCACCGGCAAGAATAACTGAAAATACCATAATTAATCTCCTTATAACAACTCGCCTTTGTAGTTGTAGTGTTTAAAGTCAGCGTTTATATCGGCTTTGATTTCGTTGCCGATATCAAGTCTGTAAAAATCGTGGGAGCCTACTCGCTTGCAAAGAGGCAGAAGCTCCATATAATCGTCGCCGTACCATTGTTTAAGGTACTTGTCATAGCCTGTCGGAATATATGACATCACGTTTTCAAAAGGAGCGTCAGTCACGTTTTCAAACCAGTTTTTTGGCATAACCCCGCGCCATTTGTGGTCTGTTGCAGGAGGCAATACGGTAGAGGTCTGTTTGTGCTCGTATTTTCTCAGCAACTGGTCGTACCATTTGCTGTAGGTGTCCATTGAGAACAGTCTAAGCAGTGGCAACAATATTTTTGAAAGCGCATAGCCTTTATCTTTTCGTGCGTAATTCTTCCATCTTACATTCATCAACAGTCTGAGCATCATAAGTGATTTGTAATGCAGTTTCTGGAAAAATTTGTTGTCAGATGTCTTGTCAAAGACAAAAATGTCCATGGAAATACCCTTGAGCATATCATAATCGTCAGAGTATTTTGTGGCAAAATAGGTGTCTTTTATTGTGATTTTGTCAAAGAAGTAGTGATACCCGTCTTTGTTTTCAAAAGTCTGGTACTGGTATTTGTCTGACAGTTTTTCTTTGCAGACAGATTTGAATATCTCAAAATCTTCTCTGAGCATTGCGATGTCGATGTCATCATCCCAAGGTATAAAGCCCTTGTGTCGTACAGCACCTAGCATAGTGCCACCGGACAAAAAGTACTTGATACCGTGCTGTTTGCAAATCATATCAACTTGCTGTAGTAATTCAAGCTCCATTTTTCTTATGTAGCTGAGTTTTCCGTCGTACAGCGAGTTGGTTTTGTCGGCAATTATGTTGTATTTATCGCTGACCAAATCAGACATAGCATAAAGCAGTCTTGTGTGGTTGTCGCACAGATATGAAAAACCAAGAGATTGTAATTTACCGCTACTGAGTACCATGTAGGAATTTTTGCTCAGCGTTTTTGAGCTGTTAAAATTGAGCGAAATACCATACGGGCAAAGAGCTTTGTAGACAAATGATTTTAAATCATACAGTGACATACTTTCACCGCTTGCGTTGTACACATTTGCGTGTTTGCCGTTTTTCAGCACGGTGAAAACAGCGTTTACTGCATCAGACATACTGATAGCAGATGCTGTCAAGAAAGCGTCGTTTGAATCGATAGTAACGCTACCGTTTTTTAGTGCTTTGTTTGTGATGTCACTTATGTTAAGTGGATTTTCATCGCAGTCTTCGATAATAAAGTTATCAAAGCGGATTTGCTTGATACATAATTTGTTGAGATATGACGACAGAAGTTTTTCTACTTCTGTCAGGGGAGAGCCAGAGAGTGCGTTTGACAATTCCATTTCAGCTAGTGCCTGAGTGTCGTAGCGTTTTTCAAGATTTGGGATAATCGTCATACACAAAAACTGAGCGTCGGCAAAGTTCTTTGCATAATCAAGTGCTTTTTTCAGGTCGTCAAGCTGAGATGTACCTTTTCTTGCATCAAAACAGTACAAAAAGCACTGTCTTAAAACAGTGCTTGAAAGAGTATCAGAACTTTTGTGCTGATACTGGATACATTTGTATTCAGTTTTGTTGTTGAGATAAGCCAGTGTGTTTTTGATATAGTCACATAATATGTGCTCGCCGATAATGTTGACGACAATACCTTTGCTAAAAAAAACAGAATGTGACTTTATATATTCACATGACATATAAATCTCGTTTTTTACAAAATCACTGAACATAAAATTCCTCTGAGATGACTTAATATTCTAAAATAGAATTATTTCTTAATTTTGCTTTCCTCGTAAACTCTGTAAGCCTCGTTGACGTCGCCGTCATAAATAAGTTCGCCTTTTTTCATAAAGATAGCACGACTGCACAGCTCTTTTACGCCTGCCTGATTGTGGCTTACATAGAGAACTGTGATACCGCTTTTGATAATTTCGTTGATTTTGCTTTTACATTTCTTTTTGAATGAAGCGTCACCAACAGAAAGCGCCTCGTCAACAACGAGGATATCCGGCTCTATGTTGATGTTAATAGCAAAGCCAAGGCGCAGTCTCATACCGCTACTGTATGTTCTTACAGGCTGGTCGATATAATCGCCAAGCTGTGCAAAGTCGATGATTTTTTCTTCGATAGTTTTGATATACTCGTCGTTGAGTCCGAGGATATATCCTTTGAGATAGATGTTTTCTCTGCCTGTCATCTCCATCGAAAAACCGGCAGTAAGCTCAAGCAGAGCTGCTACCTTGCCGTGTACTTCGACCTCGCCCTCGTCAGGATGAGCAACACCTGTAATCATCTTGAGTATAGTTGATTTACCCGCACCGTTGTCGCCAATGATACCAACCGATTCACCAGGATAGATATCAAAGCTGACGTTTTTCAGTGCTTTATTTATTTTAGGATTCTTTGGTTTTAAGAACAGAGCACGGAATCTTTCCTTGTCGTTTTTATAAAGGATGTATTCCTTGCTGATATTTTTAAAAGAAATAATAGGTTGTGCCATTTTATTCTCCTTACAATACATCAGGTAATCTCTTGCGCAATCTGTTGTAGTTGAATATACCAAGTGCAACAATAGCCACAAATTCAACTAAGAAAATGATGAGTTCAAGCGGATATTCGAAGAACCATCTGTGATACAAAAATGCGTTTCTGTATCCGTTTGCAAAGAAGTTGATTGGATTTAGAAGCATCAGGTATTTCAAAAAGCCTGATGTAAAGTCGTAGCTGCTGTAGATGATGCCTGATACCCAGAATATACCTGACATAATTGATACAATCATATTCTCAAAGTCAGCAGAAAAAGCAGACATCGGGGCGGTTGACCATGTGAGTGCTACAAAGAACATAAACATCAGCGGACAGTAGAAGAAGAACTGCAGGTTGTAAATGCTGAAGTCAACGCCTGAAACGAGTGTGATGTACAGATACATAAGTGTCGCTAACAGGAAGTGCACAAACAGTCTTGCAAGGGAAGTGTATGTCATAATGGTAGACACAGGAAACTTGACTTTTGTTACAAACTGGCGGTTAGCTTTGATACATTTAGCACCCTGGGTTATGCTGTCAGAAATAAAAAACCAAGGGATAAATCCGACAATCATAAATGTGAAACGGTCAAACACGTCAATAAACTGACCGTTAACCGATACATCAACTGCACCAAAGTCTTTGATACCGACAGTGAATGCAAACCAGTAAACAAATAGGGTGAAGGCTGGTTTTACAACAGCCCAGAATGGACCGATAACAGCGCCCTTGTATGTTTTTATAAGCTCGTTTTTAGCTAGCAGAAAAATCTGTTTTGAAAAGCCCTTGTGTTCCTTAAAAATCTGGAACAATTAGATTACCTCCCTGAGTGGTGCGTAACAATGCAAAAGCATAATTACTCATAATAACCCACTATATAATTATAGATAATCACATTATATATTATTTTTCTAATTTGTCAATTTTTTGGGGACTAATTGTACATGAAAAGCCGTTAATTGGACAAGTAAGGGGAAAGCGATAAAAAAAGGGCACAGGTTTTACCCTGTGCCCAAAAAGTTATATGATTGATGTTATTTCAAAAGATGACTTGCGTCAAAGAAAGATTTGCTTGAAGTTCTGAATGCTTGGTATGCAGAACCTACAGTTAAGTTTGCAGACTGGTTTGCATTACTTCCGATATTGATAACAAAATCGCTATACTGGCTATCGAGAGTGAACGCATAAGCATTGTGTCCGTCGAGTTGACCGATAGAAGTCATCTGGTCGCCAGGCCATACAGTACCGCCCGAACCATTCCAGTAATGAATATATACGCTACCCCAGTTACCGTCATCTATAACTACGATTGTGCGTGGATTTGAGAAATCAAAGTCGCCAGGTATCGGGTTAGGATTTGGGTTTGGGTTAGGATTGTCGCCATATACTGACCATGAGCCAGAGCTCTTGTAGTAGATATAGTTGTTACCAGGAATATCAAGGTTGCCGGTCTGATCTGAACCGTTACTTGAGAAAATAATCTTGTTGTAACTACTTGGAACTTCAATCTTGTAGATATTGCCTGACACGTTTTCCATTCTGAGACCAGGCCATGTCAGAGGAGCGTCACCGCCCTCTTCCCAGTAGTGAGCATAAGCATCACACTGGTAACCCATATCTACATAGATAGTGTTCTTATCACTTACGATTGGGGTTGTAGGAGCCTGAGTTGGCGCCTGAGTAGGAGCAGATGTAGGTGCCTGTGTTGGAGCCTGTGTAGGTGCAGATGTTGGAGCCTGTGTAGGCGCAGATGTTGGTGCCTGTGTTGGTGGCTCTGTTGGGTCACCGCCAACATGTTCTTTGATTGGCTGACCAACAGGCTGGTTTACAGGCAGGCTTGCTACATATCTCTGGATAATAGCAGCGTCGATAACAGTAACGTATGTATCGCTGTCAACATCACCTGTGATAAACTGATTAGCTGTGAGTGATGGTATTATCTCAGCAGCATATTTCTGGATGTATGTAGCGTCAAGTACAGTAGCCTCAGAGTCGCCGTCAAGGTCACCTAAGTAAAGTGTGCCGCCAATAGGATCGTCCGGAATAGTAGGAATCTGTGTAGGAATCTGTGTAGGTATCTGTGTTGGAATCTGTGTAGGTATCTGTGTAGGTTTTTGTGTAGATGGTTGTGTTGGAATTACAGGAGCACCTACATATACCCATTTCTTAGCGCCGTTATCATAATATGAATACTGCGCAAATGTAAGGTCGTCTGTCTGTGTTGCACCGCTGTTGAAGATGATATTTGAGTCAGCGGCAGGAACATTGTATGAGTATACGTCATTGCCCTCGTATGTGCCTACTTTTGTCATAGCAGCACCAGGCCATGCCGGTGAGCCTGAGCCACCTGTAGGCCATGTGTAAGCGTTAGCACTACCCCATGAAGCTGTGTCAAGCAGATATACAGTTCTCTCAGTTGGGAACTTGAATGGTGTAGCGTTAGGGTCAATCTTTGTGTATGTATATGAACGTTCTTTTGTGTTTGTGCCGTCAGTTGCTGTAAACTTGATTGTAACTGACTCATCAAATGCCATGTTTGCACCGATTGTGAAAGTTTTTGAACCTGTGAATGTTACAGCTGCTGCGTTACCAATCTTGTATGTACCTGATGTAGCATACTCGTTGAGTGTTGCTGTGATAGTAAGTGTATCAGCAAAGTTGCCACCTGTGTTTGAAACAGATACGTCAGGTGATTTTGATGCACCCTCAACTTCTAAGAGGATAGTGCCGTTAGCACCTGAGTTGAATTTAACCTTGCCGCCTGAAACCTGAGCAGTAGTGTTGTTGTATGTGTTCTTGAGCACTGTGCCGTCAGGAACGATATTGTTAACTGTGAGTGTAACTTCTGTGTTTTTGTTTGCGCCGATTACAGCAAATACTGTGTCGCTGACACCGTTTTTGTTATATTCTCTTGCAAAGCCGGCACCGCTTGTAGCAGTAAGTGAAGTATGAGAACCTGCACCAACAGCAATGTGGTTGTTTCTGAAAGTACCAACCTTCTGCCAGTGAGAAAGAACGTTGTTGTCCATTGAGGTCCAGTTCATATCTGAACGGAGCAGGTGGTCATTTATACCGCTGATGCCCAAATTGAGTTTTTGACGGTTACTCTCATCACCGTAGAAAATCTGGATACCACCAGGCATAAGCTGGAGTGCTGAGCCCTGATAAATCAGGTCGTTTCTGCAAAGTGCAGTATCGTGTGATGAAATATAAGTGAGTACGTTGAAGTTAGGGTCGTTGTTGATTTTGTTAGCGTAGTCTGAATATGTGTTGTTGATAGAGCCTACGTTTGGAACACCGCCGCCACCAGTGAACGAGAAGTTGATTTTTGAATCAAATCCGCCCTGTGTGTAGTAGTTGTCCTTGTTTACGCCTGTGCCGTAGTCTTCTGCTGTCATCCAGAATTCATCTGTCCATGATGCAGCCTCAACCTTGCCCTTGTTGTTTGCTCTCCACTCGTTTAATGCCTTTGTACATTCGTCAGACAGAGCCTTCCATGAAGCAAGTTCAACGTGTTTAGCAGTATCGCATCTGAAACCGTCAACACCGTATTCTCTAACCCACTCTGAGAGCCAGTATACGAGGTGGTTTCTGACAGTCTTTGAGTTGCCTGTCTTTGAGAACCAAGCGTTTAAGCCGTTCATCTCTTCGTTGTATCTGCCTTCTGTCTTCCACTTGTTCTGGAGGAAAGTAGGAACAGAAACAGTGCTGCCTGATTCTGTCTTGAAGTCAGGGAGGTCACCGCCGGCTGTACCTGTTAAAGCGTCAGAGCCCTGTCTGTCATAGCCTGTGATACCAGCTCTGATCCAGCTGCCGCCCCACCAGTTAGCCCAGCCTGAAGCTGCAGCAGAAGAGGTGTAGTCGATTGAACGGTGGTAGTTAGCGTTGTTTTTCCAGTTGTAGTACTGGTCCATAGCATAGTTGTCGCCATAACCTGATACGAAAGCACCGAAGTTGTACTCTTTCATATCGTAGATTGTGTTATAACCAGGGTGGTTCATAACGATATCGAGAACGATTCTGATGCCGTGCT